>CAYRSG010000045.1:0-13575 GCA_964426905.1 uncultured Clostridium sp. | reverse complement strand
TTGATGGAGGAGCGGGCGGGTGTCATTTTTAATCAGACGTACCTATATCCGTAAGCAAACCTTTTGTCACCTCATCGGGCATTGTATATCTCTGAGAGAGATATCTCAGCGACGCGCCCAGCTCACCGTTAGGACCTCCTTATTGTATCTGATAAAATGAGGACGCGTTCTTAAAGCGTAACGGCGCCGTCTCAGAATACGTCCGAATATATCGTTTAAAAAACGTTTATTGCGCCGTATATACGGCATACGTTTCAATTCCTCCAAAATAAAATTATAAATTTTTTCAAAAACCCCTTGACAAATATCTATTACAAGTGTATTATATATTTATACTACAATTGTAGGAAAGGAAATAGTACTATGAAAAACAAAATTACAAAAATACCTGACACTGAGCTTGAAATCATGCAGGTAATCTGGAACAACCCGACGCCGATAACGACGTCGCAGGTAAAAAAAATCCTGGAGGAGGAGCGTCCGTGGTCTGTAGGCGCGCTGCAAACGCTTTTAAACCGTCTTATTGACCGCGGATTCCTCAAAGGGGAAATGCGGGGCAAAAGCAAAACGTACACGCCGCTTGTCGACGAACGTGATTATCTCGTTCTGGAAAGCAGGTCGTTTTTAAAGCGGCTCAGCGGAAATTCAATAACACGGCTTGTAACATCGCTCTACGACTCCAAATCCATTTCGGACGAGGACCTCGACGAGCTTAACGCGTTTATCGAGGGAACGCGCAGGAACGATTGACGGCGCCGCCGGAAAGGAAAAAAGTATGAATATATTTTTTATTGACACGCTGGAACTGGCTCTTCCGATATCAATTCTGATAGCCGCGCTTCTTCTCATATCTCCGCTTATCAAGAAAGGCTTCGTCGCAAAATGGCGTTACTTTATGTGGCTGTTTGTGGCGGTAAGGCTGATACTGCCGTTTAAAATAAGCGTTTTTAACGCGCCGATAACAATGGAGATTCCGCGGCAGATACAGGGTATGCCCGTAGCCGCGCAAACCGCGTCGACGGCGCAGAGCGCGTCTTCGCCGCACATATCGCTTCAGACAATTTTAATGATTGTCTGGCTTTTGGGTATCGCGGCGTTCACAGCGTATCAGATTATAAGCTACATAAGCTTCAGGCGCACGGTAAAACGGTGGGCAAAGCCTGTCGCAAACGAAAAAATAACAGCTATGTTCGACAGAATAAAAAAAGATATCGGCGAGCGCAGGAATCTGCGGCTGGAAATCTGCAAAACGGCGTCTACTCCTATGGTATTCGGCTTTATAAAGCCGACGCTTCTGCTGCCGCAGGACGACTACACCGAGCAGGAGCTGTCCGTAATTCTGCGCCATGAGCTGATACATTTCAAGCGCAACGACATTCTTTATAAGCTCGTGCTGATAATCGCGAACGCGCTTAACTGGTTCAATCCGCTCGTATATGCGATGGTCGGCGCGGCGAATAAGGATATCGAGCTTGCGTGCGATGAAGAGGTTGTAAAGGAGCGGGACATGGAATTCCGCCGCGGCTACTGCCGCGCGATTCTGACGGTCGTGCATAACAAAAAATCCATGACTACTCCCCTCTCAACCTGCTTTATAATATCAAAAAACGTGATTAAAGAGCGTTTCGCCGATATTCTCGATTTAAGAAAAAAGCGCAAAGGCGTCATAATGTTCGCGGTAGTCGCGCTGTCCGTGGCTATAAGCGGAAGCCTTGTTTCCTTCGCCACAGAAAAGGCGGCGGAAGCGCTGGAGGACGATTTGAATATTGTCGAGCGTCCGACGCCGAAGCCCGCCGAAGTCATTGCTCCGACGGAAGTTCCGGCACAAGCTCCGTCGGAAGTTCCCGATACGGACGAGAGCTACGTTCCCGAAATACAGACGCGCCGCGGCGCCGACGACGGCTTTGAAACAGCGGCCGATATTCCCGCGGAAGAGAATATTGACGACAGCGCGCCCGCTCCCACAGACCTTCCCGAACCCTCCGAAGCTCCAAAGCCGGAGGAAACTCCGAACGCTTACGCGTATACGGGCAAGAGCGTTGTGAACCTGAACGAGCAGTCGAACAAAATGGATATACAGTTTGACAGCGAAAACGAAACGTATCAGTCCTCAAACGCTTTCTCGGCGGATGAAGGAACGGAGATGGTCGTGGTTTCCGACGGTTCGGTAAGGGTTCAGATTGTTGACGGCTCAACAGGCGAGGTTGTGCGCGAAGCTGAAATGAACGATGATAATAATTCAATTACCGTGCCGAGCGGCGAGTATTCCATAAACGCTTCCTCCGCGGACAAGGATTCCTACGCGTCGCTCTATGTTTACGGAAAGGAAACCGAATGATTCCATATCGGCGTCATGCGCAAAAAGAAAGGAATTAAAGCTATGTATAAAAGGATAATTTTTTTAATAACGGCTCTCGCCGCGACGTTCGCGTCGTCGTCGGCGTTTGCCGATGAATTTACGGTAAGTCTGCCAAATCAGTCGTATATGCTGGACGTTCAGTTTGACGCCGCGGGCGAAACCTTCACCTCCTCCGGCTCGTTTGCAGCCGACGGAGCGTCGGCTCTCGTTATAGTATCGGACGGCGCGGAGGTAGAGCTTATAAACGCGTCCGGCGAGCCGGTCGTGAAAAAAAGCGCGGATAAAATCAGTGAAACGTTTTCCGTCAAGCCCGGAGAAAAATACACGCTCCGCACGGTTTCACCCGGCGACGGCTCTTGCGCGTCGGTATTTGTGTACGGATTTTAGTTGTATGGGATAAAAGGAGAAAAGCGTATGAAAAAATTAATTTCGGTCGTTTTAGCCGCCGCGGCGCTTTGCGCCGCGCTCCCGCGCGCCGAAGCGGCGGACGCGGTTACGGAAAAGGACGTTACGGCGGCTATGGAACAGCATTCGCTTGTAAACAACGCGGAAGATTACGAGCTGTATACGGAGAAATTAAAGGACGCTTCCGAGGATGCGGCATATAACAAATCGGAGGACGTAAAGAAATATCCCGACCCCGAATGCGCGTATATGTATTACAGTATAAAATCAGGCGATAACGGAAATTACTTTGCCGGCGAGGACGCCGGCGGAGCGGATATAGTATCCGGCTTGTCCGACGAATACAGCGCGGATAAGCATTGCTATCTTTATAAGGACAAGCTCGATCCTTACCGTACCGGCGTTGTTTACATCGGCGAGGATAATAACGAAGCGACGCCGGACATTAACGCATATTTATCATCCAATGTCGAAATGGAGCTGTTTTTTGACGCGGCGGAGCTTGCGCGTATAATCAATAAACATGATATTGGCGCGCCCGAGGATATAAGATTTGTGAACAACAGCGTTTTTGAGACAGGAAACACTGTGGATTATATGCTGATATATATAAAAACAGGCAAGGGCGAATACGTTATAACCAATGTTCTGTATACAGACGGCGTTTTGACAAGCTATCTTCTGCTTGACAAAGGGGAATTTATAGAGTGTATGAGGGGCAATTTCTCAGCCGTTCAGAATAAAGCCTATGAAATGCTTGAAGTTAAAAAAGCGCCGGAATTTACGGATATATCGAACGACGGCGCGGTAAGTCTGCTGGCGAGATTAGGTATTATAAGCGGCTACGAGGACGGCTCGTTTAAGGGAGAGAAAAGCGTGACGCGCGCGGAAGCCGCGAGAATGATTGCGCTTGCGACCGCTTCGATATATGAAAACATGGATTCATACCTGTCTGAGCAATATGACGATATGAATATATTCACAGACGTTCCCGACTCGCACTGGGCGAAAAAATATATTCTCTACGGCTACTTCGCGCGTTATATAAGCGGCGCGGAAAAAACAGGCGAAAAGGTTTACCGGACTGTCACTCGCAAGTATATTCAAAATCAATTCGGTATTTCCGTTCCCGAAACAGTCGAGAAGCATATTGACATATATAATTTCTGTCCCGACGACGTCGTTACGGAGCGGCAGATGGCGAAAATGCTTGTAAGCGCCGTAGACGCGTACGGCGATAAAATGGCGTCCGCCGAGGGCGGCTGGCCCGACGGATACGCCGCGGTAGCGAAAAGGCTCGGAATATGCGAAAACGCCTCCGACAAGCCCGCGACGCGTCTTACCGCCGCGCATATGATTAAAAACGCGCTTGACGCGCAGGTAACAAACGCGCTTAAACCCGATTCATCAACAAAAGAAAAGGAAAACGGCGACAGAATAGCCTTGGAACAGGTTTTTGAAAAGGTTATTTTCTATAATATACATAATTTCGGGAAACGCGTCAAGCTGAGCGGAACAATGACCGCGTCGCGCGATACGGACAGCTCCCTTCGCGAAAAGGAAGTGAAATTTACCGTCGGACAGGATACATATTGTCATACTGTGAGTTTTAAAGCCGGCGAGGAGCTGACGCTTCTGACAAAGTATGACGATATAAAGAATTTTGCCGGTATGGACTGCGATGTTTATATCGAACTTGTCTCCGGAAATTACGTCGCCGTAATGGCGCGGTAAATATACAAGTTGCATTCATATATATTTGTATAGGAAAGGAGAACGAAGCATGAAAAAGCTTTTATCATTGATATTGTCGGCGGCGCTTATATCGTCTTTAACGTATATACCTCCCGTCTTCGCCGAACAAACCGCGACGGCGCAGGACGTCGCGGCGGCGAAGGCGCAACATTCGCTCGCGGAGGACGGCGACGACTACGCGAAATTTATGGAAAAAGCCGACGAGGCTTCAAAGGACAACGTCTCGCCCGAGGACGCGTATAAGACGTACTTTTTTTCGGAGGAAATAACGGAATACGGGGCGGACGGAAAGTCGTTCGCCACGAGCGGTCTTGTTCTCGCCGACCCTGAAACGACGCGGCTCGGTTCGCTTATGAAAACTTCCGACGATAAGTATTATGACTTCAGAAGAATTTATATATACAAGGATAAAACCAATCCCTACGAAGCCGGGAAAATCTTCATGTATAGCGACGGGCTTTCCGCGGAAGCTGTTTCCTCCGCGGCGAAGGCGAATGCGGAGCTGTTTTTTCTCACGGACTCCGATATCGCGCGTGTAATCAATGAATACGCGCTCGGGAAACCCAATGATATCAGGTATGTGAGCGCAAACCGCCACAGTATAAACATTGACGTTCCTATCCACGGCAACGCGGTATATGTCCGGACGGACGAAGGCGAATTTATGATAACGAGCGTCGTGTATACCGACGACGCCCTTTCGAGTTGTCTCGTGCTCGACAGCGGCGAATATATAAACTGCGAGCAGGGCAAGAAATCAGCGGGACTTGATAAGGCGTATGAGACGCATAATCTCAAGCGGGCTCCCTCGTTTACCGATACCGCCGGAGACGCCGCTGTCGGTTTGCTCTCGCGTCTGGGAATTATAAACGGCTACGGGGACGACACGTTCAGGGGCGATAAAAACGTGACACGCGCCGAGGCGGCGAGAATGATCGCCGTTATGAGCGCGGATACCGATACGTATTTTAACGGATATCTGAATAATTACGACGATTACTACGATATAGACATATTCACAGACGTCCCCGACTCGCACTGGGCGAAAAAATATATTCTCTACGGCTATAGCGAGGGATATATAAGCGGAGCGAGCAAAAGCGGACGGCAGCCCGTAAAAGACTGCCCCGCGCTGTATATGATAGACTGGGACGGCGAAAAAGTCAGAAAAACCGACGCGGAATATCTGGACACATACGATTTCCGCCCCGACGACGCCGTTACGGAGCGGCAGATGGCGAAGATGCTCGTATCCGTAATCGATAAGTTCGGCGATACAATGGCGTCCGCCGAGGGCGGCTGGCCCGACGGATACGTCGCGGTAGCGAAAAGGCTCGGAATATGCGAAAACGCCTCCGACCTGCCCGCGACGCGTCTTACCGCGGCGCATATGATTAAAAACGCGCTTGACGCGTATGTGACGAATTCAGACGAACCGGAGGAGGTTTACGATATTGCCGGCGATTTCTTTAATCATTCCGTAGCCGAGCCCGGCGCGACAGCCACCGAAACGACTTTCTCCAAGGGCATATTCTATAATCTTCATTGGAGACAAAGACGCGCGAAAATTCACGGAACCGTTACGGCGGCGCGTAATACGGACAGCTCGCTCAGAGACAACGAAATTAAATTTACCGTCGGAGAAACGTACGACTGCTATATAAAAAAATTCCGCTCGGGAAAGAGCGTAAAGCTCCTTGCGGGTTATGACGATATTGAGGATTATATCGGAAAAGAGTGCGATATTTATATCGAGCTTGTAAACGGCAATCCCATCGCCGTGATGGCGGAATAAATTCAAAAAAGAGGACGCTGTCAAGCGTCCTCTTTGCGTTATCGCTCAGTCGCCGAGCAGCGAGGCGAGGCGGTAGATTACAACGCAGACCCAGAGCTTCACGTCGTCAAGTCCGAGTCCGTCGCCTGTTCCCGCTATAACGCCGTTATCCACGCACCACTGAACAGGCTCCCTCGCCCATTGAGGCATATTTTCATCAATATAATTATATATCATCGGATTCTGAATTTTATATACTTCATTTTGCAAAACGTCTATTCTCGCGCCTTCCCGCGCGATAATATTTTTTAGTTCCTCATACTGTGTCACTGTAAGTCCCTCCTCTTCTTTTTCACCGACTATCGCGTCGCATATCGCCTCCGCGATTTTCTGCGGCCCGAGCCGGTTATACAAATCAACGTCCGAACGCGTGTCTACAAAACACACCTCGACAAGCATCGCTCTCGCGTTGCTGCGGCGAATTACATACAGATTCGAGCCGTCTTTTATTCCGCGGTTCACAAATCCGAGCCGCGCCATATTCTCACATACAAGCTCCGAGGACGGAAACCTCTCTCCGTTGTATGTGTATACCTCGACGCCTCTGCCGCCGCCGCTGTTAAAATGAATCGACACGAATAAATCAAGCGGCTGCGCGTTTGCCGCGGCGACTATACTGCTCAGATTTCCGCCTACGGAAGACGCGTAATCGTTTGTACAGTCCGCCACGGTAACGCCTTTTTTTCGCAGACATTCCATAAGTCTGTAGCCTACGGCGCGCGTCTCATTGCTTTCATTTATATACCCGACCGCGCCGGAGCCTATCGTTCCGCTTACAGTATGTCCGCAGTCTACTCCTACTATCATATCGCTCACCCCTTCTCTCTGTTATATAATTATGAAGCTATACCGCTTTCTATTCCTTATTATTTTTATCGCGAAGCTGAAGCAGTATATTTTTAAGCGCATCCGGCATTCTTGTCGAAACCGCCGCTACGTTTTCAAGCACGCTTATTCCCTCGTTTGATATATAAAACATTATCACTGTCTCGCGTACCGCGATATCGGGTCCGATAAGCTTCCCTATAACGTTTGCGAGCGTTACTATTGCAAGCGCCGTGATTTTTTTCAGAATACCCTTAAACCCGATTTCGCTCGATATCGTTTTTGTGTACGCCGCCTTAATGATTCCTGTAACGTAGTCAAGGCTCATAACTATGAGAAGCGCCCATAAAATCGTGTCCCACTTTCCGAACAACGCCGTCGCGGCTCCTCCTATTATTCCCGTGATAACGCTTACCGAATTAAACAGCTTTTCCGTATTAAACAGCTTTTCCATTGTTCTCTCCTTAACCGGCTTTATTTTCCAGCGCTATTACTCTCAAAAGGACGTCGTCCAGCGTGGCGGTTACGGATTGCATGCCGGCGTATCCGTCGATACAAAACGTATCCAGCACGTCGGACGGCGCTTTTTGTTCCAAGGCGGATGTTATAACCCAGTTCTGCACGGGGTTTACAGACGTCGGCGAAAGATATTCGTCAGTCTGCAACCCGCTCGGCGAACCGCTTTCAAGAGCGGATATGCGTTCGCAATTTTCGTTTATAGCCGATATTATACTTGATTTATCCGTTGTTTCAAGCTCCGACAAATCTCCGTATACGCCGCCCGAAACCGTAACGCTTCCGGTAGCGAAGGGCTGTTCAATAATATCTCCGGCTTTCGAGACGTCCTTCATTGAAACGTACCCCAAAACAACATGCGTGTTTGAACTTACATACGGATACGACGCGGACGGCTCGTCCGCCGCCGAATAAGAAAGCGATTGGAGAATACCCGACGACGTATCTATAGCCGCGCTTATTTCAAATATATCCTCCGAATGAATATCTTCTATCTCAAACGAAGATATTTCGCCTCTGAGCCGTTTTCCGTCAACCGTTACGGAACCGTACAAAGAAGATAAATCATCGCATAAAAGCTTTCCGAATATCTCGCCTCCCACAATTTCATAATCCGTACAGGCGAACTCCAGCGTAAAATTTTCGACGCTTACCGCGACGGAAGCATCCTTGTAGCCGTACATATCGCCTATACGCTCCGAAAGACTGCCGCTGAGGTTTTCCTCGCTTATACTGTCAAGCGCGGCTGTTATAACCTTGTTTTGCACGGGATTTTCGGAATTTCTTTTAAGAGAGCTGTCGACGGAAATCTGCTGACCCGAGTTCTGTACAGTCAGGGAATCTATTTGATCCTGAAGATTTTCAACCGCCGCCTGACGTATATTCGCCTCGTCGTTCAGCTCCCGCTGAAGCTCGGGTACAACGCCAACGTCCGTCTGAAGGTCTTTCGACAGCTTTTCCGCCGTAACGCTCAAATCCTGAATTTGCTCGCTGCCCACAGCCAAATCCGCTATATGCCGCGTTTCTACAGCCTTATTCCCGATTTTTGACGAGGTTACCGCCCCGTCCAATATTTTCGCCTCGGTTACGGCGCCTCCTCCTATTTTGCTCGTTTTGACGGCGCTGTCGGCTATTTTTGCCGTACTCACTGCGCTGTCGGCTATTTTTTCCGCGCTTATCGCCTTGTCCGCAATTTTCTGCTCCGTTACGCTCTTGTCGGGATGGTCAATAATCTGCGCCGCCTGATGCGTGTTGAAAATTACCTGTACCGACTGAAAATTATTTTTTACAATCTGCCACCAGTTTTTAAGCAGCGTTTTTCCTGTATAATTAAAATCTAAATTCATACTTCCTCCTTCGTAGCTATCGTGCCGTCAAGGCACAAATCTCCGTTTATATACGTTCCCGCGGCCTGACCGTCGAAGCACAGCTCCCCGTTTGAATTTACCTCTATCTCTCTGCCGCCCACCGTAACCTTCTGCGCGGACAGATTTCCCGTAAATTCCATCTTTCCTTCATCGTTTATATGAACGGCTGTATTCCCCGCGTTGTCGGCGATATCGCATATAAATTCGCCGTTTTTATTTCCAATGCTGACCTTCAGCGCGTTCTCCACGGAAATATTAAGTATGTCCGACAGAATTGAAACGTCGCCGTTATCTCCCGTAACCTTTATGCCCGCGTCGGATATAACTCCCGAAACCGCCTGCGCCTTTACTTTTCCGCCGCTTGTGGAAATTTTACCGCAGCGATTTGCAAGCCGTCCCATCTGCTCGAGATAAAAAAACAAATCCTTTTTTATCCTGCCTACCGAAATTACCGAACTGTCGCTCTGGTAAGGATAATATTCAAGCTTTATAACGCGCTCCTTGATCTCATTTCCGTTATCTATAACGATAACGCCGTCTCCAAGATTGATTTTTTCGCTCTCTCCGTATTGCGCCAGCTTGGAGATATCGGCAAAGCTTCCGGTAATATTAACGCAGGGAACGTCTATCCTGTCGTCGTTGTCGCTGTCAAATTCCCACAGAGCGCGCCGCAGAATTTTATCGGGCTCCGTGTAATCGGGATAATCGGCGTATCCCTGTCTTTCTCCGTAAACGTCGGCGTTTACGCTTCTTATATAAGGCGCTCCGCCGTTTACCGACGAAACAGGCGCGTCCGATTTCCCGTACGGATATAATACCGTAATCATATCCGTTATATCACGCTGTATGGAAATATTGCGCAGGTTTTTTGTAAGATCAAGGCGCAGACCGGTATCCGCGCCTATCCTTTCAACCAGGGCTATCCTGTAGTTATCGGCGTAAAGCTCGCCTTTGCCGCAGTTTTCAATAACATTTTTAACTACGTCGAACGGATTTGTTTTATCGGTAGAAAAAAAGTCGATTTGAAAGCCGTCATAATCCACGCGGCGCATACCAAGGCTTGAAAGCTCGTCGTCGCCTATAAGCGAGAAAGGCGTGTCCTCAAAAACCGCTTCAAGAACCTCATACGGCTGAGCCCCTATCATATCCGGAACATTCGGGATATGAAAATTCTTCGCGTCGGCGTTATACACGTGATGACATTCTGCCTCAAGAACGCCGCTGTCTCCCCTGCTCCTCGCTACTTTTATAATTCTGTACGCCTGACCCTCGCACACGACTATTTTATTCTCATTTATCATGTCCGACGTTTCGTCAAGCGGATATGAAAACTCAAGCATACGCATGCCGTTTATTTCACTTGTGACACGCGCGTTGTACGCGCCGCCGAGAGCGGCGCCTTTATCGAATACCCTGCTGTCATGCGGAAATATTCTAAGCATCGCTATCACCCCAATTCACACCGTCAAGTGATACCCCGTACATAAATTCGGGAATATAAGACGCCGTAATTTTCATAGCGTCCGAACCGGAGCTTGTTATATTCAAAACATTATTTCCGCTTCCAAACTCAAAAAATTCTCCCGAAACTCCAACGCTTCCGCCCGAATCCGTAACATTCTGCTTTTCAAAATCCACTATGGCGGTTCCCGACGCGCTGAAGGATAAGGCTTTGTTTCCAAGCGACAGCGTCATATCCGAAGCGTTTTCAATTTCAATAACGGGACGTACCGGACGGTCTCCGAAATTGACTATGTTAATATCTCCGCCGCCGGTAAGAGTAAATGAAAAAACGCTGTCGAAGCCAATCGGAATATTTTCATTTAAAATTATTTCCTCAATTCCTATTTCGGGACCTTCCGTGCCAAATACGCAAAATCCGAACGGCTTTACGCCAAACGACGCCTCGATAACCGCTTTTCTTCCCTCATGCTCAGGCATATACATAATCTCATCGGTGATTTTGCCCTTCCATACTGTAAGAGGCATATCGTCGAAAACGAGCTCTCCGCCGCCTGTGAGCCACCTTGAAATATCCGTTAATTTTTTCTGCATTTCATTCAGATTTTCGGCGCGCAGTCCTATGGTCACGGTAAAAACTCTCTCATTAAAAAGCTCGCGTTCCCATGAATTTGCAGCCGAAAAATCATATACTCCGTCACGGCACGGCATATCGACCGTAAAGCTCTTTGACGAAGGTCTTATCGGACGTGATTTTGTTCTGACCGACGCGCCGAATTCCGACGAGTGACGGCCGTTGAATTTAAAACCGTTTCTCATTTGTCAATCACTCCCTAATTAAAATTGCCGTGAGCTATTGTAAGCCCCACTCTGTTTTTGAGCGCGTCCACAATGGCTGAGCTGTCGGCGCTGATATTTATATTTCTGTTGTCGGAATATGTTTCCGAGGAAATTTTTATTGATTTTATGGCGTTTATCGTCTGCTCAAACAGCGAGGATACGGTTTGCTCCATGCTCCTTATGTCATTGTTCACGCTGCCTACAATACTCTCGATATTCACGCCTGTTTTATCTATCTGCGCGATAAGATACTTTTTGTTTTCCTCGACAATATCATAGCTTTCCTCAAGCTCCGCGATTGTTTCGGCGTTTTTCTTCTGGAGAGAGTACATTTCCTCCTCACGGCGAAGTTCCTTCATTTCCTCCTGAAGCGATTTATACTTTTCAAGTCCGCGCTCTGTTACGGCATATTTGTAAATACTAAGCTGATGCGAAAGCTCCGACTTGCTTTCCTTTCTGTCCTGCGCCTCCCAGCTCTCGCGGAGCGCGTCCTCCTCATCGGCGAACTGTTGTCTGAGGCTGTCTATATAATCCTTTTGCCTGCTTAAAAGCTCGTCCGCCCGATCCATCTTTGCCTTGTACAAATTAAGCGTCGCGTACATCGTATCGTCGCTGTACTCCTGCCAGCCGACAAAACCGCCCTCATACATTTCCCGTATGCGCTCTATGCTGCGCTCGTAAAATTTAACGGGACTGTCGCCCGTCTCATACCAGTCGTCATATGTGTCGCGTATGTTTTTCCAGTTTTCCGCGTCGCTCTTCCACTTTTCATAAACGGAGTAGCTTGATTCATTCTCCAGCATGCCGATTTTTAAATCCACGCCGGCTTTGTATTCATAAAAACCGTCCCAAATTTCTTTAAGCTCCTCCGCCGAATACTGAGTTGACGCGACCATCTCCGAAACCATCGCATTGTAATTATACAGCTGACGTTTATACGACTCAATCTGCCCGTCAACACTCATGCCGTTAACCTGCGTCTGATATTTTATCCACGCGTTCGAATGCTTTTTATAATCGGAAAGAGCCTCGCTGTTTGCCTTCTTCTCCGCAGCGAGCGCTTTCTCCTGCTGCGCCGCTATTTGCTGACTTGCGGAAAATATACGCTCCTGAATTTCCTTTACCGCTTCGCTATCCTCGGCAAACTTAATGAGAAGCTCATTCCATCTTTCGAGCTCCTCCGCCGGCGACATATCATGCGTTTTCTTATAATGCGTAATATCAGCCTTATCAAGCTCAAATTCCTCGTTATCTTTTCCCGACGCGTAATGCGGAAGACCGATTCCGGACATTATAGCCTTTGTCTGAGCCGCGCTGTAGATGCGGTCGCCCTTTGAAAGCGGCACGATAACGTCTTCTCCGCCAAACATCATAAAACGTCCGTTATGCTCGATTAATTCTCTCGGGTCGCCGATTCCTTTTTCATCGTTTACAACCGCGAGTCCGGCGGCGGCGTTTTTCGTGCCCGAAGCCATTTTCGGCATGTTTTCCACGTTGTATCTGACGGAAATTGTAACGGTTCTGTCTTTTAGACTGTTGATATTCGCCCGCGCCGAACTTACTCCCGCGGCGGTGTTGTCAACGGCTGTAAGACTTATTTTGATATCCTTTCCGTCAAACTCGCCGACAATCCTTCCCGCCGATGCGTTAAGTCCCTCAAGCGCGCTCTGCGCCGCCGATACCGCGCCGAGAAGTCCGGACGCGTCGCCGGTTATGCTGACAGAAAGATTTGCCGCTTCTGCCATACTCATACCTCCTCTCCGTAAAACATCCTGAGATGCTCGTTTGTATATTCTTCCGTTCCGTCCCCGAGACCGTCAAGCAGCTTCATAAGGACCCACGGATTTTGTCTGCCTACCTCGTCAGGCAGCATATGGTGGTACTTTAAGAGCAGCGGATAAATATCTCTCAAAGCGCCGCCGCTGCCTGACATTACTCGTTTTTTGACGAAAGCGCGTCAACATAAAATCCCCAGAGCGCAATACACATTTTAGATCTCTCGTTTACATTGAGAGAATCTATAACATCCTGTGTCGCGTCAGTGCCTTCAAAAAGGTAGTCAACCGCGCCGCGGCATATGTTAAGCGGACCTTTCCTGCCCTCGTCATTGTGCGCGTCGTTTATTATGCACATCGCCTCAAAGTCAAACGGCTTTGAGACGTATTTCTTTTTGTCCTTCGTAAAAGTCAATGTATGTTGCATTTTTCCCTCCT
>CAYRSG010000044.1:0-14727 GCA_964426905.1 uncultured Clostridium sp. | reverse complement strand
TTGTCTCAAATTTGGCGATAATACTCTACTACGTGTTATTCGGCAAGAAATTCGGGATTTACGGACTCGCCGTAACCATGGTTATAGCGTGGAGCCTGCAGTTTCTCATACAGCTTCCGTGGATACGGAAATTCGGCGTCAGGTTCAGATTTGACTTCGGCTTCAAAAACGAAGACATAAAACAGACAATGCTTCTGGCGGGACCGATGCTTATATCGACATGGGTGCAACCCCTGTATTCCATAGTAAATCAGAGGTTTGCGTCAAATATCGAGTCGGCTGTAACGTATATCCAGCAGTCCAACCAGCTTTATATTATGGTGGTCGGCGTTTTCAGCTTTATCGTAACGAACCTGATTTTTCCAAAGCTCGCGCAGGCGGTCGCGAAGGACGACATGGCGGAGGCGAAAAAGCTAACGGCAAGCTCGATACGCGCTATAGTACTTGTAATCGCGCCTCTAATGGCGGGATTTATAATCCTTGCGCGTCCTATAACGTCAATCATATACCACTACGGCAGAGTGACGCCCGAGGACATAGAAGCGATAAGCGCGCTTCTGAAGTTTTACTCGGCGGGTATGTTAGGACTGGGACTTAACGAAGTCCTTTCAAAGGCGTTCTTTTCGCTGCACGACAGCAAAACGCCAATGCGTAACTCAATTATAAGCATGGTCGTAAATATTGTTCTGGCGTTTATTCTGTATAATTTCATGTCGACAAACGGTCTTGCTTTGGCGGCTGCGGGCGGTTCAATCGTGAACGCGGCGTTAAACTGGTTCTGTATGGCGCGGAAATATCCCGATATGATTAAGAAGTCCGATATTATAAATATGTTCAAGTCAGTTTTATCGGCGATAATTATGGGCGTAGCCGTGTATATTGTATACAGCCTTATCCGCGGAAGGCTTGACGGTCTTGCGGGAAATATACTGACCTGCGCCGTGTGCGGCATAATAGGAGCGGCTGTTTACGGAATTATTGTTCTTGTCTTTGGCGAGGAGGACGTTAAAAACATATTAAGAAAAAAGGAGTGAGTATATGAGCAGTCTTATATTATCTTCTCTTGCCGCCTTTTTCGGCCGGTTTTGGGAAATGTTTAAACACAGCGGTATATACGCGCTGTTTATGAAAATTTATAACGCTGTGTCCGGCTCATGGAGCGGAAGCGTTATAATGACACGGCTCAGGAGTATGGACGGAAGCGGAGAGAGCGAAAAGGGAATTGCTTCAAAAATATGCCGAAGCCCCGCGGTTTTCCTCGCGTTTTTGCAGAGAAAAATCGGCGGTTTTGTTGAAAAGAGTATAGCTCAAAGCTTTATATGCTCATGGGCGAAAACGTATATTCAAAACTTTATGGCTGTTAATACGCGCTTTTTCGGTATAATGGCGGTTGCGATGGCGGCGGTTTACTGCGCGGCTTCACTGAACTTCTCAAAAATTGCCGCGGTTTTCGGAGCCGTTGGAGCTGTTATGTGTATTTTCAACTATAACCTTATGTCTTTTTTGGGACCGAGTAAGGTTGTCGGATTTATAAAAAGCGCGGTCGGATTTAAAGAGCTTGACTTTGAGTTTTATGACGAGACCGAAACGCAAGGCAAGACGCGTCTTGCTCTTGCGGCTGTATGCGGAATAATAACGGGCGCGCTGATGAGCGTCAATCTGCTCGGAGCGGCGGTTCCGTTCGCGCTGTTCGGACTGATACTTGTTCTTTACGCGCCTGTAACGGGCGTGTTTGCGGCGGTTTTTCTCGCTCCGTTTGTTCCGACAATGATATTGGCGGGGCTGTGCATATGGACAGGGCTTGCGCTTGTGATAAAATCCGTACAAAAAAAAGATTTTAAATGGCGCTTCGACGGAGTCGGAATGTGCGTTCTGCTGCTTCTCGCCGTACTTTTGATATCCTCTCTCGCATCTTTTGCGAGAATTGGAAGTTTAAAGGTATGGGCAATGTATCTCGTATTCCTCGGATTTTACTTTGTTATAATTAATACGGTAAAAACAAAGGAACAGCTTTACGGACTTATGAAGCTGCTTGTAATATCGGGCGCGCTTGTGGCGCTTTACGGAATAATGCAGTACGCGTTCGGATGGACGACGTCGAACGCGTGGATTGACGAGGAAATGTTTGAGGACTCTACCATGCGCGTCTATTCAACGCTTGGCAATCCGAACGTACTCGGCGAATATCTGCTTCTCGTGCTTCCCACGGCGGCTGTGTACATGCTTAAATACAAATGGAAGGAAATATCAAAATGGGCGTATGGAGCGATGTTCCTTCTTCTCGCCCTGTGCCTTGTGCTGACGCAGTCGAGAGGCTGCTGGATAGGCTTCTTTATAAGCGTGTTTATATTTGCGACCTTCTATGAGGGCAAATGGTGGGGACTTATTCCGATAGTTCTTTGCATACTTCCTTTTATTGTGCCGCAGACAATCGTTGACAGAATAATGAGCGTCGGCGATATGGAGGATTCCTCCACGTCATACCGTGTTTATATATGGATGGGAACGCTGGGAATGATGAAGCATTACTGGCTCGGCGGTATAGGTATGGGAGAAGAGGCTTTTTCACAGGTGTATCCGTTTTTCTCATATAACGCGATAATCGCGCCGCATTCGCATAATTTGTTCCTGCAGCTGCTTGTTGAAGCTGGAGTCGCGGGACTTGGTATGTTTATAGTAATGCAGGCTGTGTTCATAAAGAAGGCGTCCGACGTGTACAGAAGAAAAAACAAGAAAAGCGTAGATTCCATGCTTGCGCTCGCTATAGCGAGCGGAGTGATAGGATTTCTCGCGCAGAGCATGTTCGACTACACCTTCTACAATTACAGAGTAATGGCTGTATTCTTTATGGTAACGGCGTTAGGCATGGCGCTTTATCATATCGATCTTCCCGACGGGAGTGTGAATAAATGAAAATAAAGGTAACAGAAGTATCATCGGATACAAACATAGGCGGCGCGGGAAAATGTCTTTTGACGCTTTTGGAAAATTTCAATTATGATTTGTTTGACGTCAAAGTAATTCTGCCGCGCGGAAGTCTTTTGAAGCCGCTTATCGACAAGATGAAAATCAAAGTAATTGAAGCTGACGGTATTGCTGATAAATCGCTTGATTTCGGGGCTGTAAAGACGCTAAAGGAAATATTTAAACGGGAAAAACCCGACATAGTGCATACGCACGCGAGCATGTCGGCGCGCATTGCCGCAAAAAGGGCGGGCGCGAAGGTCGTGTATACGCGTCACAGCGTGTTTGAACCTTCAAAGAAGATATCGCGCGGGATAGGAAAGCTGATAAACGGTATGATAAACAATCATTATTCCGACAGCATAATAGCGGTCGCGGAGGCGGCGAAGCAAAATCTTACCGATACGGGCGTGAAGGAAAGTAAAATAAAAGTCGTCCTAAACGGCGTCGACGGACTTTCGCCGGTATCGTCGGATGAGAAACGTATTATACGGGAACGCTTCGGACTGCCGGACGGCTATAAGGCTGTATCGATAGTCGCGAGGCTTGAGGATATCAAGGGACATGATTATTTTATTGAAGCCGCCGATATGCTGCTGCGAAAGGGAATAAAGGCGCGCTTTTACATTGCCGGAACCGGCTCGTATGAGGAGCGCTTAAAGGAAAAGGTAAAAAAGCTAAACCGTCAGGAGCAGATAATATTTACAGGATTTATTTCAGACGTGGACAAGCTGATGAGCATAACGGACGTGCAGGCTAACGCGTCCTACGGAACGGAGGCGACGTCGCTTGCGCTTCTGGAGGGAATGAGCCTTGGAATACCGGCGGTTGTTTCGGATTTCGGCGGCAACCCGGGAGTTATAAAAGACGGAGAAAACGGTTTTATCGTTCCAAGGCAAAATTCCAAAGCTCTCGCGGAAAAGCTGGAGGCGCTGCTCAAAAACAACGAGCTCTACGAATATATGTCGGACAGAGCGAAAAAGATTTTTACGAGTACCTTTACGGCGTCGGCTATGACGAGAAATACGGAAAAAATATATTTTGATTTGATAAACGGATAAGGAGGGCGTTTAAATGGCAGAGAAAAAAGCTAAATTCACAGTAATTGACGTTATAATAATATTAATCGTGCTGGCGGCGTTAGCAGTATGCGCGGTTAAGATCTTTCCGTCGGTCGGCGGAAGCAAAAAGGAAACGACAACTTTTACCGTGCTCATTCAGGGGCAGGATAAGGATTTTGCCGACGCGGTTACGGTAGGCGACAATGTTACGATAAGTCTTACCGAAAAGGACGGCGGAGTTGTAAAGGACGTCAGAACCGAGCAGGCTGTTACAATGGCGTATAACAGTATTGACGGAGTATACTCAAATGAGAATGTGGACGGAAAATACGACGTGTATATTACTATCGAGGCTCAGACCGAAGTTTCCGACCTCGCTATAAAAGCGGGCGGAACGGCAATAAAGGTCGGAGCGCAGACGCCTGTACGCGGTAAGGGATACGCTTCAAACGGATATGTTATAGAAATTAACGATTAAGGGAGGTAAAGAGCTGTGGATAAGAACGGAAAAATCGCCGGAAAAATAAGTATTATAGACATTCTCGTCGCGCTTCTCGTGGTAGCTGTTATAGCGGGAATAGCGTTGAGATACGGAAGCAGTATTACGGACGCTGTAAAATCCGACAGACAGTTTGAGTACGTGCTCGAGGTTGAAAATGTCAGACAGTATACGGTAGACGCATTGCAAAAAAAAGGTAAGGTAACGGACAAAAAGTCGGAGAAAGATCTCGGCGAAATCATAGACGTTAAGGTGGAAGACGCGATGTTTCAGTCGACGACCGCTTCGGGCGAAATAAAGAAATCAAAGCTGCCCGAACGCTATACATGCCTTGTAACCGTCAGGGCGAAGGGAAAGGAATCGGAGGATAACTATATACTTGCGGACAGCACCGAATTGTCGGTGGGCAGAAATATAGAGCTTTACTCAAAATACGTAAAGACCACAGGCAATATAAAAAGCGTCAAGGTTGCGGAGTGATATTCAGAGCGTGCACATAAAGGTACACGCTCTTTTTTTGCGCGCGAGAATATAATATGTAAAGAAGACATATTTATTATTTGAGAGAGGAAAGGTGTAATATGAATAAGCTGGAGAAAATTTTAAAGGATTTTGATGAAAATCAACTGAGGGAAATAAACAAGTTTTTAAATTCCTCGGACGGCAGACATCTTAAAAGTCATATCAATTCAAGCGACAAGGAGCGGCTCATGAGGGAATTTTCAAAGCTTGACCCGAACGAGGTAAAAAAGAAAGTATCCGGACTGAGTACGGCGGATTTAATGAAAATAATGAAGAATTTATAAGAGGTGAGAAATAATGGCGGACGCGATGGATACCTTAAAAAATATCCTTGGCGACGGCGCTGAGGATAAAATAAAAAATGTTATGAGCTCGCTTTCCTCTCAGGACGGAAATGATAATCAAAGCTTGAATTCCGACAGCCTTGATCAGATTATGCAGCTTAAACATATTATGGATTCGATGACAACCGACAGGAGTAACCCGAGAACGAACCTGCTTTTGTCGTTAAAGCCGTATATGCGCGGCAGCAGAAAACAGTCCATAGATTCTGCCGTAAGACTTCTGGGACTGAGCAATATAACAAAGCTGTTAAAAAAATAATATAATTCTTTTTGCGGGGGTGTGGATGAATGTACAGAACTTACAGCTATAACGATATGCCGCAGCCTGTGCGTCGGCAGAGGGAGGATAAGCCGAAACCGCTTCCTCCGCCGCCTCCTCGGAAGCATGAAGAAAAAAAGGATGGATTTTTAGGAGGACTGTTTGACGGCTTTGAAACAGACGATATAATACTTATCGTTGTCGCGCTTGTTCTTCTCATAGACGACTGCGACGATAAGCTGCTGCTTCTTGCGCTTGCGTTTATTTTCTTTTCGGAGTGGTTCTAAAGTCTGTATAAATTTATAATAATTGGAAAATACTAATGAAAAAAGAAAGGAAGATAAGCTATGGAATTTAAAACAAGCGAGACGCATAAAAATCTTATGCGCGCATTTGCGGGAGAAAGTCAGGCGAGGAACCGTTATACATTTGCGGCTGCGGCCGCTAAAAAGCAAAATCTTTATGTTGTTGAGGCGGTGTTCAAATTTACGGCGGAGCAGGAAAGAGCTCACGGCGATGTGTTTTTCGGACGTCTTAAAGAACTTGCGGGAGAGGAAATAAATATTGACGCGGGATTTCCGGTTGAAACCTATACGGATATTAAACAGATTTTAAGGAATGCGCGCGACAACGAAAAGAAGGAGCACGACGTCGTGTACAAAGCCTTCGGCGAAAAGGCAAGAGAGGAAGGTTTTGACGCGGCGGCGTATTCGTTCGAGGAGATAGCAAAGGTTGAAAAGCTTCATAGCGAGCGGTTTTCGTATTTTCTCGACCTTATGGAAAAAAACGAGCTGTTTGTTTCAAAGACCGAAACCGGCTTTATGTGTCTGAACTGCGGATATATTTACACAGGCAAATCGGCGCCCGCGATATGCCCGGTATGCGGGCGGAACCGGGGATATTTTATAAGACTTGAGCTTACCCCGTACGGAGGTAAATTTTAAGTGTTATATGAACCGAAGTTTTATAAATGCGGCGAGTGTGAAGCGATTGTTGAAGCCGTGACGCCGCAGTGCTGCGACGAGCTGACTTGCTGCGGTAAACCCATGGAGCTGCTG
The DNA here is from genome assembly GCA_964426905.1 of uncultured Clostridium sp. Taxonomy (GTDB): domain Bacteria; phylum Bacillota; class Clostridia; order UBA1381; family UBA1381; genus Hominilimicola. Next base: position 8,020 of record CAYRSG010000044.1, on the reverse strand, counting down.
CGAGCCAACGAGATGATTGCGCTCGAGGAAAAGCATATGCCGGTTGTAAAGCGCGAGGGTAACACGCTTACGGTGTGCGTCGGAAGAATACTGCACCCGATGAGCAGCGAACACAGTATTTTGTGGATAGAAATCAAGAGTAAATATTCCGAACAGCGAATAACTATGAAGCGCGGCGACGACCCGATAGCGATATTCGAGACTCCGCGGAATACGCCTGTAACGGTATATTCCTACTGCAGTCTGCATGGTCTCTGGCGCGTGTCGGCGTGATATATTTCTTATTGATTACAGAATATACCGAAAATGCTTACATTTTATTTACACGATGATTTTTTTGTTGATTTATGCTATCCTTTGCTGTAAAATGGATATGCAGGGAACAACAGGATAAAGGGTAATTCAAATAAAAAATCTGCCGGAGAAGCAATTCCGGCAGATTTTTTCGTTTTATTTAAAAAGTTTTTTTACGTCTTCGGCGCTTAATTCCTGTTCGGGCTTGAATTTATCGGAATTGACGTATTTGAAGATACTGTTTTTGAGAGCCTTTACCGTTACGTAATCGGCTTCAAGATTAAATCCGCAGAAAAGGATATCCGCTTTGCCGACTCTCGCCTCAAACAGAGGAGAACGTCTTGTGTTGTCGTAAAAATTCGGCACAGGCTCTATAATATATTCAAAGCGCGCGGGCAGTGAAGAAACATCGGCGCTTATCGAGTTGTCAATAGGATATTTCCACTGAAAATCCGCCCACTTACCGGTGGGAAAGCTGTCGAATATGTTATGAGAGCTGTTACATATTAATCCGCACGCGCGGTCAGAGGGGAAGTGCGCCGGAGACCAGAATGCCGGTTTAAAAAGTCCCTCAATCGGGTGTGAAAGATTATCCTCGCTCATAAATACAATCGCTTTTCCGCCGTTTTCCGTTATATAATCGAAATTACCGTCTAAGCCGTCCGTAACAGGTACGGCGCATTCCGTCTCATTATCGGTATAAACGAATATATTCCATGAGTTTCTGTGACCTTCCGTCTCAAGCTCGGCTCTTATCATTGACGGCTCAGCTATGAAATCAAGCGGTATTGAAACGCTCTTTTTTCTTGTTTTAATTTCATAAACCTTTTCACTGCGGACGTACAGCGTCAAGGTGTATTCGGGAAACGATATTTTATTTAAACCGTAATCATATAAATCAAAATCAGCTTTGATTTTTGATTTGTTTGAGAATATCCTGTCAGTTTTAAGCAGAGGTACAACGCTTGAGCAAAATTCACGGAATTTTTCAGGCGTAATAATATTTTTGCTGTTCCAGAATACGTCGAGGAGTCCTACCGTCGCCGTTCCCTGACCGGTATAATCGCAAAGACCGAGAAGCTCAAAACCGCCCATGTGATGAGTTCTCAGAGACGCTTCAATATCTTCCTTATACATAAGCGCGGCGAAATGCCCCGAGGCGGCGACGTATTCGTCAAGCATATGATAAACGTTTTTTCGCAGCATTTCCTCTTTTATAAAGGCAAAATTCGCCGGAATCATATTTCCGGTGTAATCGGACGCGCTGTCAACGTTCGGATATACGCAATATTGTCCTACTTCAAACGAAACAACGGGAATATCGACGTCCTTTACCGCGTCGTCATAGGAAAGCCTTGTGTGCTCCGACACAACGTCATGGAAAACCTGAACTCTTATTCTGTGACCGGCCGCTTCAAACGCGGAAAAATAGTCGTCCGCGGGCGTTACGGGACGGTCAAAGTTAGAACTGAGAGTATAGAGTCTCCTGTCGTCAAGCGCCTTAATCTGCGTTGTAAGATTTTCAAGCATTTCAAAATCGCCTAAAAGCTCGTTGCCGTTCGAGAACATTATAAATGACGGATGATTGCCGAAATGCTCTGAAATATTCATAGCTTCGTTATGATAGTAGATTTTGTGAATCGGGTCGTCTCCTGTTGAAAGCGCGCATACGTCAGTATTTAACCATAGCGGCATTTCCGCAAGCACATAAATTCCCGTCATATCCGCGGCTGTAAATGCGGCGTCGGGCGGACACCATGCGTGAAAACGAATATGGTTAAGACCGTAATCCTTTACCGTGCGGAAGGTTTTAAGCCATGTTTCAAGGTCGGTCGGCGGATAGCCCGTGAGCGGATATATGCCGCAGTCAAGAGTTCCGCGCAGAGCCGTCTTATTGCCGTTTAGGATAAAATCGCTTCCGCTTGCGCCGACGGTTCTCATTCCGAAGGAAATACGTTTCTCGTCTGTGAAGCCTTCGCAGCTCATGGACAGGTTAAGCGTATAGAGAGCGGGGTCAAACTCGCTCCAATACCGCGGCTTTTTTATGGGATACTCAAAGTAAATTATCTGTTTCTTGTTGTAGAGCGCCGACTTATATTTTTTTGGCTTTTGCTTAACTCCGTCGGGCGATACGGCATAAATCTCAAAAGAAGCGTCGCGTCTGTCCGTCGGCTTTTCGCAGTCGGAATTTGCCGTGAGCTTGATTTTTATTGATTTTTCCGAAGGAAATACCTGTATGTTGGACATATGGAACATTTCCTCGCATCGAAGCTCTATTTTTCCTATAACACCGTTCCATATTGACTGAGTATCGACGCTGTATCCGCTTGCCATACCGTCGATATTTAAAAGATTTCTGTTGTCAATACGAAGCGTTATGGTATGAGCGCCGCTTTTTAATCTGCCGGTGAGGCTGTATATATGCGGAGTTGTTATCTCAATAATCCGCCTGTCAATTTTTATTCCGTCAATCCACAAATCGGACGCGATATTTACGCGTTCAAGAAACAGAGTGATGAACTTATTCTCCCAGCCGGAGGGCAAAGTAAATTCGCGCTGAAGCCACAGCGGACCTATGTATTCATACGCGGGACGAAGCGTTCTCACCGTTTCGTATTCAAGCTTTTTAAAAGGAACGAATTTTTTACCGACCTTGTTTGAGCAGGCGTCGCCGGGGAGAGAGAAGTTTTCATGCGCGAGAGCGCGTTCGAAAAACTTTTCTTTTATCCCGATATCGTCCAAATCCGTTTCATACCGCCATTTTCCGGATAAATCCATTGAATTCATTATAAACTCCTTTCAGCGAGCCTTTCAAGACCAATAAGTCCCTGATGCGACGCGTCCTCGGAAAGCCCCTGCGATATATATTTCTCAGCCGATTTCATATCTCCGAGACCGATGTATCCGAGAGCGGCGAGGAAGGAGCAGCTCACTCTGTTTTTTTTGTCAAGGTCGGCGTCAAAAACAAGGAAGTCCGGAAGAGATACCGCGAAGTAATCAATCTCCGCTTTGTCATGCATATGCTCCAGACCATGGCTGATAAGCTTGTTAAATTTGCGTTTAGCCGTTTTTTCGTCGCCGAGAGCTTTTGCCGCCATAGCCTGATAGAAGAGCATCTCGGGCGGCCGGTCATTATAGTAAACGGCTGACGACAGGTCGCTGCCGCCGCGAGAGGCGAGAGTATAATATTCCCTTGATTTTATAAAGTCAATTTTTTCATATGTCATGCCGAGCAGATAGTATACGTCGTTGTCGAGAGTTCCGTACAGCTTGCCTTCGCCGAGATTTTCAGGATATACAAGCGCACGGTTAAGATATTCATCCGCCTGCTCATAGTCGTTATTTGTAATACGCTCGTAAGCGAGACCCATAAGCGCCTTTTTGTACTGAGCGGTAATTTTGCCTTCGCCGCCCTCCCACGGATGGAAAATGCGGGCGCTTACGGCTTTAAGAGCTTTGTCATAATATCCCATGCTGTTTATAAGCGTTACGAATTCCGTATATAAATCATCGCGGGAATTTACAAGCTCGGGATTATCCGCCATAAGCCGGAGTCTTTTCTTTACCGGCACGTTTGTCTGTTTATAAAGAAGGTCTCGCTCATAGAATATACGCGCGTCGTCCGGAGCAAGGCGCAGAGCCTTTTCCATTTCGGAAACCGCGTTTTCGGCGTCGCCGAGCTTGTTAAAATAAGCGAGCGCGAGATTGCGGTGAACAATCGGATTTGACGAATCAAGCTTTGCCGACAAGCTCCAGTATTTAAAAGCGTTTTCCCACTGCCCCTTGTCGTACAGAAGATTGCCCAGCAGATACGGGGCGTTCGCATCCGACGGATTGTGTTCTACGGCGTATTTCAAAACGAGAATATCGTTAAGACGCACCGGGAAGCAGTAATCACATCTGCATTTTGCCGCGATTTCCAAATCAACCTCGCTTTTTGAATAGTACGCCATATAATAGTGCAGCATCGGGCGGTTTGCCTCGGAAATCAGAGCAAGAACCTTTGCCGCTTCCTCGTAAAGACCGAATTCGTTGTAATCGAGAGAAAGCTCAATATAGTTGTCAACGTCGTTTCTCATTATTGTTGTTAACTCATTTAAAACGGCAAAATCGTCCGTAACGCGGTACAGCTCGTAACGGCAGCCGTAATTGAGCGGGTCGATTTCCATAGTCTCAAGAGCGTACATTTTAGCGTCGATAAGTTTTCCGGACAAACGAAGGAGCGTTGTTTTGAGATTTCGCGCTTTAAGGTTGTGCATACCTTTTAACAGCGACTGCTCTGCAAAACCAAGCGCTGTTTCGTAATCGCCTCTCATCGCGGAAATACACGCAAGCTGATAAAAGCCCTTGTCCTGCATACTGCCTGACCAGATTGATTTATAGAAAGCGTCGAATGCTTCGTCGAAGCGGCGCTGCTTGCGCAGCGCGAGACCGAGATTGTAATACGGCTCGCAGTCGTACGGATTGGGATTTTTCCATGTTGATTTTTTTATCGCGGCTCTGAAATGCTTTTCGGCTTTTTCAAACTCGCCGTTATTGTAAAGATATCTGCCGTAGGCGTTGTTCAGTCTTATGTCGGTCGCGTCGCGCCGCAGTCCTTCGAGATAGTAGTCCTCGGGACGGTATGTCGCATGGCGGTACTGCTCAAGATGAAGAGCGGTCAGATACAGCTCCTCGAGGGAACGTATCTCGGACGGCTTTTTGCATGCTTCGGCGGGAGGCGGAGTCCGCTCGTACTCCTTTGGAGCGGGAGTATAGGAACAGATAACGTTTCCGTCGTTATCCTTTACCGTAAGAGTAAGGTCGGTTTCCTCGTCGTCCTTGATCTCGGCTATCGCCGTGTATGGTTCGGCGGGGGATAGGGTCGCCTTTTCGGTTATATATTTTTCAATGCGTCCGGAAAGAGCGATATTAACCTCCCTCGCGCACGGCGTATATACGCTGATAAACGCCTTTCCGTCCATGACTTCAAGATTTATCGCCGCGTCGATATTTGCGTTCTTGACGGCGCCGACAGCCTTATAGGGGAGGAAATACTGCGTAAACGTCTTTTCCTCGTACGGCGCGATAAATGTGAAATCCGGCTGATTGTCGGTAAACATACCCGTCATAAGCTCTATGTACGGACCGTTTTCATCGGTAAGGTTTCTGTCCCACGCCTTTCCGAAGTCTCCGCAGCCCCATGTCCACTGCTTTTTGCCGGGTGAAATATGATGGTCGGCGATATGAAGGAGTCCCGCTTCACGGTTGTAATCGTAGTTTCCGATAAAGTCATAGTCTGAGTGATACGCCATATACGACGTCGGTACCGGAATATTTTTATAGCGCGAGATATCCACGCCCTCGCCGTAATCCATCTTGTAATACGTGCTTGTGGAAACCGGAAAACGCGAAACGTCGCGCTTACCGTGGTCCATAACGGCGTGAACGTCGGGAGGGAATATTGACTGAGTGTAATCGTTTACCGGGACGGCGGGGTTTGCCCACCACAGGAACGTCTGGGGTCTGTCCGTCTGGTTGTAAAGCTGTCCCTTTATTTCAAGATACGCCTTACCGGGATAGAGCGTATATTTCGCCATGCCCTTTGTACGGCGCATTTTTTCTATTTCGCTTACAAAAATTGAGGCGGAGCCGTCGGCGTTTTCGGATATCGTGTAGTCAACCGGATCAAAGGTCGACGGTCTGTGATGCTGCGGCCAGTTGAATTCAATTCCGCCCGATATCCAAGGACCGGCGAGACCCACGAGAGCCGGTTTTATAACCTCGTTGTAATAAACGGCGTCATAGTTGTTTGTCTTGTCAAGCATACGCTGAATTCTGCCGCCTATTTCGGGAAGCGCCATAACAAGCAGATACTCGTTTTCAAGAAATACCGCCGTATATGTTTTGTCGGTTTTCTCGTCGGCAACGCTTTCGCATACGGGATGCGGATAAACGCGTCCCGAGCTTCCCTGATAAACTCTCTTTTCAAGAAACATCGGAATTTTACTGTATTCGCCGATTTCGTATGTGGGGATAACGACGTCCTCAACCCAAATTTTCACCTTATCCATCGCTGTTCTCCTTTTCCTATTTTTTTATTTATGAATACAGTATACACCATGTTTATCCAAAAATCATTAGTGAAAATTGCGTAATAATATAAAAAAATTGCCAAGGATTTGATTTTAAAAAAGCAGTATGTTATAATAGAAAAGGAAAAAAATATATGAAAAAATTGACGCGGAGGATAAAAATGCGGGAATACGAAGAGGATATACGCGACGAATCGGTATGGGTAACGGCGACGCCGGCGGTCGGAGACGTATTTATGCCGTTTTACATAACAGAGATAGGACATTTTTACGCGAATGAGAATTATACGACTGAACGGGACGGGCATGACAGCTATATGATTCTATACAGCGTAAGCGGGAGCGGACATATCGCCGCCGGTAACTGCCGCTTTGAGCTCAGGGCGGGGGAGGCGGCTGTGTTTGACTGCCATAATCGCCATCGCTATGGAAACGCGGGCGGATTGTGGGATTTTTTTTGGATGCATATACGAGGCGGCGGAGTTGAGGGACTTGTAAACGCTGTAAATTATAACGGAATACGTCCCGTAAAAATCAGAGATACGGACGCGTTTCAGTCGGAGCTGAGCGGTATGATCGACGCCGTAAAGTATAAAGATATATGCTCGATGGCGTCTGTTTCGGCAAGGATACACGGAGTTCTTAACACGATGATAGAGGACAGTATATCCTTCGGGGAAACGCGCGACGGCTCGCACGGCGGCGAAATACGCGCCGTAGTTGAATATATAGAGAAAAATTACGCCGAACAGATAAATATAGACGATATAATAAAGCAGATCCATGTTTCAAAATATTATTTTATCAGGATTTTCAAGCAGTACATGGGAACGACGCCTTACAGCTATCTCATAAATTACAGGATAAACCGGTCGAAAATACTTCTCAGAACGCTTAGTTTAAGCGTCGGTGAAATTGCGGTCAGGACAGGCTTCGCCGACGTGAGCAACTTTATAAATCAGTTTAAGAAGCAGACGGGACAAAGACCGACAGAGTACCGAAAACGATTTTCGCAGTAACGTATTCTGTATTTTTTAGAATAATCCGATGACCCAATAAGCTATTCCGGCGATCCATGACGCGAATATTCCGTAAAGGATAACGGGTCCGGCTATTGTAAAAATCTTTGCTCCGACGCCAAGAGCCATACCTTCCGTTTTTGCCTCGAGCGCCGGGGACGCGACGGAATTGGCAAATCCGGTTATAGGCACGACGGTACCGGCGCCCGCGAACTTCGCGATTTTCGGGTAAATGTCAAGTCCGGTGAGCAGCGCGCCTAAAAATATAAGAACGATAGAAGCGGCCGTACCGGCGGCTTCCGCGTCAAGTCCCCACTTTTTGAAAAGCGACAGTATGCACTGTCCTATCACGCATATAATTCCTCCGGAAACAAACGCCTTTGCGCAGTTTGAAAATATTTTTGAGTTTGGGGTCTTTTTTTTGACGTACTCGTTGTATTCCTTGTTTGTCATTTCGCGTTTCATATAATTACCATAACCTTTCCCGCATGTTTTCACGGTTTTAGTTTTGCATATTAACGTGAAAATTATGCCGCGAATATGAACAAAAATTAAAATTTTGCAAAAAAAATACCGCTATGTTATGATATAATTGATAGGTGACAAAAAAAAGAAGAGAATAGTTCCAAAATA
>CAYRSG010000043.1:0-15202 GCA_964426905.1 uncultured Clostridium sp. | reverse complement strand
TTACCTTGCCCGTAAGAGGCACCGCCGAGGCTTTATCAATAGTTTCCTCCAGCATGTCGACAATTTCCATGATATCCATATCCATATCCATTTTTTTCAATCCTTTCGTCCTACTTATACTTTTCTTTGATTGCTTCTATTATCTCACAAGGCACAAGCCCTGTCAAATCCCCGTGAAATCCCGCAAGCTCCTTCACCATGCTTGAGCTTATATACGAATACTTTGAATCGGTCATCATAAACATAGTTTCATATTCCGGATTAAGCGCTTTGTTAAGAAGCGCCATCTGAAATTCATACTCGAAATCGGCTACCGTTCTCAAACCCTTTACAATTACCGTGGCGTTCTTACTTTTGGCAAAGTCGACCAAAAGACCTGTGAAGGAGTCGACTTCCACGTTTTCAAGGCGTTCGGTTACGCGGCTTATCATTCCGACTCTTTCCTCGGCGGTGAAGAGAGGGCGTTTACTCATGTTGCTGAGAACTCCTACCACAACTTTATCGTATACGCGGCTCGCGCGCTCGATAATATCGAGATGACCGTTTGTTATAGGATCAAAGCTTCCCGGATAAACTGCAATTCTCATTTTTCTTCTTCCTTGTCCGACAGTTTTTTGTAAACGGTAATATACGTTCTGCCGTACTTTCTCTGCTTGTAAATCCGAAGTCCGTCAAACTCGCCGTGAAAATCCGTTTCGTCGCTTTCGAGAACCGCTATACCGCCTTCGGCAAGAATATCGTTTACCGTTATCGCCCGAAGAGCTTTTTCGATAAGATTTTTGTTATACGGCGGGTCGAGAAAAATTATATCGAATTTTTCCTTTGTTTTGCCGGCGTAGTCAAAACATGACGTAACGACCGTTTCGCAGCGGGCGGAGAAATCCAGAGAATCGGCGTTTTTCTTTATAATATCGGCGGAACGCTTGTCAATATCCACGCAGACGGCTCTTTTCGCGCCTCTTGAAATTGCCTCGAAGCTCATAGCGCCGCTGCCGGAAAACATATCAAGACATACCGCGTCGGGTACGAAGAACTGTATCAGGTTGAATACGGATTCCTTTACCCTGTCGGTCGTCGGACGCACATCGCCGCCTTCAAATTCAAGCAGCTTATGCCCGCGTCTTGTTCCCGATATTATTCTCATGCTTAATCCTCCATGCAATACATATTATATTCTATCCTAATTTTTGCAAAAGGTCAACAATGTCACTGTTTTTTTTCGGAATTTACATAAAATATCAATGGTTTTGTAAAATATTTGATACAATATATACATTAACTGTCAATATCCTCGGTAAAATCGGGAATATTTACGCCTCTTACATATTCGTTATCCGGCACGGGAGGCTTTTCCATTTCCGGACCGATATAGAAGCTTGTCTGAGTACACTGATTGTACGCCGTATTCTGGAACGCTACGCTCAGACGATACACGCTGTCGTGCATGAAGGTATAGAATTTATGATTTGTAATGTCGGTAGTCGTATAAATACGAAGCTCCGTATCATCCTCGTTTCTCCATACAGCCTCCTCGCGCCAGTCGCCGAGAATATCCGCCTGAATACATGGGGTGCCCTTTTTCCAGTTGTTCGACAGAGTTCCTTTCGGGTCGAGAATTGTCACGAGCTTGTTATTTTCATAATCCCACTTATAAATTTTCGGATGACCGATTGCGGCTTCTTCGTCAAACTCATGGTCGAGAAGCTCTCTGATAAGGTCGCCGTCCCACCATATAGCGAAGTTTATTGATTCGGGGCCGCGCTCGTTTATCATATCGCCTTCCATTGTAAAAATTCCGTCGTCCATTACCCAGCACTGATTGCCGACATATCTCGGGTCAATCTTCGCGCACAAGCCTCTCGTCGTGTCGCGTCCCGTATATTTGCCCCATTTGATTTCGCCGGTAGCGGGATCGCGCACCTCGTAGCCGTATTCCGCGTGCTCGTGCTCGTGAATCTGGAAGAAATCGAGATTGGGCGTGTTAGGAGTAAAGTTTCCGAGATTCATACAATCGCCGTGTTCAAGACCTGTTGAGTAAATTCCTTCGCCGTCGTGATCGACGGCCATCGCGCCGTAAACGATTTCGTCAAGACCGTCGCCGTCGACGTCGCCCACGCCGAGGTTATGGTTTCCCTGATTTGTATATTCAATATTCTGATGCTTGTTGGCGAGGAACTTCCAGCGCTTAACGAGCTTATTGTCTATAACGTCATACGCGACAAGCGCCGTCGGACAGCCGTGGTCGTAATAACCGCGGCACATAACGACGCTCGGATTTTCACCGTCGAGGTACGCGACGCACGCAAGGAAACGATCGACTCTGTTGCCCCACGAGTCGCCCCACTCGCGCACATTGCCGCGCGGAGGGTCGTAATCAACGGTATCCATAACTTCTCCTGTTTCGCCGTTAAACAGCGTCAGATACTCGGGACCTTCAAGTATAAAGCCGTCCTTGTTTCTGTAATCCGCGTCCTTGTCGCCGATAACGTTACCCTTGCCGTCGACGGTCCCGTCGGCTGTCTTGCATACCATTTCAGCTTTGCCGTCGTTATTGAAGTCGTAAACCATGAATTGCGTGTAATGCGAGCCGGAACGTATATTCTTTCCGAGATTTATTCTCCACATCTTTGTTCCGTCAAGCTTATATGCGTCTATCAGACACTCGCCCGTAACGCCCTTATGCGAATTGTCCTTGCCGTTAGCGTCCCAGCGCAGTATTATTTCATATTCGCCGTCGCCGTCAAGGTCCGCTACGGAAGCGTCGTTTGCCGTATACGGGTATGAAACGCCGTCGGGACCTGCAAAGTTTTCGGGCTTGTCAAGGGGAATAGAGATATACGGCGCGTCGACGACGTTGACTTTCGAACCGTATTTTTCCGCCTTATTGTCCTTTACGGCTTTTATTGTATAAACGTCTTCAGCAGTTCCGTCCTTATCGAGATAGTTGGTTGAATCTGTTATAATATCCGTAATTTTTTCACCGTTACGCTCAACAATAAAATTAATATCCCGCTCATACTCATATGCGTTGAGTCTCCAGCTTAAAAATACGCCGTCTTCCGTTTTCATCGCGACAGCGCCTCTGCCGAGCGTTTCCATTTTGCGCTTTTTAGGCTCCGCCTCCATATCTATAGTAACCTCCGCGCGGTTTGACAAGCCGCTTGTTGTGACGGCCTCAACGGCGTATATGAAAGGAACGTTCGTTATTACTTTGTCGTCGATAAACGTAGTCTGCTCGGTTTTGCCTATGTATTTGTAAATACCGTACGGCGCTTTCTGATATATATTGTACCGCACGGCTTCCTTGATTCCGTTCCATATAAGCGTAACGGAATTCGCCGTTTCTCGCGCGTCAAGCCCGGTGATTTCGCTTTCAAGCTTCTTTCCGTCGACAATATCGACGTCAAGCTTTACAACGCAGTCCGTGCGGAATTTATGCGCGTAAAGACCGCATACCGTGTACTCATAGCGCTGACACAGCTCCACGTCACTGTCGATAAATTGCTCGGTTATTACGTCCTCCGTTTTTTCAACCTCGTTATTTTTCGCGGGATTTATGCGCGATACGCGGTAGCCGATTACTCCGTCGGCCTTGTCCCATGTAAGCTTCACGGAAGCGCCGTCGCGCTTAGCCGTAACAGAGCGTTTAACGCCGGTAATTTTGATATCCTTTTTTTCGGCGATATCAATGCTGTTAAGACAGACGTGTCTTCCTTCGGCGAATGAAAATACCATTTTCCCGTCGGAAACCGTAACCGGAAACTCTCTTTCCGCGACTACTCCGTCCATAACCCAGACGCCGCGTTCAACGCCGTTTACGGTGTAAAAAGTCACAACGTCGCCCTCGTCAACGTAGTCGCCGGTCGCTACGCGCACCATATACTCGCCGTTTTCGATATCGGCGGTAAAAGCGTTGCCGTTCATGTAAAGAAAATCGCGGTTAAGCTCCTTTTCACCGACGTCTCTTTCGTCAGCCGCGGTTTCTTTGGCTATTCCGAAGCCGTTTTCCTTTGAATAGACGGTTTTCCCCGTCACCTTTGTATAGCCGTCAACAGGCGGTTTTTTGCCAAAATCAAAGCTTGCCTCTCTCATAATCCCATTGTTCCTCTCTGAAAAATACATTATACTATTTTAATTATACACCAAAATTTGAAAATAATAAAGAGTTTTTTTGCATTTTTATATAATTTTTCAAAACCGTACGGATTGCAAAAAAGCGCTAATAAGCGCTGATTTTGACTTGTCGGCGGTTTGAGGGCAAGCCGAGCGCGGTTTATTACCGTGCGTCCGCCGTATTTAAGATAGAGCGTCGCGGCGGAATATTTATATTAACGATTGGTTTATTTATAGCGAATGAAATATATAAACAGAAAAAACAAAATTTCAAAGACCGCGCCGCTCCGAAACGGAATCGCGGCTATTTCCGACTCCGATTTATTTATTTACGCGTAAATCAAAGTCTGAAAAATCTTATTGCGACGCTGAAATACACAAGTATTGAAGTCGCGTCGACGATTGTTGTTATAAGCGGCGCCGCCATAACCGCCGGGTCAAGCCGGCATTTTTTCGCGAGCATCGGGAGCGAGCAGCCTATAAACTGGGAAATTATCACTATAAATACAATTGAGACGCTCACGACGCAGGCAATTTTAATATCTCCGAGTCTGATAAAAATCCACAGACCGTTTACGACCGCCAGCACAACGCTTATAATAAGTGAAATCCGTATTTCCGTAAAAATAACCTTAAAGAAATCGCGGAGCTTTATTTCGTCGACAGACATTCCGCGTATTATCAGCGTAGAGCTTTGCGAACCGCAGTTTCCGCCGATACTCATCAGCATCGGGATGAACGACGCGAGAATAGGAAGAGCGGTGTAAGCGTTCTGATATTTGGTCAGTATTCCGCCGGTTACGGAGGCGGAGAGCATAAGTATTAAAAGCCAGAGTATTCGGCTTTTCGCGTGCTTTATATCCGAGGTTTTGAAGTACGAGTCCTCCGTATGGCTGATAGCCGCCATACTTTCGATATCCTCGGTAGCCTCCTCGCGCATAACGTCTATCGCGTCGTCGAAGGTTACGATACCGACAAGCCGTCCTTCGTCGTCAACGACAGGCATTGTAACAAAGTCGTACTTGTTCATATCCTTTGCGACGTCTTCCTTGTCGTCAAGCGTATGAACGCATATAATCGTCTCGTCCATGATATCGGATATTTTATCCTCGGGCTGAGAGAGCAGAAGCGTTTTGACGGACAGATATCCCAGAAGCCGTCTGTTGTCGTCGGTAACATAGCAGGTATACACGGTTTCGGCCTCGCTTATCGTGCGGCGAATACGTTTAATCGCGTCGCTGACGGTCATTTTCGGGCGAAGACTGATATAATCCGTTGTCATAAGCGCTCCGGCGCTGTCTTCGGGATATTTGAGAATTTCGTTTATTATTTTTCGCGTTTGCGGGTCGGTGTTTTTCAGAATACGTTTTACAACGTTGGCGGGCATTTCCTCTATAATATCCGCCGCGTCGTCAACATAAAGCTCGTCGAACACCTCTTTGATTTCGTTATCGGAAAAACCGCGTATTAAAAGCTCCTGATTGTCGGCGTCCATAAGCGCGAAGGTATCCGCGGCAAGGTCCTTGGGAAGCAGCCTGAAAAGAAGCGGCAGGCTTTCCTCGGGAAGCTCGGAAAATACCGCGGCGATATCGGCTTCGTTTATTGTGGAAAGCACGTCGCGAAGCGATGAATATTTTTTGCGCTTCAAAAGCGTTTCTATTGTTTTTGTCATTACCGACGTCATATTCATCCCTCCTTGTACATACAGTATACGACGATTTCCGCCCGCTGTCAAATTAAAAATACGGATATTTGAAAAAATCGGATAAAGCATGAGAGGAAATACAATCTTTGCGACGGACACGATATAAAGCCGACAAATACGGCGAAAACGGTCTAATTAAGCAAAAATGCCGGAAAGCCGGACGAATTTCTTCCCGCGCATGATAACCGCTTTTTATTTTATTTTCCGCCGGAGGCTCTTTGCCTCGCGGAGGAGATATTCTCTGTTGTTCAGCTCCGGATTAATAATAACCTCGTCGACGAGCCGTTTTAAAGTATCGCCGATTTCTCTGCCGGGTTTGTAGCCCGCGCGTATAAGGTCTTTTCCGTTAACGGCGAGGTGCGAGACGAGATACGGCTGTCTTTCGGCGAGAATTTCCTTATAAATCAGATACGCGTTGTCAATGCGTTCCTTTTTTTCGGGGAAATATTCAGGATTTTTTGCCTTATTGTCCGCGGTCTGCAATATCATCAGCTTTTCAAAGAGTATCTCTCCGGTGCGCGACATCATCCGCTTAACAGCCGGCTGCGACGGCTCCACCCGCACGTCGTGATTTTCGACAAGTATCGATATTTCGCGGATCATATCGTTGTCCATGCGGAGTCTGTGCAGCAAATCGACGGCTATTTTACAGCTTTCACGGTGATGACCGTAAAAGTGAATGGTACCGTTGGGGTCGGCGCTTGAACAGCGGGGCTTGCCGACGTCGTGCATGAGCGCCGCCCAGCGGATTACGAGGTCGGGCGGAGTATTTTTTACGGCGTGCATAATATGTTCTCCCACATCGTATATATGGTATTTGTTTTTCTGCGGCTCGCCAAAGCATCGATCCAGCTCGGGCATTATATACTGAAGCAGTCCGCATTCATGCAGTTTTCTTATATAATCGGGATTTTCGGAAAGCAGAATTTTATTTATTTCCTCTAAAATCCGTTCCTTACTGACTTTCTTGATAAGCAAGGCGCATTTTTTTATCGCCCTCCATGTATTGTCTTCTATTTTAAACGACAGCGCGGCGCTGAAACGCACAGCGCGCAGCATACGGAGCGCATCCTCGCGGAAACGGCGGACGGGGTCGCCTACGCATCTGATGATTTTATCGCGTATATCGCGCTGTCCGCCGAAATAATCGAGTATACCCGTTTTGGGATTATACATCATCGCGTTTATGGTGAAATCGCGGCGCGCGCAGTCTTCGCGCGGACTTTCCACGAAGCTCACGGAGAGGGGACGCCTTCCGTCAAGATATTCTCCGTCGCGGCGGAAGGTTGTAACCTCATAGCCTGTTTTGTTCTCGACTACCGTAACCGTTCCGTGTTTGATTCCGGTATCGATCGTATGCGGAAATATCGCCTTTGTATCGGACGGCTTTGCGTCTGTCGCTATATCATAATCATGGGGCGTTTTATTCATAAGCATATCGCGAACGGCGCCGCCGGCGACAAACGCCGAAAAACCGCTTTTTTCAAGCCGGTCTAAAATGTTTATAACATTATCAGGCATTGTAAAATCCATGATTTTCGTCTCCCTTTCGCTCAACGCGCCCATACTGTTCCGTAAAAAATTATAAAACCGCCGCGCGGTATGTGTCAATAGATTTTTCATTAATGTAAATTTAATGTAACATGACTGTTTATAGCGCGGATTTCATTGACTTTTCGGCGAATATAGTGTATATTTATATTAGTAAAAATTTTTGCAGGGGGGAAAATATTATGGAACGAACCGATACAAGACAGATGAAGTATGAGGCGTTAAAGTCCGTAGCGGAGCTTGCGTTTAACGAGCAGCTTGATAACGAGCATATCGACGATCTTCCGTTTAAGATTATACCGACGGCGACTCCTCGTTTCCGCTGCTGCGTGTATAAAGAAAGAGAAATTATAAGGCAGAGAGTAAGGCTTGCCATGGGGAAATCTCCTCTGCCGGAAAATAATGCGGAACATATAAAGGTCAAGAGCAATACGATTCAGGTTATCCCCGCGGCATGCGAGGGCTGTCCCATCAATCGCTTTCAGGTTACGGAAAACTGCCAGAAATGCATGGCAAAGGCGTGTCAGAACGCCTGCGCGTTCGGCGCTATTTCGATTACGGGACGCGGCGCGTACATAGACCAGACAAAGTGTCATGAATGCGGAAAATGCGCGGAAGCGTGTCCGTATCACGCTATCGCCGACCTTATGCGTCCGTGCAGGAGAAGCTGCGACGTCGGCGCGATTACGATAGGCGGCGACAGACTCGCCACTATTGACGAAAGCAAATGCGTAAGCTGCGGACACTGCGCCGCGGCGTGCCCGTTCGGCGCTATTTCGGATATGTCGCAAATCACAGAGGTAATAAGCAGAATAAACGACAAGAATACAAAGATTATCGCCGTTCCGGCTCCGGCTATCGAGGG
Organism: uncultured Clostridium sp.; assembly: GCA_964426905.1. Taxonomy (GTDB): domain Bacteria; phylum Bacillota; class Clostridia; order UBA1381; family UBA1381; genus Hominilimicola. Next base: position 6,968 of record CAYRSG010000043.1, on the reverse strand, counting down.
TCAGTTCGGTTCCGAAGCCACAATCGGACGCATGATTACGGCGATGAAGGAGCTGGGCTTTGACGATGTTGTCGAGGTTGCGCTCGGAGCGGACGCCGTGGCGTACAACGAGGCTAAGGAGCTTATCGAAAACCATGAAAAGGGCGAGAAAATGACAACCTCCTGCTGTCCGGCGTTCGTCACGCTCATAAGAAAACACTATCCTAAGCTGGCGGATAAAATGTCCAATACCGTTTCTCCTATGGTGGCGACGGTAAGGTGGGTAAGGGAAAATATCCCCGGCGCGTATATAGTATTTATAGGTCCTTGTATGGCAAAGAAGGAGGAAGCGAAGTTCGGCGTCGAAGGAAGTCCTGACGCCGTAATGACCTTCGAGGAACTGAACGCGCTATTTGACGCGAGAAGAATCGACCCGACCAACTGTCAGGAGACGCATACCGAAGCCACCTCCTACGGAAGACGTTTTTCCGGCGCGGGCGGCGTAACGGAGGCTGTTATGAAGGCGGTTAAGGAAATGGGTTGCGCCGAGCCGATAAAGGCGAGAGGCTGCAGCGGTATTAAAGAATGTAAAGTCGCTTTGGCTATGCTTAACGTAAATAAGCTTCCCGAGGATATCGTCGAGGGTATGGCGTGCGAGGGCGGCTGTATGGCGGGTCCCGGCTCGATAGCTCCGATTACGCAGCTTAAAACGGCGAGAATGAAGAAGATTAAAGGCAAGGAAAATGATAATATTACGGAAATGCTTACAAATCATGACTTTATGAAGATAGCCATGGAACGCGATAGGGAATAAAGCGATAAAGTAAAAGAATCCGAGTTTTTTGCGGCTTGGAAATAACGCGCGGATGCGCGCCGCAAAGCTCCTACGCGGCTCGTATCCGCGCGCTTTCGGTATATTTTGCGCGGCTGATATTTTCGGCGTTCGCAATAGCGGGTATTCTCGCGGCTGATACAAGCATAACGTCCGCCGCTACGACATTAACATTTTTTCGACAGGCTTATGTAAAAGTCTTATAAACAGCTTTACGACCGATCCCGTGCAGAAGGCGGCGATCAGCGTACCTTCCCTTGTTCCCGCAATTCCCTTAAAAAACAGCAGCGACAGTAGTACGGACGCAACGACGCAGGAAACGTCGAACGCAATTTTAACATTGCCGAATTCCTTATGCGCCGTATCCGACACAGCCTTCACAAACGCTTCTCCCGAGTTCATAATCACGTTCGCGATTACGGAAAGCGCTATTCCGAAGCCAAGCACAGCCGTTCCTATAAAAATCATCGACAGCCGCGCCGCGTACGCGCTTATATCGAAAAACGACATAAGCCGCATTCCGAAGTCCGTAAAGTACCCGAACAGAAACGACAGCGGTATCTGCAAAAGCTGAATCGGATTAAATTTTTTCCGAAGTATTATAATCTGACCCGCGATAAGCGCGCAGTTCCAGATTATCAGCCAGTTTCCAAACGACAGAAATGTAAATTTTACGCTCAAAATATTTGCGACGGACGATATGGGCGACACGCCCAACTCGCCTTTTTTTGTTATCGCGACTCCCAGCGCCGAAAAAAACAAGCTGATTATAAATAAAATATACCGTTTTGCGGTTTCTTTAACCTTTATTTTGGTTTCCATTTATCTTTCCTTCCGTAATTTATTTCTGAGAAAGTATTTTCTCTATGGCTTTCCGAGCCGCATTTATTTCCTGCAAAAGCTCGTTCGCCGAAACGCGCGTCGCGCCTCCCGCGAGAATTATTATCTGCTCAAGACTGTCGGAGGTGGCTACGCGGACACGGCGCTTTTTAACGAGATCGCGCGTCGCCTTCTCAATATACATATCCGCCGTTTCCGCTTCTTTTGTGTACACGACGTTTATATTATGAATTTTTTCAACGCTTCCCGGGTTGCCCTTAACCTTATACGCGTCAAATACGAGAATAACGCCGCATTGCTTAAAGCCCTGATAATTGCATAGTATATCAATCAGCCTGTCGCGCGCGGAATCAAGCGACTTATCCGCTATATTCCTAAGCTCGTCCCACGCGAATATAATATTGTAGCCGTCCACCAAAAGATACTCGTCTTCACGCGGCTGTATTTTAGCTTTTTTGTATTTAGCCGGCGCGGCGACTGTCTTTTTTACGCTCTGCGAGGCGGATTTGCGGATTACGGGACCGTATGTTCGCTCAAAAATCCGCATGAGCTCGTTATCGTCCGCGACCATATTCAAATATTCCTCAGCCCTCCGGCGCGTCGTTTCGGGCTCGTCCTCCTCGTCAAAGCTCATTCCTTCAAGGTGCATATAGTCGCGTACCTTATCCCATTTTACGACAAAGCCCGCGCCGTGAGAGCAGAATACGGAATCCGCGGGATTTTCCAAATCCGTATCAAAGTCGTAGCCTATGCTCTCTATGACCTCATCCGCGTTATGACACGGCTCATATCCGCTTAAAATACAGTTGAGACGGCCTTTGCCGCCCGTATAGCCCGTCACGATTTTTGAGTAGCCGCGCATTTCACTTACCGGCGCGCCGCCCGAAATCACAGTCGTATCCCCATACGTTTCCGGCTGATTAAATGTTCCGCTCATTTGCCGTATATCCGTCATGGCGCGTCCCACGCTGTCCGACGGAACCTCGAGGCGAAATTCATACCACGGCTCGAGAAGGACGCTCCGAGCCGTTTTCAGACCGTGACGCACCGCGCGGTAGGTCGCCTGACGAAAATCGCCGCCCTCGGTATGCTTCTGATGAGCGCGTCCCGCGATAAGCGTTATTTTCATATCCGTAATCGGAGAACCGGTAAGCGCTCCGATATGTGTTTTTTCTTTGAGATGCGTGAGTATAAGACGCTGCCAGTTGCGGTCAAGAGCGTCCTCGGAGCATTTCGTTTCAAATCTCAGTCCGCTGCCCTTGGGAGCGGGTTCCATCAGGAGATGCACCTCCGCGTAATGGCGCAGCGGCTCGTAATGACCGACTCCCTCGACAGGAGACGCGATTGTTTCCTTATACGCGATTGAACCGTGTGTAAAACCAACCTCAAAGCCGAAGCGGTCCGCTATTATGCGCGTCAATACCTCAAGCTGTACCTCGCCCATGACCTGTACATGGATTTCCTGAAGCCGCTCATTCCATACTATATGAAGCTGAGGATCCTCCTCCTCAAGACGGCGCAGCTGCGTAAGCGCCGTATGCGCGTCGAGTCCGTCCGGAAGCTCCATGCGGTACGTCAGCACGCTCTCAAGCACGGCGTTCGGCGAATCAGGCTCGTTCCCGAGCCCCTCGCCCGGATATGTCTGCGTAAGTCCCGTGACGGCGCACACGGTACCCGCCGCGGCTTCCTCCGTCACGCTGTACTTCGCGCCGGAATAAACGCGAATCTGATTGACCTTTTCCGTCCACTCGTTCTTTTTGTTCCCATGAAGCCGCGTTTTAACCTTGAGCGAGCCGCCGGTAATTTTCATAAACGTAAGACGCGCGCCTCGCTCGTCCTCGGAAATTTTAAAAACCTTCGCGCCGAAATTATCGTCGTATATAATCCGTCTTGTATACAGCGTCAAAATATCAAGAAACTCCTTCACGCCGTCCATTCTGAGCGCCGAACCGAACATGCACGGAAATATCCGCCGCGTAACGATTGCGTTTCGTATATCCTGTATTTTTACGGAACCGTCCGTAAGATAGCTGTCCATAATCGTCTCGTCGCACATCGCGGCGGCTTCCTTAAATTCCCCGCTGTCCGCGCCTTGTCCGAAATCTATGCAGCCGTCGCCGAAACGACGTCTAAGCTCTCCCATAACAGCGTCGTAATCGGCGTTTAAGTCCATTTTATTCACAAATATAAATACAGGCGTCCTGTAACGCTCCAGAAGACGCCACAGCGTTTCGGTGTGATTCTGCACGCCGTCGGTACCGCTTATGACGAGTATGGCATAGTCCAGCGCCCCGAGCGTACGCTCCGTTTCCGTCGAGAAATCGACGTGCCCGGGCGTGTCGAGAAGCGTAATTTCCGTATCGGCATAGCGCATAACCGCCTGCTTTGAAAAAATCGTTATTCCCCTGTCGCGCTCTATTTCATGCGTATCGAGAAAAGCGTCGCCATGGTCGACGCGTCCGATTTTTCTTATTTCTCCCGCAGTGTAGAGCAATCCCTCGGAGAGCGTCGTTTTTCCCGAATCCACATGCGCGAGTATTCCTATTACAAGTTTGTTCATATTTTTTCAACCCACCTGTCTGTAATGGTTATATTATAACACATGAGCGGTATTTTGTCTATTAAGAAACAGTATACGCCGTTAATAACTATAAACGGATTGAAAATCCGCGCCGTATATGTTATACTTAATAGTATAAAATATTCGGGAAGGTGAAGAGTGTGAATTTAACAAAAGACAATGTAAAAAAAATATGCGGTATAATACTTTTTACGGTGGTGGTATTTCTCGCCATACAGAACGCGGACAAGGTATTCGCCGGTATAGGGTTTGTCTGGGGAATTATTTTCCCGTTCGCGCTTGGCGGAATAATCGCCTTTATACTGAATATTCCGATGCGCTCGATTGAAAAGCGTCTGTTCAAAAAATGCGTAAAGGAAACCAAAAACGAAGACGGAAGCGTAACGCGAGCGCAAAGAAAGTATGTAAGACCGCTCAGCCTTATAATAACGATTGCGCTTGTAGCCGCGGTTGTCGCCGGAGTGGTGCTTATTGTTATTCCGCAAGTGGGAGCGACGGCGAAAGAGCTTTTAAAAACCGCCGAGACGTTTTTCCCAAGCGTGCAGAGCCGGGCGGAGGAGCTTTTCCGCAACAATGAAGATATAAGAAACTGGATCGCGGGACTGAATTTTAACATAGACAGAATCGTTTCTTCCGTCGCAGGTTTTCTTCAAAACGGCTTCGGCAGCGCGGTAAACGTCACATTTTCCGCGGCTAAAGCGGTTGTTTCGGGAATAACTTCATTTGTTATCGGAGTTATTTTCGCCTGCTATCTGCTCGCGAAAAAGGAAACGCTCCTGCGTCAGGTTAACATGGTAATGCAAGCCTTTCTTCCCGAAAAGGCTGTAAAAAAAATAACGTACGTCGGCAGACTTTGCAATGGAACCTTTTCCAACTTCATCGCCGGTCAATGTATCGAGGCGCTTATTTTAGGCACGATGTTTTTCATCGTAATGTCGATTATACGGCTCCCGTATCCGCTTCTTATAAGCGTGCTTATAGCGTTTACGGCGCTTATTCCGGTTTTCGGCGCGTTTATCGGATGCGTTGTCGGAACGTTTCTTATTATCATGGTAAGTCCCGTAAAGGCGCTTATATTTGTAATAACATTTCTGATTTTACAGCAGATTGAGGGTAATTTTATTTACCCGAGAGTCGTCGGAAATTCAGTAGGTTTGCCGTCGTTGTGGGTACTGGCCGCCGTTACGATAGGCAGCAGTCTTATGGGCGTCGCGGGCATGCTTATTTTCATACCGCTCGCCTCGGTTATATATACGCTTGCGCGCGAGTGGACGTACAAGCGTCTTGAGGAGAAGAAAAAATCCGTTCCGCCGCAAGAAAATACAGAAAACCGGTAAAACCGTATTATAAACAGGGGGTAGTTTTTAATGCAGGAACACACATTCGCCAAACAAAGCGAAGCCGAAAATACATCCGAGTTAAAATCCGATATGCTTGACGCGGAAAGCTCGGAGATTATCTTAAAATCAGAAGAAACAAAAGCGGAGATTGAATCGTATTACGCCGCGCTGGCTGAAGAAACGGGAAATAAAACCGACAAGGACAGGCAGTTTCACGCGTTTCTCAGAAACAGAGCCGCGACCCTTAAAAGAACCGCGGCGAACCTTCGAAAAGCGTATTTTAACGTTTTTGAAATGGCGGACGAGCTTGAAACGAGGATTAAGGATGTGGAGAACAGTCAAAAAAAACATATGATTCTGCCTCCTCCGCCGGCAAACGCCACGATAGACTTTAAAGAAAAGGAAAAAAATAATTTTGCGCGCGGAATAAACCTTTACAAAATTTTTCTTATATTTTTTATTGGAAGCTTCGCGGGCGTTATAGTAGAGCTTTTATGGTGTCTTATCATAAACGGATATATAGAGAGCCGTTCCGGTCTGGTTTACGGTCCTTTTAATCTGCTCTACGGCTTCGGCGCCGTCATGATGACGCTGACGCTGTACAGGTTTCGCAACAGAAGCGTATGGTTTTCCTTTTTGGGAGGTATGGCGATAGGCAGCGCCGTCGAGTATCTTTGCTCGTTTGCGCAGGAATTTTTTCTCGGCGCACGCTCGTGGGACTATTCGGATATGCCTTTTAATTTAAACGGCAGAATATGTCTTTTGTATTCCGTATTCTGGGGATTTTTAGGCGTAGTATGGATAAAAAATATATATCCGCGCATGGCGGAAGCCATTTTACGGATACCGAATAAAGCCGGAAAATTAATAACGCTTTTTTTAACGGCGTTCATGATTTTTGACGCCGCGATATCGGGTTTAGCCGTTATGCGCTGGTCGAAGCGCGTAAATAATATCGCGCCTTCCGGCGGGTTTGAGGAGTTTTTGGATAAGCGTTTTCCCGACGAGCGTATGAAAAGCATATACGCCAATATGAAATTTTCGGAATAAAATATTCCCTCGGAAAATCGCTGTTTTACCTATAAATTAACGGACTGCCGTCATTGACGGCAGTCCGTATTTTTTGATTAGAACAATCCCATTCCTCCGAATTGAACGACTACAGCCGCAAAAACGATTGAAACCATTGATAAAAGTTTAATCAGGATATTAACGGACGGACCGGAAGTATCCTTGAACGGGTCGCCGACTGTATCGCCGACGACGGCCGCCTTATGATTTTCGCTTCCCTTGCCGCCGTAATTTCCGGCTTCTATGTACTTCTTTGCGTTATCCCACGCTCCGCCGGAGTTTGCCATCATAATAGCCAAAGCGAATCCCGAGATAAGCGCGCCGG
>CAYRSG010000042.1:0-15204 GCA_964426905.1 uncultured Clostridium sp. | reverse complement strand
CTTTGGCAATTATCGCATACGCGTTAATTTTCGCCACAAAAGTACAATAGCCGCCCTTGCCCGAGGACGGCTATTATAAAAATAGTCTTTACTACGGCATAACCGTTTGAGGTTCCGCCTTTTTCTGTTTTTATTATACTATACTTTTCTCCGGCTGTCAACTGCTTTTTTTGCGATTTTCACGCTTTATCCGCCCGAACGGGGCTTTTTTATTTTCGGCGAAACAGCAACTGCTTCGCGGATATGTATTTTAATAATGGTAAAATATATTATTGAGGAGTTGTTGAAAATGAAAATTATAACGCAAGAGCTTATTGAAAATTTTAAGGCGTATTTAATTCAAGAGGAAAAGGCGCAAATCAGCGGATATAACATAGACAGACTTACAAGAAACGAAAATGTTACGGTAGATGTTCTCGCGAGAATATGTATCGCGCTCGACTGCGGCTTTGACGATATTGTTGAGATTGTAGATACAGATATTAAAGACAAATAAAATCACTGACCTTTTTACAGGCAGCAAATATGATATAACCTAAGCGCAGACGTTCTCCGCCTCTAAAGCGGTGGATTCCATTCATCATTTCAGCGGGAGTCGTTTTCATTTGTGCAAAGAACAATGAACCAACGGCGGTAATGCCGCCGATTGGAGTCTCTCGCTGAAACGCTGAGGAGCTAGCGCTCCCTGCACAGGATTCCTTTTCGCTTAAAAAGCATAAATGCTTTTTAAGTCGCAGAGCGAGTTTTGCGTAGCAAAACCGAAAGGATCGCAAGCGCTGTTTCAAGTCCCGCCGCATCGCAGGCGAACAGTCTGCGGGATCCCGATATGATTTCATAGCCGTTTCCGTCGGGAGACGGGCGAACCACGGCGGGGGATAATACCCCGACTTGTGAAATGCTGTCTATCGTCTGCTGCATAAGCTCGTCGTCCAAAACCTTAAACACGTCCTTTTTGCTTGACCTAATGGATTGATTTTTACATTGTATATCTTTTCAGACATTTTTTAAAGCAAAGATTATTCCCACGGATTGTTCCTGTTTGTCCGGCGGCAAGGTTCTGAACAAATTCAGAAGTTCCAATTCCTTTTCCGTAAGATTATTGATAAACAGGCTGTCGGCACGATAGCGTATCTTGCTTTTTCCGACAAGATAATCAATCGAAACATTGAAAAAATCCGCCATTTCAATAAGCATTTCCATAGTCGGCTGATGCCTGCCCGTTTCATACGCGCTGACCATATACTGGGAAATATTTAATTTCATAGCAAGTCCTATCTGGTTTAAATGTTTTTCCTTTCGCAATTCGGCTATTCTGTTCATATTATCCTCTCCTTTTTCAGACAAAAATATTGTTTATACAAATAATTATATTTGTATCTCTTGACTTTTATAATTGTTTAAGCTATAATATTATTGCAATAAACAATATTTTTGGGAGGAAACACAATATGAAAAAGAAAATTATCGGACTGTTATTTATTTTAAGCGCGGCGAGTTCGCTTGTTTTCGCGGCGGGCGTTCACGCGGACAGCTACGAAAACCTTACCTACACGGTTTCGGGCGGCGCGGTCGCGATTACCGACTGTAATCAATCGGCGACGGAGGTTGTTATACCAAGCTTAATCGAAGGCTGTCCCGTTACGACTATCGGAAGTTACGCGTTTGACAACTGCACCGCGTTGACAAGCGTTACTATCCCCGAGAGCGTTACGACTATAGAGGACTCCGCGTTTTACAACTGCTCCGCGTTGACAGGCGTTACAATGCCTAACACCGTTACGTCTATCGGAGAATGTGTGTTTGCCGGCTGTTCCGGTATGACAAGCGTTACGATATCCGACAGCATCACGTCCATCAGCGCCAACGCGTTTAACGGCTGCTCCGCGTTGACAAGCGTTACTATCCCCGAAAGCGTTACGACTATCGTATATAACGCGTTTCGCGACTGCGACAGCTTAACGGAGATTACAATACCCGACAGCGTTACGACTATCGGCGACTCCGCGTTCTACAGCTGTGACGGCTTAACGGACGTCACGATCGGAAACGGCGTTACGTCAATCGACAGCTCTGTTTTTGTGGGCTGTGAGGCTTTGGAAAACGTATATATAAGCGATTTGGCGGCTTGGTGCAATATTGAATTTTGGAATTTCGCGTCCACGCCTATGTATTATGCCGAGAATATGTATATCAACGGCGAGCTTGCGAAAAACGTGACGATACCCGACGGCGTTACGGAAATAAAAAATTACGCGTTTTACATGTGGGATTGTATCGCAAGCGTTACTATCCCCGACGGCGTTACATCAATCGGCGCAGACGCGTTTTACACATGCAAGCGATTGAAAAAAGTTACGATATCCGACGCCGTCACGACTATCGGAGGCAGGGCGTTTTTCTACTGTGACGGCTTAACGGATATTACGATCGGAAACGGCGTTACGACAATAGAAGACGGCGCGTTTTTCGGCTGTACCGCCTTGGCGAGCGTTACTATCCCCGACGGCGTTAAAACTATCGGAAACGACGCGTTTTACGACTGTTGGAAATTAACGGAAATTACCATACCCGACAGCGTTACGTCTATCGGCAGCTCAGCGTTTTATGACTGCGCCTGCTTAACGGACGTCACAATCGGAAACGGCGTTACGACTATCGGAAACCAAGTGTTTTGGTATTGTACCGCCTTAACGAACATTACAATCGGAAACAGCGTTACGTCAATCGGCGAAAATACGTTTTCCGGCTGTAACAAAATAAAAAATGTATATATAACCGATTTGGCGGCTTGGTGTAATATTGATTTTGACGGTCCTTATTCCACACCGATGTATTACGGCGAAAATATGTATATCAACGGCAGGCTCGCGAAAAACGTGACGATACCCGACGGCGTTACGGAAATTAAACAATACGCGTTTGAGGGCTGTACCGGCATAACGGGTGTTACTATCCCCGACAGCGTTACGGCTATCGGCGACTCCGCGTTTTACAACTGTATCGGCTTGACGAGCGTTATCATACCCGACGGCGTTACGGTTATCGGAGACGACGCGTTTTCCGGCTGTACCGGCATAACAAGCGTTACCATACCCGACAGCGTTACGTCTATCGGAGAAGGCGCGTTTAGAGGCTGTATCGGTTTGACCGGTGTTACGATACCCGACGGCATTACGGCTGTCAGCGACTCCGTGTGTTACGGCTGTACCGGCATAACAAGCATTACAATACCCGACGGCGTTGAGACTATAGGATACGGAGCGTTTTGGGGCTGTGAGAGCTTAACGAGGGTTATAATGACCGACAGCGTTGTAAATATCGGCGAATACGCGTTTTCCGACACAAGCGTAATCGCCGTGTTCTATGACGGAACGCAGGATGACTGGGATTACATATTATTCGGAAACAACAACGAAATCATTCAAGACGCCGCGATTTTCTTCGGCGGCGACCCCGATACTGAGGCAGTCGCGAAATCCGGCACATACGGCGATAATCTGACTTGGGAGCTTACAAGCCACGGCAAGCTGACCGTAAGCGGCGAGGGAGCGATGGAGGATTATAATTATAATTATTCAGATATTCCGTGGTACGGTTATCGCGGCGCTGTCAGGACGGTTATAATCGGCGACGGCGTAACGGCTATCGGCGGTTACGCGTTTTGCTACTGCACCGGCTTGACGAGCGTTACGATACCCAACAGCATTACGGCTATCGGCGACTCCGCATTTGGCAACTGCACCGGCTTAACCGGAGTTACCATTCCCGACAGTGTTACGGCTATCGGCGGCTACGCGTTTGCCGGCTGTGAAGGCTTGACGAGAGTCGCGATACCCGACGGCATTACGGCTATCAGTCACTGTACGTTTTTAAGCTGTAGGAGCTTAACGGAGGTTATCATACCCGACAGCGTTGAGAGTATCGGATATGAAGCGTTTTACAACTGTGAAAGCTTGAAAAGCGTATGCTACGGCGGTACGGAGGAACAGTGGAGCAAATTATATCATGACTTCGGCGACGGCGTAACGATATACTATAACGGCGAGACGCCGCCCGAACCGGTCGAGCCAATCGAAGTAAGCGTTACGCACAAGGTGACGGACGGCGGCGCGGCGGAATTTACCGTTACGGTAAGCGATGAGGACAGAATAAACGAGCTTGACGGTATGACGCTCTACGCGGCGGAGTACGATGAAAACGGCGCGCTTGTCAATCTGAAAACGGGCGTAAACGGCGCGGCGGAGGGCGCTTCGGTTAAGATAACCGCCGGTATGCCCGAGTCGGATAATTACAAGTTTATACTCTGGGACAAGGATTTGCGCCCGCTTATGGACGCGCTGACAAATATTTAAAACAGGTTACATTCATAATTTCACGGGGCGCGGCGAAAGCCGCGCTCTTTGTGTGTACATTTAGAACCGCGTTTTAAGGGGATTTAATATAACTATACCTACCACTTGAGTTTGACGGTTTTCATGCCCGAAAAAGCAAGTGTTTATGCGGCTTCCCAATCTCAAAACGTCCCTAAAACGCGGACGTCTGTTCCACTGTTGCGTGACATATAGGAATAGAAAAACATCTTTGTGGAAAAACCAAAACCCATTACCGAAACGAAGAAAATTTTAACGAAAACAGAGAGCGAAACATTAAAATTAAATCATTTGGACGCAATACACGGGCGGACGCGATTTTTTCGTGCGCTATTCCGGTCGGGCTTGGTAAAATTATTATGATTTTGGACACATATATTGACTGCGCTTTATCGGCAAAAACCGACAATCGTCCCGAGTTTCAGCGAATGATTAAGGACAGTGCGAAGAATTTATTTGATGTTGTTATTGTTTGGAAGCCGGACGGGTTCGCCCGTAACCGATACGACTCCGCATAACCCTTTGCTTCCGCTAAGTTCTATAGTCGGTTCTATAATAAATCGCTTTTTTGTCAGAGCGTTCCCTCTAAACTGTCGCCGAGTTTGCGCTTATGCTCCATACTTATATGCCCGCATATATTCAGTTCCTATATCCGCGTGTCCGAGCCGTTCGGATATATCCTTCATGCCCTAACCCTTTTCAATCGGCGTCGAAGGCTTTTTATAATTAACAATGCGTCAATTTTACATAAAAATCTTCGATTAACGATTGACAAATATTTCTGCAAATGATATATTACAGTTAGCATTTTAAAAAAAGCTGAACGACGGGACATATTGAAAATATTATCGGCGGCAAGAATATGTTTGCGATCCGCGTATATGCGAAAACAGCCGTAGGCGATATCGAAAACGCTCAGAACGGCTTTTTGTTTGCCTTGGCGGTTAGCTTAAGCTAACCGTATGACCGAAGTTGCAGACACAGGAGGATTGACATGAAAATTTTAGTTTACGGCGCGGGGGTCATCGGCAGTTATCTCTGTCGCCTGCTCATGGAAAACGGCGTCGACGTTACGCTCCTTGCGAGAGGCGCGTGGAAAGAAAATTTAGAGAAAAACGGGCTGGTAATTTACCACCGGCTGCAAAAGAAGAAAACCGTTGATTACCCCCGCATTGTTGACGTCTTGGATGAAAATGAGCGGTTTGACGCGGTGTTCGCCGTGATGCAGTTTACGCAAATACGGCAGATACTGCCAGATCTCGCAAGGGCGAATACGCCGCTGGTGTTGCTGATTGGCAATAACGCGCGGGCGGAGGAAACGGAAGCCGAACTGAAACGCCGCTGTCCTGAAGGAAGAGAAAAAACCGTTCTTTTCGGCTTTTCCGCCACGGGCGGCAGACGTGAAAACGGCAAGGTTCAGTGCGTCCGTTTCGGCGGTCTGCATATTACCTGCGGCAAACTGCACAGCGAGCCGGACGAAGAAACGAAGGCGGCGCTTTCCAAAATATTCGGAAAGAAAAACGAGCCGAAATATATGACGGATATGAACGGATGGCTGCTGTGCCACCTGGCGTTTATTCTGCCTATCTGCTATGTGAGCTATGCCTGCGGCTGCGACCTGCGCAAGGCCGGCAAACAGCGGATAAGCTCTGTTATGACCGCCTGCGGCGAATGCTTCGCGCTCTTTCGCCGGCTTGACGTTCCGATTATTCCGGATGGCGGCGAAAAAAGCTGTGAACCGGGGTTTTCCCGCGGCTTCACGGAGCTGTTGCTCCGAATTATGTCAAAAACCAAAATCGGCGACCTTGCCTGCACCGACCATTGCCGCCATGCCGTATCGGAGATGGAAGCGCTGGACGCGGCATTGGAAGCGCTGCGTACGAAAGCGCCCGATGTGAAAATGCCGGTTTGGGACAAGCTGAGAAACGCTATGCCGGATTGGAACAGACTTCATAAAGTATACGATTCACAGCGCTCTTGATTTGCGGCGGAACATAGGAGGTAAATATAAATGAAAACGGAATTTACGGTAAAAAACGACGGATTTCACGGGCGGCTTTTTCTGCCGAAAGAGGACAAATTCCCCGGTAAAGCGCTGATTGTTTGGGGCGGTTCGGAGGGAATGTTTAAACTGACTTGCAAGGGCGCCAAGCGTTTTGCAAAGGAGGGTATAACTGTACTTGCGCTGGCGTTTTTCAAAGCGCCCGGTCTGCCCGATAAGCTTGTGAATATACCGATGGAATCCGTGGAAAACGCCGCCGCATACCTAAAAGCTCACGGATATGGAAAAATAGCGGTTTGGGGCATTTCCATGGGTGCGCAGCTCGCGCTGCTCTCGGGAATTTATATGCCGGAGCTTATCACCTGCGTCATCGCGGCCAGTCCGATATGTTTCGCCACTCAAGGCTTGAACGCACTGACGCTCAAGACCTATCCCGGCTCCGTGTTTTCTTGGCGCGGCGAACAGATTCCTTGCGTCGGCTATGACCCGAGGATTGCCAAGCACGGCAAGCGTCTGATTTTACAATACCTGATTAAGCATCATGAGTTTAGCGTCATGTTTTACTATGACGGCGTCGTCAAGAACCTCCGCGAGGAGCAGATTTTGCCCGTTGAGAAAATCAACGGTCCGGTATTGCTGATTTCGGGAGGGATGGACTCTATGTGGCCGTCCGAGCAATCGGCACGTATACTGACGCGCCGTATGGACGAGCGCGGACATTCGTTTGAGCATAAGCGCCTAAATTACATACATGGCAGCCATTATATGACGCCGATTCATCTGAAATCGGAAAAGCTGTTTGTCCCCGAACGTAAATTTCCGCAGGACAGCGAGAGGTACAAACAGGATATGATGCGGGAAATGACGGCGTTTTTGAAAAGATGGTGAAAAAATCCGGACTGTAGACAAAGCCATTGAGGTTTTGTCCGCCTTGTTTATGAGAGCTTGAGGCGCTAACCTCGGTTAAATATCTGCCTAAACAAAAAGCGCCTCCGTCCCGTTTGCCGGCAGACCGGAAACGCGCTTAAAATATTGTTCCGTCATTCTTGTAATCCTTTATAATTCTATCCGGATTTTCCACCGTTTCAACGCCGTATTCTGTTTTTCCTCTGAGTTTGACAGGATATTTTCCCGCTTCGCTCAAAATTTCATTTTTCAGCTCCTCATAATTTTCGATGTTATAACCCAAACGGCTTAAACGCCCTGCCTTTTGCAAGACCGTTTTCGTTATTCCTCTTCCCATTTAAACATATCGTAAAAATCATTATAACATTCGGGACATATCCAAAGGCATTTATTCAAGAAATTACAGTATAGCGGAAATTATTTTCCGTTGTTACTCTCTCAAAAATATTCAGCATAATTTCCTTGAAATCTTCAAAATCAGGCGGAAGAGTTGATAATCCCTTAATTTCAACCTCCATGTCATCGCAATAATCGCGCATACAATCCCATAACGCATAATAATTTGAACCGTAAAATTCAGGAAATCCGAAGGTTTCCTTTATTATTCTGTGTATTTGCCTTATATATTTGCAGCCCGTTAAATCCAGTGTTATTTTTTCCATTTTACATTTCCCCTCCTACTTCATCAGTTATCTCAAAGAATGTTTCATAATGATCATACGTTACAAAAATTAATCCGTCATTTGAAAACATTATTCTTTCCTCTCCCCGATATCCTCCCATATAGTTTTTGTCAGCCGCGTACCGGATTCTATTCGTATTTTTTGGAGGTCTTCTCCGCGCCGGCGCCGCTTTGTGTAAAATCATATAAAGAATAACGGTACGGCAAGCCATAAGATCTGCCGTACCGTTTTTTTATTCTCTTATATAAATTCCCTGCTCCTCAATGTAGTCGAGAATATCCTGAACCGCCTCCTCCGGCCAATTCTCATTCTTTTTTTCCTTTTCGGTTTCCAAAGCTTTCTTCTTATCCTCTGTCATAAAAAATCATCTCCCATAAATTTAAAAGAGCGTCTTGCCGATGCAAAAACGCCCTTGTCATATTAAAGTATAACACGGTATCGCGTTTTTGTCAAGTCTGCCGGACGCGTTTTATTAAATATTAAAAAATACGCTGAAATCAATATCTGACAAATTTTTAAATTATTACAATTTTTATTATTTCATTTCGAAGCATTGACAAAATCAAATATAAGTGGTAAAATAATACACAAATAAGGAATTACAAGTGATTACAAGGACGTTTCACATTGGTGAGGCGTCTTTTTTGTTTAAACAAAGGAGATGATGAAAATGAAAGAACTCTACAAGCACGTCGGAAAAATCAACTCGCTTTTGGAGCGCTACGGCGTGCGGTTCGGTATTTACAAAAACGGCGAGTTTAAGGAGCAGCTGTTTCCGTTCGATCCCATTCCGAGAATTATCGAAAAGGACGAATTTGATTTAATGGAAAAAGGTCTCGCCCAGCGCGTAACGGCTCTTAATATGTTTCTTGCCGACGTCTACGGCGATAAGAAAATCATAAAGGACAAGGTCATTCCTCCCGAGTTTATTTATTCCTCATCGGGATATATGGCCGAGTGCGACGGTGTAAAGACTCCCAAGGGAATAGCGAGCCATATCTCCGGCGTCGACCTTGTGCAGGCAAAGGACGGCAAGTGGTACATACTTGAGGATAATCTGCGTATACCGTCGGGCGCGTCGTACCCGCTTATCGCGCGCGATTTATGCAGAATATCAAGCCCGTCAACCTTTCGCGAAAATCCGGTGGCGGACAACAGAGATTACGCCGATCTTCTCAAGGACACTATGGACTATGTAAACACAGGCGGTCTTAACGTAATACTGACTCCCGGCAGATACAACGCGGCGTTTTTTGAGCACTCGTATCTTGCCGAGAAAACGGGAGCGGCGCTTGTTTCAAACAGCGAGCTTACCGTCGAGGACGATATTGTTTACCTCAATTCCACGCTCGGCAAGCGGCGCGTAGGCGCGGTTTACCGCCGTATTTCGGACGAGTATCTTGACCCTCTCGCCTTCCGCGAGGAATCGCTTATCGGTGTGCCGGGGCTGTACAACGCCTTTAAACGCGGCAACGTCGCGATTTTAAACGCGCCCGGCAACGGCGTGGCGGACGATAAGGGCATATATTATTTCGTTCCCAAAATGGTCAAATATTATCTCGGCGAGGATTGTATCACAAATAACGCCCCGACTTATCTGCCGTATTATGAGGAGGATATGAAATACGTTCTTGACAATTTCGACAATCTCGTAATAAAGGACGTCGCCGAGGCGGGCGGCTACGGGGTGCTGTTCGGAAGCTCGCTGACAAAGGAAAAGAAAGAGGAGTTTATAAATACGATTAAGGCGGAGCCGCGCCGGTTTATCGCTCAGGAGGTTATCGACTTCATCGATTTGGATATTCTTGACGGGGACGGGGTAACGCCCGTGCCGAGGAAAGCGGATTTAAGAGCGTTTGTTCTGTCCGGAGAGAAGGTAAAGGTTTGGAAAAGCGGATTGACAAGGTTTTCGAGGAATCCCGATTCCTTCATTGTCAATTCGTCGCAGGGAGGAGGCTTTAAAGACACATGGGTACTGTCACGTTAGCGAAACTCGATAATTTATACTGGCTCGGACGGTATATCGAGCGGGTATATCAGCTTATATCTATGTATATGGACGGTTATGACCGTATGATCGACGACGACGGCGAATATTATTTTAAAATATGCGGGGCGCTCGGTATTCCAAACGAGTATGCCTCGGCGGAGGATTTTACAACGCGATTCGCTTTTGACGAAAACAACGCCTATTCGATTATATCGAACGCGCGACGCGCTTACGATAACGCTATGGTAATCCGCGACGAGATTTCGACAAAAACTCTCGCGTACATTCATCTGGCAATCTCGCGTTTGAACGAGGCAAAAATAAGCGATTCGCCTATATTCAGTCTGCAGCAGGTTCTTGATAATATTCTCGCCTTCTGGGGCTGTCTTGACGACGAGGTGGACGACGAATCGACAAGAAACGCGGTAAAGGCGGGAAAGCGTATCGAAAGACTGGACCTGTATCTCCGTACAAAAAAGCCGCGCGCCGAGCTCAGACGCGAGGTTGACAGGCTCACTCACCGTATCGGCACGACGAATTTAAAGTACAACAGAGCCGCGCTTATGCACGTCGCGGCAATGATTGAGGACGAGCCGATAGACTACGGCGCGATTCTTACGAAAGCGCTTGAGATATTTTAATTATGATTTTAAAGTTTTCATATGAAACGCGGATAGATTTTTCAGTCCCTGTCCGCCGCCACTATTACAGTATGAAATGCGTTCCGCGCAACACGGCAAGACAGAACATACAAAGCCTAAATATAACTATCCTGCCCGAGAACAAAACCGTTTCGGACAGCGATGTTTTCGGCAATATAATTTCCTACGGCTATATCGCCGAGCCGCATAACAGCTTCAGCGTATCGGTAAACGGCGTCGCGGAGACCGGACTCGCCTTATATGAGGAGCGGGGCGGCGAAACGGATATGTTTCTCGCGCAGTCCGCTCTGACGCGTCCGGGCGGGGAAATCACGGCTTTTTACAAAAGAGTCTGCGCCGCCGCGCCGAAAAAACCGTACAACCGCGCGCTGTATTTTATGAAAGAGCTGTATCAGACAGTGAGCTATATCCCCAACGTCACCGACGTCAACACATCCGCCGAGCGTTCCATGACGAAGCGGCGCGGCGTTTGTCAGGACTTCGCGCAGATACTTATTTCTCTTTTGAGAATGGACGGTATTCCCGCGCGCTATGTCGCCGGTATGATGATCGGCGAGGGCGAGACGCACGCCTGGGTTGAGGCGTATCTGAACGGATATTGGTACGGCTTCGACCCGACAAACAATCTGCTCGCGGACGATTACTACATTAAAATTTCACACGGACGCGACAGCCGCGACTGCAAGGTATCGCGCGGCGTTTTTTACGGCGGCGCGTCGCAGACGCAGGCCGTCGGCGTGAATGTTAACGAGCAATAACGAGGTAATTAATATGATAGAAACAGTAGCGTCGGTAGGACTTCCTATTGACGAAAAATTGGAAATAAAGAAAAACCGGATTCTTCCTCTCGCTCCGCTTACCGGCGGAGAAAAACGGATAAGCATAGTTACGGGGACGCACGGCGACGAGCTTGAGGGACAGTTTATATGCTATGAACTCTCTCGCAGAATAAAGGAAAGCATTATTCATCTCAGGGGCATAGTCGACGTATACCCCGCGCTTAACCCTATGGGCATTGACTCGATAACGCGCGGTATTCCGGCGTTCGACCTCGATATGAACAGAATTTTCCCCGGCTCCGAGGACGGCTCGATGGCGGAGCATATCGTGGCGAAAATCATATCGGATATTGATGGCTCCGACGCCTGCGTGGACATTCACGCGTCAAATATTTTCCTTACGGAAGCGCCGCAGATACGCATCTCGGAAGAAACAGCCGAAACTCTCGTTCCTCTTGCCAAAGCTATGAACGTCGATTTAATCTGGGTACACGGCGCGGCGACGGTGCTGAAATCCACGCTCGCGAACTCGCTTAACACAATAGGCGTTCCGACGCTCGTTGTGGAAACCGGAGTCGGAATGAGGATAACGCGCGAGTACGGAAACCGTATCACCGACGGAATTTTTTGCTTAATGAAGGAATTGGGTATATGGGACGGGGAAACAATAGAGCCGAAAAAACCGATTGTGTCCGATAATCCCGATGACGTCAGCTTTCTTAACGCGCCCGTGCCCGGAATATTTCTGCCGCGGGTAAAGCACTGCGATTATGTAAAAAAGGGCGGTGTTGTGGGCGATATAGTCGATCCGCTCCGCGCGGAAATACTTGACACTATGTATGCGCCGAACGACGGTATGGTGTTTACGATCCGCGAATATCCTGTTGTTGACGAAGGCTCGCTGATAGCGCGGATTTTAAGCGGAGCGAAAGGAGAAATCGGGTAATGGTTGAAGATACGTTTTATGAATTAAAATCGCTTTACCGCGACAATATGCGCGTAAGCCGCCGCAAATTCGGCGGCGGCGAAAAGTCGGCGGTCATCGTCGGCGGCGTGCGCGGAAACGAAATACAGCAGATGTTTTCCTGCGCTATGCTTGTCAAAAAGCTTTCGGAGCTTGAAAAACGGAATAAAATCACGGACGGCAAATCGATTACGGTCGCGCCGGTAATAAATCCGTATTCAATGAATATTGAAAAGCGGTTTTGGCCTACCGATAATACGGATATAAACAGAATGTTCCCCGGCTACAGTCTCGGCGAAACGACGCAACGCGTCGCGGCGGGACTGTTTGAGGAGGTTTCGGGGTACAAATACGGCATACATTTCGCGAGCAACTATATCCCCGGAAGGTTTGTTCCGCATATCCGCCTTATGGACACGGGTTGGGATTATACAGACGACGCGAAGGCTTTCGGTCTGCCGTACATTGTAAAGAGAAAACCCCGCCCGTATGACACGACAACCCTGAATTACAACTGGCAGATTTGGGAAACGGAGTCCTTTTCTCTGTTTACCAACCAAACCGATACGATTGATATTAACGGCGCCGCCGACGCGGTAACGGCTGTGCTGAATTTCCTTAACAGCAAGGGCATAATACAGTTTGACGGACATAAGGGATATATTTCGTCGGTTATCGACGAGAGCGATATGATTTCCGTTAAATCATCGACGGCGGGTATTTTCAGAAGCTTCGCCGATACATACGAAACGGTTCAAAAGGGCGACGTCATAGCGCACATACTTAATCCTTACGATTGCTCGGTGCAAACAAAAATTACCGCACCCGCAGACGGTATCGTGTTCTTTACGCAAGCTAAGTCGCTCGCTTACGCGAACGCCGTTCTGTTTAAGCTGATACCGACGGAGTAGGCTTACAAAAAACACGGCGCTCTGCCGTGTTTTTTGTATCTAAATCCTATCAAAATCCGCATTTTACCCGTCCGCTTACGGAGTCAAGCCAATATCCGAGTCCGCGAGGCTCATACACCTGCACCATTCCCGCAAGCTCGGGGAAGTCGGGAGTAATATCCGAAAATATGTCCTTTGTCCCGCAATCTTTCAATACGCTTTCGTTCCATACCGCGGTTGTTTCGTTTTGCAAAACGGCGTTATATCTGATTTGCGCCTCGACCAAATCCTGAAACATATGACTGCCGTAGCTTAGCTCCGGCGAATATCCCGCGCGGCTGTCCGATATTTCGCAAAGCACGGATATGTTTGAAATGTCCCCGAATCTGACGGGTACGCCAAGCTCCGGCGAGGAAGTGCCTATTCTGCCGGGAGTCATAAGCATAATGTTTTTATTTTTGCCGGCGTAATAGGCGTTGATTTTACCGACCGCGGCGGCGACGTTCGGCTTTTTCGCGTAAGGATACTGATAATAAAGCGCCGGATCGATGTTTATTACGACGTCTATCGGGATATATCCGGACTCGCCCATGGACGCGCCCTTTAATTCAAACAGCGTTTTCTCCAAGGAAACCTTGTCGACGTCGAGCTTACGATTCGCGCCATACGTGTAAAGCGGTCTGCATTGAAGCAGGTTTAGGACAAAATCCTCGTTTTCGTCGACGTTTATCGCGTATTCTATATCAACCGGATTTTCATAAACCGTTTGCAGTACGGCGAGAATTTTACTCATCAGTTGTGAGAAGGATTTATTTTCAAGCAGCCGCTGGCAGGTTATAAACCAGACCGGCTCGTTTCTTCCCATATTTCTGAGAGCCCGCTCGGCTTCAAAATCGCGATCCATAATCTCTTTCTTATACCAGAACGGAGTCGCGGACAATACCTCGTCAAGCGACGCTTCCCGAAGCTTGTTTTCACTCATATCCAAAACGTCGACGTTTCTCTGTGAAAATCTGTGTCGGCGTTCTACCGTGTTTTCAGCGTACGCAGTCGGACGGTCGAGATTTACGATTCTCGGATAACCGTCCGCGACGCGGTCGACGGCTTTCGTACCGAGCCCCGCGACAAGGCGCAGCATACCCGCGTTTTCGTCCGTATCGGGTCTGAGCCTATATGAGCTATGGCTGTAACCGACTCCCGCCGCCGACG
Organism: uncultured Clostridium sp.; assembly: GCA_964426905.1. Classification (GTDB taxonomy): domain Bacteria; phylum Bacillota; class Clostridia; order UBA1381; family UBA1381; genus Hominilimicola. Next base: position 749 of record CAYRSG010000042.1, on the reverse strand, counting down.
GCATATAGAGATTTCCGAAGCGTCCGCCCGAAACCCTTTGCACGAGAACAGCCATTTGCTCGTCCTTTTTGTCGAGTCCCCTCCGGCGGCGGTATTCAAGCGCCGAATAATCCATTGTGCTCGCGTACACCCTGCGCACAGCCCGCTCCATTTCTTCCATCCGCTCGTCAATCGTACCCTGATTGCAGCAGAAGACCGACTCGTATTTTCCGGCGAACGCGTTTCCGAAGCCGTCCTCAAGGAAACTTGACGACCTCACGATAAACGGATTTTGCCCGTAATATTCCAAAACCTGTTTAAAGCGATCGCGGATTTTCGGAGGGAAGCGCCCGTTTAACAAAGCTTTTCTAAGCTCCGGCGCGTACTCAAAATATCCCTCCTCGCTTCTCTGCCGCACGCGCAAATTCCACGCGTCGTTTGAGACTATGTAAGTATAAAAGACGTCCGAGCCTATGTAAAAGGAATCGTGAGGCTCGGAAAAACGCTCAAACTCGGGAACGTCGGTTTCGCATATTTTCCTTGCCAGCAGCATTCCGCAGGCTTTTCCGCCAATCGCGCCGCTGCCGATCATTCTGTCCTGAAGCAGAAAATAGTCGTCGGGCTTAAAATATTTTTTCACAAGCTCCTTGAGATGACTGTCCTTCGTCATGGTTGAGTCTATTATCTGCTCCTCCATTTCGGCGGTGAACATACCCGCCGTGTGCGCCATTCGCGCCATCGCGAAGAAACGGTCGTAGGAATCGTAATTT
>CAYRSG010000041.1:0-15440 GCA_964426905.1 uncultured Clostridium sp. | reverse complement strand
ATTATAAAAATTTCATAATCTATTTACATTGACATAAGGACGCTTCCGATATATAATAATTAATCGGAAAGGATTGATATTATGAGCATCATCAAAGCATGTATATTTGACCTTGACGGGACGCTTACCGACACAATCCGCGCCATAGCGCATTTCGGCAACATGGCTCTCGCGGCGTACGGAATGGAACCCGTGTCGGTCGAGGACTATAAGATATTCGTCGGCGACGGACGCGACAAGCTTATTCACCGTATGTTAGCCGCGCGCGGAAACGATACGGCGGATATGTTTGAAAAAGTACGCGCGGTATATGACGAAAACTACGAAAAGGATTATCTGTACGACACGGACGCGTACGACGGCATAAAGGAGCTTCTGCGCGGACTTAAAGAAAAAAATATCAAAATTGCCGTCTGCTCAAACAAGCCCGACAATGTCGTACGCGTCGTCGCCGAAACGATATTCGGAAAGAATTATTTTGACGCGGTATGCGGAGTTATTGAAGGCATGCCTACAAAACCCGACCCGTCCTGTGCGCTTAAAATCGCCTCGGAGCTTGGCGCAAAGCCGTCGGAATGCCTTTTTCTGGGCGATACGAACGTTGACATATTTACAGCGAAAAACGCCGGTATGACGTCCGTAGGAGCGCTGTGGGGCTTCCGTTCAAGGACGGAGCTTGTACAGGCGGGCGCGGATTATACAGCGGAAAATCCGCACGTAATACTGCAGCTTATAAATTAAATTCAGGAGGATAAAACATTGAGATCAAGCGGAATACTAATGCACATATCATCGCTGCCGTCGGATTACGGCATAGGAACAATGGGGAAGGAAGCGTACAAATTTGTCGATTTTCTGAAAGAAGCAAAGCAACGCTGCTGGCAGATACTTCCCGTCGGACCGACAAGCTTCGGAGATTCGCCGTATCAGTCGTTTTCGACCAACGCCGGTAATCCTTACTTTATCGACTTAGATATTCTTACGGAGGAGGGTCTTCTGAAAAAAGAAGATTATTCAATGCTTAAATGGGGAGAGAACAGTAAAAAGGTTGATTATGAGACTATCTATAACAACCGCTTCAAGGTACTCAGGAAAGCGTTCGATAAATTTAAAAAAGGCGATTTATCGGATTTTGAAAAGTTTTTAAAGAAAAATGAAAAATGGATCTCGAATTATGCTTTGTTTATGAGCATTAAGGACTCCTATGAGGGCAGGTCATGGCTCGAGTGGGACGAGAGCCTGAGAAAACGCGACTCTCACGCGCTCTGGGAATTTAAGTCGGCGCATGAGGATGACGTTATGTTCTGGGAGTTTTTGCAGTATAAGTTTTTTGAGCAGTGGAATAAGCTGAAAAAATACGCTAATGACAACGGAGTTTCCATAATCGGCGATATTCCGATTTATGTCGCGCTTGACAGCGCCGAAGTATGGGTATATCCCGATTTGTTTGAGCTTGATAAGGATTTGACGCCTACGGCGGTCGCGGGTTGTCCGCCGGACGCGTTCTCGCCCACGGGTCAGCTATGGGGCAATCCGCTCTACAACTGGGAACGTCACAAAAAATTCGGCTACAATTGGTGGATTGACAGAATCGCGGCGGCGACGTCGCTCTACGATATAGTAAGAATCGATCATTTCAGAGGCTTTGAGGGATATTACGCTATTCCTTACGGAGACAAGACAGCCGAAAACGGTAAATGGCTGAAAGGTCCGGGAATCGACCTGTTTAACGCTGTTAAAAGAGAATTGGGAGATTTGCCCATTATCGCGGAGGACTTGGGATTCCTTACGGAGGATGTTCATAAGCTGCTCAGAGAATCGGGTTTTCCGGGAATGAAGGTGCTTGAGTTCGCGTTTGACCCGCGTGAGGAGAGCAATTATCTTCCTTATACATATACGTCGAACAGCGTGGCGTATGTCGGCACGCATGACAACGACACTATCGCGGGCTGGATAAAGGAGCAGGACAAGGATACGCTTGATTTCTGTAAAAAGTTTCTTGACTGTGAGGAAGATGAAATTATATGGAAAATGATAAAAGCCGCAATGTCGAGCGTCAGTGATACGGCTGTTATACAAATGCAGGATTATCTTGAGCTTGGCTCTGAATCGAGAATGAACATTCCGTCAACGCTCGGCTGCAACTGGATGTGGCGCATAGGCAAACGCGACGCGTCAAAAAAGCTCGCGGCGAAAATTGCCGAGATAACGCGCACGTACGGCAGATGTGAAAGATAAAAAAGAATGCCGCAAAGCCGCGGCATTCTTTATTTAAGCGAATTATTTATCAATAAACAGATGTCTGGGAAGACCGTCAACCATAAACGGAGTAAGCTCGCCGATGATAAGCGGACGCGCGTATTTTTCAAACTCCTTGGATACATACGTATTTTCATCAATAATCCATTCGGCGGGAACAAGCTTCTCCACGTTCGCGATTTTGTTTACGTCGTATGAAGCCGTAGCAATCTGATACGGGTCGTCCGAGGTTCTTCTGAATATAATCATTTTGCCTGTTTCGCCCTTCAGAGCCGCTTGTACGGCGTCTGCGCCGGCTGTAAACGCCTCGGTTATGTCGCGTCTTGACACGATATGCGACGCGCATCTCTGAAGCGTCGAGAACACGATACCTCTCGACTTAATGCCTGTTTCCTCGGCAATCGCGTCCGCCAGATAAAGAGCCGTACCTCCGAGAGCCTTGTGACCGAAGGAATCCTCGAATACGCGTGTTTTATTAGCCTCGCAGACATATTTTCCGTCGGGAGTTTTAAGCCCCTCCGAAACGGCTACTATAACGGCGTTTTTATGCTTTTTGATTTCTCTGATTTTGTTTACGAATTTTTCATACTCAAACGGACATTCCGGAAGATAAATAAGATCCGGACCGTTGCAGTCCTCGGAACGCGACAGTACCGCCGCGCCTGTGAGCCAGCCCGCGTTTCTTCCCATGATTTCGACAATCGTTATGGAATCGGTGCCGTAGGTGTTCGCGTCGCGGATAATCTCCTTCATCGCCGACGCTATGTACTTCGCCGCGCTGCCGTAACCCGGGGTGTGGTCGGTTTCGGCAAGGTCGTTGTCAATCGTTTTGGGAACGCCCATAAACGTGATATCGCTTCCGATTTCCTTTGCGTAGTTTGACAGCTTTTTAATTGTGTCCATTGAGTCGTTTCCGCCGATATAGAAGAAATGCTTGACGTCGAGCTTTCTTAAAATATCGAAAAGACGGGAGTAGACCTCCGGATTGTCCTCAACGTCGGGCAGCTTGTAGCGGCAGGTGCCTAAGAATGACGACGGCGTGCGTTTTAAAAGCTCTATATCAAGGTCGTTTTTGATATAATCGGATATGTCCACATACCTTTCGCTCAGAAGTCCCTCAATACCGTTTCTCATACCGTAAACCTTGCCGCAGCCCGCGTCTTTCGCGGTTTTGAATACTCCCACAAGACTGGAGTTGATAACTGAAGTCGGTCCTCCGGACTGACCTACCATAACATTTCCGGCTAACATAAGTAATACATCCTCTCATAAAGTTATTTTTATAAGTAATATATACCACCGGTTCACGACTGTAAAACAAGAATTTGAATAAATGGGTTTCTAATTAATAACCTGTATTTATCGCCGGAAAAAAATCCGTATCCTCAAACCGGTCTTTTATACGTCGAAAACACAGCTCGACAAGCGCTGACCATACCGCAAGTCCGAAACGGCGGTTAAAGGGAAGCCGGCGTCGCTTACTAAATATATCGCCCGATTCCGCGGCGGCGCCCATGTGCGAAAACGCGGTACGCTCCGCTTCTTCCTTCTCAAGCGCGCGCAATGTGGGATATAGCGCGCCTTCTTTTAACTCAAAGGCGTTGCCGGAACGCTTTTTAAGCTCCTGCGTTATCTGATATCCGTACATATTCTCCTTTTCCAAGAGAGTCAGTATTAAAATTGACGTACCGCCTTTCATAAGTTCTTTGTTTATTTTTATAGCATACCTCTTTATTATATATATACATCGCTATTATATGTATATAGTATCACAACATAAGTGTAATTTTAAAAATTTATTCGAATAAAAGCGCTAAAAAGGCTTGACAGCGCAAAAAAAATATGGTAATATATAAAAGTTGAAAATCCGTAGACAGTCGGCGGTTTAGCGGCGTATGCCGCAGACATAAGTCCTACCGAGGGTGTTTGGTAATGATTATTACGGGCTCTTGGTCTACGACTGAGAGCTTTTATTTATGTAAGGCGTTACTTTTGGATTTTCAAAGGTAATAAATTACAGGAGGTGAAAAGAATATGCCAAGCGAAAAAGTTTTGGAAGTAAAGAGAGCGCAGGTAACGGAGGTTACAGAGCTTCTAAAGGCGGCTCAGACAGGCGTTTTGGTCGATTACCGCGGACTGACGGTCGAGGAGGATACAAATCTTCGTTCAAAACTCAGAGAAGCGAATGTTAAGTATTTCGTAATGAAGAACACATTGCTTTTGCGCGCCGCTAAGGAAGCCGGTCTTGAAGCTCTTGAGGAAGCGCTTCACGGACCTACCGCTATCGCTGTTTCGTCAGAGGACGCCGTAGCTCCCGCAAAGGTTATCGCGGACTTTGCCAAGGATAACGAAAAACTTGAAATCAAATCGGGTTTCATGGACGGCGCTGTAATGTCTCTTGATGAAATCAAGAAGCTTGCGGCTACGCCGAATATGGATACATTGATTGCTAAGATGATGGGAAGCCTGAACTCGCCGATTTCGTCTCTCGCAAGATTGCTTGCGACTATTGCGGACGGCGGTGTGGAAATAGCCGACCTTATCGCGAAGAAACAGGCTGAGGCTGCTCCGGCAGAGGAAGCTCCCGCAGAGGAGACCGCTCCGGCAGAGGAAGCTCCGGCGGAGGAGGCCGCTCCCGCGGAGGAAAAAGCGGAAGAAGCTCCGGCGGAGACCGCTCCGACCGAGGAAGCTCCCGCAGCTGAAGAAAAGGCGGAAGACGCCGAATAATTTACTTGAAAATCGTTATATTTAATTAAGGAGGAAAATAAAATGGCAGATTTGAATGCAATTCTTGATTCAATTAAGGAATTAAAGCTGCTTGAAGTAGCGGAATTGGTAAAAATGATGGAAGAAGAGTTCGGCGTAAGCGCAGCCGCTCCGGTTATGGTTGCGGGCGCGGCCGCTGACGGCGGCGCAGCCGGCGCGGATGAAAAGACAGAGTTCGACGTTGTTCTTGCTGAAGCGGGCGCGTCGAAACTCGGCGTTATTAAGGTAGTAAGAGAAATCACAGGTCTTGGTCTTAAAGAAGCGAAGGCTCTTGTCGACGGCGCGCCTAACACTGTTAAGGAGGCTGTCGCCAAGGAAGAGGCTGAAGCTATGAAGACAAAGCTTGAGGACGCGGGCGCTAAGGTAGAATTGAAGTAATTTTACTCTGATTTTTTCTCTATCGGCGTAAGGAGTTATTATGACGGAGAACGTATCGACAATACTCAAGGAAATCGGCGGAAGGATAGATTTTGACGGAGACGTTATGCTGTCCGACATTGATTTTCTCGGAGAGACATATCGTTTTGACGAGCCGGCGAGAGTTACCGGTCATATCTCAAATAACGGTAAATCCCTCATATTAAAGGCTAAGTGCGGCGGCGGCATGATTACCCGCTGCGCGAGGTGCATGAAGGAGATAACCGTTCCGTTTGAATTTGATATTGATGAAAATCTTGTTAAAGCGGACGGCGGTATATCGGAGGGAGACGACGTCATATTGTTTGAGAATAATGAAATCGATATAGACGATATAGCGGCTGATAATTTTCTTTTGAATATTGAAGGAAAGTATTTGTGTTCCGATGGTTGTAAGGGGCTTTGTCCAACGTGCGGAGCCGATCTTAACGAGGGGGACTGCGGCTGCTCTCATGATACGATCGACCCGAGATGGGCGGCGCTGATAGATATTATGGAAAAAGATAAGTAACAGAATGTCAGAGAGAATTATGGAGGTGTAATTATGGCAGTACCTAAGGGTAAAGTTTCGAAAGCCAGAAGAAATAAAAGACGTGCCAATTGGAAGCTTACCGTGCCTAACATGGTGGAGTGCCCACAGTGCCACGAATATAAAATGCCTCATAAAGTTTGTAAGTCCTGCGGATATTACAACGGCAAGGAAGTTATAAAAAAAGTTGAGGATTAATTCGGCTTGAAATTAAAAAGCATTATATCTCGGGTTTGCGATATAATGCTTTTTATTTAACCGTTTTTGTATAGAAACAATATACGCCGCCGCGTTAGTGAAATACAGCTTAACGGGTTGTAAATACAGAATTGCTCCGTTAAATCGGCATACTATATATAGTATGCGAAAGAAAATATTATATTACAATGATTTTACGGATTTGTCTTTGATTTGTAAAATAAAACATATTGCATAAAACTTCCGAATATGTTATAATGTTCTACAAGATATAGATGTGGATATCTGATAATAACACAAGATATAGTGGCTGATGCAACTTGGAGTATTTGCGTGAAATACGCCGTAAACGCAGAAAGCACGCGTTGATACGCAGATTTTTTTCGGAATTAAATAACAGAGACGACAGCTATATATTGTATGTGGCGTAAAAAGGAGAAATAACTATGAAGGTACAAAAACGCGATGGAAGGATAGTCAGCTACGAGCCTGACAAAATTACCTCCGCAATACGGAAGGCTAACGTAGAGGTCACGTCATCGCAGAAGGCGGACAGCGAGCTTATAAACGAGGCTATAGAAAATGTTGAAAAAACAACGGGCGACGTAATTCCCGTTGAGATGATACAGGATATAATCGAAAAGACGCTTGTGGGACATAACAAATATGTTCTCGCGAAGAAGTATATGATATACAGATATCAGCGAAGCCTTCTGAGAAAGTCAAATACGACGGACGAATCGATATTGAAGCTCATCAGAAACGAAAACAAGGAGCTCGCGGAGGAAAACTCGAACAAGAATACAATGCACGCTTCGACGCAGAGAGACTATATTGCCGGCGAGGTCTCGAGAGACTTGACAAGACGTATGCTCCTTCCGGAGCATATCGCTATGGCGCATGACAACGGAATACTTCATTTTCATGACGCGGATTATTTTATCCAGCCGATATTCAATTGCTGTCTTATAAATATTTCGGATATGCTTGACAACGGCACCGTTATGAACGGCAAGATGATCGAGTCTCCCAAGAGCTTTCAGGTAGCCTGCACGGTTACGACTCAGATTATAGCCGCGGTTGCGAGCAATCAGTACGGAGGTCAGTCGGTTAACGTCGCGCATTTGGGAAAATATCTGAGAAAGAGCCGCGATAAGTTTACGGCTGAGGCGAAGCTGAGATTCGGCGCCACGCTTGACGACGAGGCGATTAAGAATATTGTCGATATGCGCGTGGAGGACGAATTAAAATCGGGAGTTCAGACGATACAGTATCAGATAAATACGCTTATGACCACAAACGGTCAGTCGCCGTTCGTAACGCTGTTTATGTATATTGATGAAAGCGACGAGTATGTTGAAGAAAACGTTCAGATAATCGAGGAAATACTCAGACAGAGACTTCAGGGAATTAAAAACGAGCAGGGCGTATACATAACGCCGGCGTTCCCGAAGCTGGTGTATGTGCTTGACGAAAATAACTGCTTAAAGGGCGGCAAGTACGACTATGTTACAAGACTGGCGGTAAGATGCTCGGCAAAGAGAATGTACCCCGATTATATTTCGGCGAAGAAAATGCGTGAAAATTATGAGGGAAACGTATTTAGTCCGATGGGATGCCGCTCGTTCCTCGCTCCGTGGAAGGACGAGAACGGCAATTATAAATGGGAGGGCCGCTTCAATCAGGGAGTGGTCAGCATAAACCTTCCGCAGATAGGCATTATCGCAAAGGGCGACGAGGAAAAGTTCTGGAAGCTGTTCGAGGAAAGACTTGAGCTGTGCAAGGAGGCTCTTATGTGCCGTCATAAGGCGCTTGAGGGTACGCTATCGGACGTTAGCCCGATTCACTGGCAGTACGGCGCTATCGCGAGACTCAAGAAGGGTGAAACGATTGACAAGTATCTGCACGGCGGATATTCGTCGATATCTCTCGGATATATAGGTCTCTATGAGCTGACGTATCTGATGACCGGCATGAGCCAGACAAGCGGCAAGGGCAAGGAATTCGCCATGAAGGTAATGAAGCATATGCGCGATAAGGTAAGCGAGTGGAAGGCTGAAACAAATATAGGCTTCGCGCTATACGGAACTCCGGCGGAAACGCTGTGCTACCGTTTCGCAAAAATTGACCGTGAGAAATACGGAATTATTAAGAATGTAACGGATAAGGGTTATTATACAAATTCGTATCACGTTGACGTCAGAGAAAAAATCAACGCTTTTGAGAAGTTCGATATTGAAAGCGAATTTCAGAATATTTCACTTGGCGGAGCGATTTCTTACGTGGAAATTCCGAATATGCGGAATAATCTTCCCGCGCTTGAAACTATGGTAAAATATATTTACGATAATATTCAGTACGGTGAATTTAATACAAAATCAGATTATTGTCAGCAATGCGGATTTGACGGAGAGATAATTATAAACGACGATTTGGAATGGGAGTGCCCTCAGTGTCACAATAAAGACCACAATACTCTTAATGTAACGCGCCGTACCTGCGGATACCTCGGCGAAAACTTCTGGAATACAGGTAAGACGAAGGAGATTAAGAGCAGAGTGCTGCATCTGTAAAACGGACGCCGGATTTCTGAATTACGGAAGGGAATAAATATGAATTACGCGGCGATAAAGAAAACAGATATAGCGAACGGTCCGGGAGTAAGGACGTCGCTTTTCGTAAGCGGCTGCCGGCGTCGCTGCAAAAACTGTTTTAACAGTGAAGCATGGGACTTCAACTACGGAAAACGGTTTACAGGGGATACCATGAGCGATCTTATTGAAGCGCTGAACAAGGACTATATCGAGGGCTTCAGTCTGCTCGGCGGAGAACCTTTCGAGCCGGAAAACCGCGAAACGGTGTTAAAGATTGTAAAACAGATAAAAGAAGAGTTCCCCCGAAAGACAATATGGTGTTATAGCGGTTTCAAGTTTGAAGAGCTTGCGGAAAGCGCGCGCAATATTCTCGAATATATCGACGTCCTTGTGGACGGTGAATTTATCGACGAGAAAAAGAATTTAAAATTAAAATTCCGCGGTTCCGAAAACCAGCGCGTTATAGACGTAAGAAAATCGCTCAAAAGAGGCGCTGTCACGGAATTGGATTTGGATGAACGGACGGACGGCGAGAAAAGAGACTGATGAAAAAAGAATAGGATTTTGAATAAGAAAAGGAGCCGCCGCGTTTTAACGCGGCGGCTCTTTTGGTCTATTCCGATATTTCATTATTGTTCTTTTGGATTAAATCCGTATAATACTTTTCAAGCTCGGGATATTCGAGAAGTCCTCTGCGGCCTTCGTCGGTAATGCCGTAAACTCCTTTTTCCGCCTTTCTGAACCAGCCGTATACGTTTCGGGCGAGAATAGCGCCCGCGCTGTCCGCGCCGCCTCTCTCGCGCACCTCTTTCGGCGACATATCCCCGTAAGCGTCGAGAATACACGCTATATGTATACATTTTTCGGTATACGCCGTGACTATCTTTGTTCCGGTTACTCCGCCGGTATTTGTTTCAATTGTTCTGCCGTTTATCTCTTCGATTATTTCCTTTCGCTTTTTTGTGTTTTTGTATTTTGATGTGTAAGGCTTCGGCTCAAAGACTATTTCAGCGAACGAGAACTCGCCGCGTAACGATACGAATATAAGTCCGAGCTCCAGTTTTTTTATAACCGAAAACACGCCGCGGAATTTATTGAACGAATACTGTTTCGGTTTTGGTACGGCTATGTATACGTCCGCACCGGTGCGCTGACGCTTCAGCCCCTGCGCCAAAAGCGCGACGGACAAATTTTTCTTCAGTTCAACGATTACAAACTCGTCGTCTCTTACAGCGGTTATATCGCAGTCTCTGACTTCGGCGTTTACCTTATAGCCGCGCTTTTCAAATAAATCCCTCACGGGCGGATAAAGTTCTTTTTCAGTCATATTTCTTTAAGCTCTCCGGGTTTTATTTCATAATGCTCACGGTCAACCTCAATCCACACGGAAATCGCGCTCGGATTGTAAACCATGTCTCCTTTGGCGGTGTACTTGAGATTTTTCGCGGCGTTCATATAATCGACGATTTCAATATTTGTCGCGTACCATATATCATCGCGTCCGCCGATAAATTTACAGAAGCCTTCGATTAAATCCCAGCTGCCGTCGCGGTCAAATTCGTAGCTGTGACCCCATACGTACATCATGTAAAGGTACTGCGTTTTATGTAAGGCGGCGAAACGCTGAGCGTTTTCCATAAGGTTGCGACCATGATGGCAGGTTGATTTCCATTCAAGATAATTTTCGGGGAGCGCGAAATCGTCGGTATTTCCGACAACGCGGCAGTATTCGATTCCGCAGGCGGGGAGAAGATTTATTATATCCTTGCTGTACGAGCCGTTGGGATAGCTCATGCCTCTTACGGGATATCCGACGGCGGCTTCAAGAGCCTTCCTGTCTTCAATCACCTGCTGTATAACCTGGTCGAGCGGACAGCGTCCGATTGTCGGGTGAGTCGAGGTGTGGCATGAAACCTCGTGACCTTTGTACAGCTCTTTGAATTCCGACGGTTTAATTCTTCGCTCATCCATATCTGTAAGTCCGGAATTGAGGTGGAAGGTTCCTTTTATTCCGTATTTGTTAAATATCGCGACAAGCCGGCGGTCAAAAATCTGTCCGTCGTCGTAGCTCATGGTGAGTACCTTGTGCTTCCTCGCGGGGAAGCAGGTGTAGATAGTTTTTAAAGGTCTTTTGTTTTCCATTTTACTTTCTCCTTTTGTGATTCAGTGTTATCGCTGTTATTTCGGGTCTGTTAAACAGCCTCGGTATAAACATCGGATTTCCTATTCCTCTGTTTACAATCATGTCGGTGTGCGGCGAACGGTAGCGGCCCGCCACATATTTCGGAAAGAATATCGGAGTTTTGCTTACCCAGCTTGATTTGGGCGCGACAACGCCGCGTCCGGACGGCAGACGGAACTGTCCGCCGTGCATATGTCCCGCGAGGATAAGGTCGAAACCCTGAAATTTAAGCTGCTCAAAAAGATTAGCGCGATGAAAGAGCAGTATGCTGTAACCCGCGTAACGCGGAAATTTTGAAAGCGAGTTCTGCAGATTCTCAGCTATTTTGGAGCTGTTCTTTGAAAAAGGGTCGTCTATGCCGGCAAGAAGAATTTCTCCGCCGCCGCGCCTGAGTTTTACGCGCTCGTTATGAAGAGTTATAACGCCGGTCAGCGACAGCTCGCGTTCAAACCTTTCATAGTCGTTTCTCCATATATCGTGGTTGCCTGTTACCGCATATACGGGCGCGATATCGGCAAGGCGCTCGCATAATCGTATCGCCGGAAGGTAGCTTCCCTTGTCGTCCGCCAAATCGCCGGTGGAAACGATAATGTCCGGATTTTCGTTCTGAATTTCACTGATAAGTCCGGGTATCATATCGCAGTGATAGTCGGAAATCTGAAGTATTTTAAAGCCGTTGAATGACTCGGGTATTTTCTCTGATGATATATTGTAGTGCGTTACTTCAAGCCTGTTGTCGATACCTTTTATGACGCAAAGCGCGCCGCCTGTAATGACGGCTGTCTTTAAAATCTTATTCAACATAATCGCCCTTTCAGATTTTTTCTTTGTATAATATTATACCACTATTTTTTAATAAAAACCACATATTTCATTGAAAAATTTAAAATATAATGGTATAATAATAAATAAGTTTTTTGTAAATTACAGCTTTATAGGCGCGCGTCCGCGCGCCTAAACTGTAATTTATATTTCATGAGGAGGTAACATTATGATAAGACATATAGTAATGTGGAAAATGGCGCCGTCGGAGGACATGGCTGAAAAAGCTATGGCAATCAAGGAAAACCTTGAGGCGCTTAAAGATAAGATAAATGTAATTGAGGATATTGAAGTCGGTCTGAATTTCAACGAGACGGACAGCGCGTCCGACGTTGTGCTTGTATCGACGTTTAAAACAATTGACGATTTGAACGAGTATCGGAATCACCCCGCCCACAAGGCGGTCGGCGCGTCGTATGTTCGTCCGAATGTGTCGGAAAGACGCGTATGCGATTACGAATTTTAAATATTAACAATATGTACGATAACTCTGTCTAAAAATATAGGAGAATTATAAATGGCAAAACTTATTACAAAGGAGCAGATGGACGAGCAGCGCGGATTTATAATGCGTCTTAAAGAGGACAATATGCGCTATGCCGCCGAGAATGGCGGTCCGCGGCTTGCTCTTACCGAAACGTACGGCTGTCAGCAGAATGAAAATGATACCGAACGTATACGCGGAATGCTGCATGAAGCCGGATTTGAGTTCACGGACGACAGTCATAAGGCGGACGTAGTTATTTACAACACCTGCGCCGTCAGGGAAAACGCCGAGCAGAAGGTTTTGGGAAGGCTCGGACTTTTAAAGCATATAAAAGAAAGCCGTCCGCATATGCTTGTCGCCGTATGCGGATGTATGGTACAGCAGGAGCATATAACGGAAAAAATTAAAAGCGTTCATGAGCATGTCGACCTCGTTTTCGGAACTCACGCGCTCTATAAAATGCCGGAGCTTCTGTACAGGGCGATGAATGAAAAAAAGACGGTTGTCGATATCGCGCAAAGCGACGGCGCGATTGCGGAGGATGTTCCTATTATGAGGGATAACGCGAAAAAAGCGTGGGTGTCGGTGATGTACGGCTGTAACAATTTTTGCTCGTACTGCATTGTTCCGTATGTTCGCGGACGCGAGAGAAGCAGGACGCCCGAAGCGGTTTTAAATGAGGTCGGAGAGCTTGTCGCAAACGGCTGCAGCGAGATCGCGCTGCTTGGACAGAATGTCAATTCCTACGGCAAGGACCTTGATATTGACGTTGATTTCGCCGATCTTATACGCATGGTGAACGATATCGAGGGAGTTGAGCGGATACGTTTTATGACGTCGCATCCGAAGGATTTAAGCGATAAGCTGATACATACCATGGCTGAATGCGGCAAGGTATGCAAACAGCTTCATCTGCCGTTTCAGGCGGGCTCCGACAGAGTGCTCAGGGAAATGAACAGAAAATATACAAAAGCGGAATATCTTGAAAAAATAGCGAAGGTAAAAAAAGAAATTCCGGATATCTTTCTTTCCACCGATGTTATCGTCGGATTTCCGACGGAAACAAACGAGGATTTTGAGGAAACGCTCGATGTGCTGCGCAAAGTGGAGTTTGACCATATTTTCTCGTTCATATATTCGAGACGCGAGGGAACGCCCGCGGCAAAGCTTGATTTTGTGCTGACGAATGAGGAAATTCACGCAAATTTCAACAGACTTTTAGACGTTCAGAACGAGATTTCAAAACGTAAAAACGAGGAGTATCTCGGACGGATTGAGCGTATTCTTGTCGACGGCGTGAGTAAGACCGATATCGATATGCTTTCGGGCAGATGCGACAGCTCCAAAATAGTGAACTTTAAGGGCGACGAGTCCCTTATAGGAAAATATATTAATGTAAAAATTACCGAGGCTCACACATGGAGCTTAAACGGTGAAATTGTATAAAGAAAGGAATTTATTAAAATGAACGACATTATTGAGAAAACAAGAGAGCTTGGTGAAATGATTCAGTCGAGCGCGGAAATGAAGGACGTAAAAAACGCTGAAATTCTTCAGGAAAACGACGACGAGGCTCAGGAGCTTTTAAAGGAATTTAATCTTCAGAGAATGAATCTTGCGCGCGATATGCAGAACAATAAAATTTCGCGCGAGGACGCCATTAAAAAGAATAACGAGGCGTTTGACGCTCTTTTGGAAAAATCTGAGACTGTAAAAAAGTATGTTGAGGCTAAACAGAAATTTGATTCGATGGTTAATCAGATTAATCAGGTACTTAATTTCTATATCACCGGTCAGGATCCCAACTGCACGCATGACTGCTCTACCTGCGGAGGCTGCTGCTGATAAAGATTAAAGGAGCTTGAAATCCTCGATATTCAAGCTTCTTTTTTTTAATTCAGGCGCTTTTGAGCGGGAGCTTTCAGCGCGGAAGCACATTGACAAATTTTGTCGTATGCAGTAAAATTTATATGATTGTGGAAGTATTGTGAGCGACTCAAAATATTTTATATTTTGCGGTCTATGAGGGTAGGATGATATAATGAAACTATACATAGCGTTGTGCGACGATAAAACAGAAATTCTTGCATATGAAGCTCGGATTATTTCTGATATACTTACGGAGAAAGGAATTGCATATGAGCTAAATACATTTAATTCTCCCAAAGATTTATTAGCCTCTGATGTCATTTATAACATGGCGTTTTTGGATATTGAAATGGACGAAATGAATGGAATTGACCTTGCAACACAGCTTTCTAAAAAAATAAAGATTGTCCAATATTCCTTATTACAAATTACGCTGTGTATTTGGATAAGGCTTTTGATGTTAATGCTATCCGTTTTTTTACCAAACCTGTTGAAAAAGAGAGATTAAGTGAAGGTATTGACAGAGCATTGGAACGCATAGATAGTGTTAGAAAAAATTATTTCAGTTATAAATTTTGATAATAAATTGTCTGTTGAAATGCCGATATCATCAATTATTTATATAGAAAATTCGGGACGGCATACACATATAGTTTCAACGTAATATGATTTTATAGCTGAAGAAATTTTTTCGCTGTTAAAAAATAAAATACAGAAAGAGGTGAATTATTTTGCTGCACCGCATCAAAGTTTTTGTCAACTTGCATTATGTGACTGCGTACGATAAATTGAAAGTAACACTATCATATGCTGGAAAAACACATTTTACAGATATGTCGCGTAGACAATTTAATGAATTTGATAAAAAGATGTTCTTGCAAGCAAAAGAATTACGACTATTTTGATGAATATTTTTCAAAATAAAATTAAAAATTAACCGAAGTTGCAGGAGCCGTTGACAATGAAAATTTTCTGTTATATAATTCAGATATAAGCAAACAGCTTATAAATTTCGAACCGCGCGGACATTTTATTCGCAAAAGACATTAAACAAAAAAGTTGGCGAGCTTATCGCGCGAAGAATAAAGAGTTTTTGCAAAAATGTATATTTGCCGCTTAAATCCGCGCAATTCGAAGGCACAAGACAAAATCATAATTGATGTTATGACAAGAAAGGAATGATTAATATGTTAAAATTCAAAAAATTTGTAACAATGGGTATCGCCGCCGTTATGGCGGTATCGGCAATGAATATCGGCGCGTTTGCGGAAAACAACGACGTTACGGTAAAATTTGAAGGACAGAAGGTTGAATTTG
>CAYRSG010000040.1:0-16599 GCA_964426905.1 uncultured Clostridium sp. | reverse complement strand
TCTGTTTATATTATACTATACTTTTCTCCGGCTGTCAACAGCCGATTTTTATTTTTCGCATATTTTTATACGGAAGGAAAAAACCAAAAAAATCAGCGGGAGCGGGATATGCGCGAGCAAATCGTACGCCTCGTAGGCTTTTTGTCAATACTTTTTTCTGGCGTCTTTACAAAATTTTCGGTATATCGTCGCCTTTTTACGGCGAAGGTACGCGCTTTTTTACGGAAAATTTTCGCGCCGCAGAAAAAATTTGCGGATTAAGCAAAAAATTTTGCATAATCTCTTGATAAAACCGCGTTTTTGTGCGCGGTGCAGGATTTTAACCGCGCATTTTTTAATGCGGGAAAGAAGGGACTTTCCGAATGAAACGAAAAATTTTATCCCTTATAACCGCGGCGGGTATGCTGCAGTCATTAATCACCGCTCCGCGGACGGCGGGCGCGGCCGATGACCCCAAGCCCCTTGCCGCGTTAATCAATCTTGGCGATTACGTGCAAATGGGAACGTATGCTCCAAACACAAACAGCACGGCGGCGCCTATTTTGTGGCGGTGCGTGGCGTTCGAGAAAATCAGCGGCTACGACGACAGCGGCAACCCGATAACCGACTCGACGCAGACGGAGGCGGAATACAAGGACGGCTATCTCCCGCTTATGTTCGCGGACGCGTCGATAATAGGCAAAAAGGCATACGACGCGGGGGTACCGATACACAAGGCTCGCACAGCCGCAGCACCGATCGCCTAGGTTGGGGCTCGGACTATTGGGGCGACAGCAATATCCGCTGCTGGCTAAATTCAGACAGCGAAACGGTGACGTATACCTGCGGCAATCCGCCGAGCTATAGCGGCGAAGCGGGATTTTTGATGAATTTTACGGAGACCGAAAAAACGGCGATGAAAACTGTAACGCAAAAATCTCTTCTTTCGGAGTGCGACGCGATTGATGGAATAAAAGTCGGCGGAACCGAACCTCATGATGTAGACAATGACAAAACTTCTATCGACGATGTTGTTAAAAATTATTCGAAGGCGTATTACGAAAATTTGACCGATACGGTATTTTTGCTTGACGTTCAGCAAATATATAATGTGTACAAAAACGATACCGACTACTGGGGCAACAGCGGGTATTATAAAGCGAAACCCTATCCGTATTACTGGCTGCGCACGCCCAACTCCAGAGACAGTTACGACGTTCGCCTTGTTACCGAAAATGGGTCAGTTGATGCAAACGCTGTGAAAAACACGTACGGAGTGCGTCCCGCTTTTTACCTGGATTTGCAGGCGGTTGTCTTTAAATCGGGCGACGGTACGAGCGACAGCCCGTATTCGGCGGTGGAATTGGGAACGGAAATAAGCAAAATCGCCGACCAACCCTACACGGGCAGTGCGATTGAGCCGGACGACTTTACGGTCAAAAACGACAGTAAAGAGCTTACGAAAGGCGAAGATTACACGGTTTCATATTCCGACAACACGAACGTCGGTACGGCGAAGGTGACGATTACGGGTAAGGGCAATTACACCGGTACGGTGACGACGACGTTTAATATCGTAAAGGCAACCCCGACAGTAACCGCGCCGACAAAGAAAACGCTTACTTGCAACGGCAAGGCGCAGGAACTTGTAACGGAGGGATCGACGACCGGCGGAACAATGCAGTATGCGCTTGGCGAGGATAGCGCGAACGCGCCGACGGAAAATTGGAGCGCGGACGTTCCGACCGGCACGGACGCGGGTACGTATTACGTTTGGTACAAGGTTGTCGGCGGCGATAATTATAACGATACGGATCCGCTGTGCGTTGAGGCGACGATCGCGGAGGCGGTTGCGACGTCAGAGCCTTCGGCTGAACCTTCAGCAGAGCCGACAACGGAACCCACAACGGAACCCACTACAACGCCTACGCCCGCACCGACGGTTAAAGGGGGCGGTTCAAGCGGTACGGTATCGTACAAGGTTACTTTCGATGCCGGCGAACACGGAAGGATTACAAGCGGCAAAACGGTTTTGAGCATTGCGCGCGGCTCTAAGGTTAAGGAAGCGAGCGCGCCGACGGTTACCGCGAACGAAGGATATTCGTTCCTCGGTTGGAGTACGGACGGTAAGACCGTAGTGGACGTTGCGTCGGCGGAGATTACGAAGGCGACGACATTTACCGCATTGTACGGCGCGGCGGACGCTGAACCTGCCGCGAAGCCCGCGGAAACAGGCGCTCCGTCGAAAACCGGCAATCCCGCGTCTACAGACGCGCCAGAAAATCCGTTTAAGGACGTTTCAAAAAGCGACCGGTTCTATGATAGCGCGATAAGCGCGTACGCGGACGGTTTAATGGTAGGCGTGAGCGATACGGAGTTTGCGCCGTATATGGATATAACGCGCGGAATGTTTGTGACGATTATCTATCGTATGGAAGGCGAGCCGGAAACGGATCTTGATTATACTTTTGAGGACGTGGCGGCGGACGAGTACTACGCGAGAGCGGTCGCGTGGGGCGAGAAAAATAAAATCATCAAGGGATATTCGGCGGCGCAGTACGCGCCCGAGCAAATTATAACGCGCGAGCAAATGGCCGCGATAATTTACCGCTACGCTAAATTCAAAGGTCATGATACAAGCATAAACAGCGCGCTCGTTTATTCCGACGCCGCCGATATTTCCGATTACGCGAAGGACGCCGTAATCTGGAACAGAGCGAACGGTATTATGTTAGGTAACGAGGATAATACTTTCGCGCCGCAGAATAACGCGACCCGCGCCGAAGCCGCGGCGGTGTTTGAAAGAGTATATGAATTTATGAAGTAATTAAAATTTAATACGCAATTAAAAATCACTCCGTTTTTGCGGAGTGATTTTTGCGTTCTTGAAAAAAGTTGTCTCGCTATTCCTTCTCTCAGAAGGGGGAATTTTTAATTTTGTCCCCAATCGTCAACGGAAACATCGGGAATAGTTATATTCCCGCCCATTGTAGATTGATAGGTTATTAACCCATTGGACACTCCCATTATATGTATATAATCGTCCTCCAAAATTCTTGTCGATGATGTTTTTGCTTTAGGAACACGGCAGAAGATAACGCTGTCATAGTTTCCATTAACGGCAAGACGAAGCTGTGTTTCGGTGGCGCCCTCTATTACCTGTATGACCTTGCCTTTGAATTTAACCTTTTTACCCTTATACTCATCGGGAGTACGGGCGAGATTGTCAAAGGTTATCCCGGTTTCATAACCTTTAGCTTCTTCAGCGGCTTTGGCTTCAGCGGCGGCTTTAGCTTCGGCTTCTTGCTTAGCTTTTTCTTCGGCGGCAGCTTTAGCTTCAGCGGCTTTTTTTTCGGCAAGTTCTTGCGCTTCCTTTTGCGCTTTATTTTGAGCGTCTTGTAATTGCACGCTTTCGTAAGGTTCCATTTTGGTTTGATATGATTTGTACTCTTCAGACAATTTTTCTTTTTCCGCGGATAATTCATTATACTGAGTTTCTAAATTTTCATTTTCGGATTTTAAATTATTGTAGTCAGATTTTTTTATCCCTGTACAGCTTTTAAAACCAAAACCTAACAAAAAAGCCACGATCAAAGCTCCGGCGGCGAATGCTTTTTTTCTTCCCTGTTCAGAAAGCTTTGCATTAATTTCGGCTTTTTCTTTTTCAACATCTTCATACGAACACTCACAAAGTTCAACGCCGCATTCCGGACATTGCGTTAAGGATTGGCTAAATAGATTATTACATTTTGGACATTTTTTCATAGGTAAATACCCCCCTTAAATTAAAATAAAAAACTGCGTAGCCTCGCGGTTACGCAGAAAAAACGCAGCCCCGATCTTTTGCTGCCACGCAATTCATACTATTGTACTTATATAAGGTATGATAATCAAAGCGTGCGCTTTTAACAAGCGCAAGCCTATATAAGTACAAATATTACGTGGCATATATATATATTATCATATTATTTTGTAAAAAGCAATCTTTTTCGTGAGTTTTTTATTTGAAAACTTAATTTAACGATAACGGATATAGCGAACCCGACGTCTTAGAGGCGGGGGACGTCTGCGCTTAGGTTAAAAATTCATTTTGTTCTGCCGAACCTTCCATCGGAGGGTTCGTTTTTTATCCAACCAAACCGACTGAGTATAAAAAATCATACTATGTTTAAATTTTCTGCGTACTTGATTTCTTTTTTGTCCCATGTATAATAAATGTAGAAAGACAAATTATTCGCGTTTTTTATAGGAGGTAACACGTTATGAAAAAAATTCTCGTATTAACAGGCAGTCCGCGGACGAACGGCAACACGGACAAAATGGCGGACGCGTTTGAAAGAGGCGCGATGGCGGCGGAACATGAGGTATTCCGTTTCGATGCGGGTAAAAAGAATATAGGCGGCTGTCATGGCTGTAACCGTTGCTGAAGCAATGATCACGCCTGTTGCCGGAAGGACGACTTTTGGGAGCTTGAGCCGCTTTTGGAGAGCTGTGACGCGGCGGCGTTTATCACGCCGCTTTACTGGCTTGGGTTTCCGGCGCAGTTGAAAGCGCCAATTGACAAGCTCTATGCCTACGGCGAGAGGTATGACTACGATATTTTCCGCGAAGCCGAAACCGCCGTAAACAACGACTTGTGCGAAAAGCCGCCGTCGCTGAACAGGTACTTGCGGTGAAAGCGGCATGAAGTTGAGCGAACGGAATGCGTCGAGAAAAAGCGGGAGTATGAGAGATAGTCGAAAAATTTTCATATTTCTATTGCAATTTTCTGACATTTATTGTATAATCTGTGTTGGATAGATTTTCTATCCGATGCCTTACGGCATTTTGCGACGTAAAAGAATAATATCAGTAATATGGGCTTGTGTTAGATAAAAACATAGGCTTAATCAATCATGCCCATTAATGCTGGTATTATAATTACTTTACGTCGCAGTTAAGTATAGCTTTGCCTGTGTTTTTTGTACGCAAGCAGGACTGTTGTGTGCTTGCGTACTTTTTATTTTAGAAAGACGCATCAATTAATTTCAAGGAGGGTTTTACAAAATGAAAAAAAGATTAGTTAGCCTTGCGGTTGCGGCTGCACATTTTTTTAGGAGGCATATAACAATGCAAACAAGTAATATGGAGAGGTTATCTGTCAATCAACAAGCGTTGACTGAAATATTATTCAGATGAAACATTCAAAGCACTATAACCATCTTGTATGTTATTTAAATATATTTATAAGAGTAATCGCTCGTAAAAACAATTTCACTTATTTAACATTTGCGTCGCTGTAAGATGTATAGAAAATAAAATTCAAAGGAGAAATACAAAATGAAAATACCTACCCACGAATTAAAAAGACAGTTACCCTCATGGGCAAAAGTTGTAAAAAGCGTCAATGATATTGACATATACAACATGAATATATTAGATAATATTCTATCATGGACAAAAGGGATTCCGAATGTCCCAGCAATTGATTATTTTGGAACGGTCATTACATATGGAGAATTAGCAGAGCGAGTTCGGGAATATGTAAATGGATTCAAAGCCATAGGTATAACAAATGATGATGTAATGACAATTTGCTTGCCAGTTTCTATTGAGAATATTCTTACCCTCCTTGCCACAAACAATATGGGAATTATCAATAACAGTCCAAACTTTTTGTTTTTAAGAAATGATTTTAAGACATATACTCAAGATAAGGGGTCTAAAACTTTGATGATTTTAGATGCCTATCTTCCATTTGTCATTGACTCTCTTGAAGATTGTGACGTGAAAACAGTTATTGTTACCAGTTTGACCGATTATTTGCCAGATGAAAAAAAGCATATATTTGATGATATGTCCAAGCTGCCCAAGAAGTTAAAGGAAATTTTTTGTGACATAGAAAAGCAACAAGAATGCTCGAAAAAGATAGAGCAAATGAAAACTATTCGCTTTATTAAAATGGCAGATATTATAGACTTAGGAAAACAGTCGGCTACACCGCTTGTATCTGAGCCTGTCGATATTAGCAGAGATGTTAGTTATTCTTACACAAGCGGAACAACTACCGGAAAGCCTAAATGTATCGTATACAAAGAAGAATCCGCAAATGCGTTGATTGAACTACATATTGGTGTAAACACTAAAGATTATGTTGGGGAGCGAGTATTTCAAGTGATACCGTTAACACATTCAACCGGAGAAAGATTTTGCGGGTATCTGCAAATGGCAAGAGGAAAAACAATCGTACCCCAACCGATTTATAACAAAGAAACTTTTGGACAAGACTTAATGACTTCAAAATGTAATTGGGTTACAGCGGCGCCAAGTTTTTATCTGGCGGGGATTGCAAAAGGACTCATTGCTCCTAATGCCTTTGAAAATGTAACCCGTCCCAGTTCTGGCGGAGAACCTGTTACAAAAAGTAACGTGAAACTGATTGACGAATGGTTAGCTATGAATGGCTGCAAGGTGCGTTTTTCTATCGGTGGAGGCGCAGCTGAAGACGGCTCCAGTACCATCTGCAGTTATTTCATGGATGAAGAAACAAAAACAAATGAAACAGGTCATCCGGTAGAACCGGGAATACGAGCGAAAATAGTAGATAAGGACGGTAATCCGGTTAAGCAAGGCGAGCGTGGATTTTTACAGACAAGCAGTCCGGCGGCTGCCGATAGATACTTAAATGATGAAGAAGCCTCTCGAAAAAGGTGGTATTATGATTCTGACGGTATCCGTTGGGGCGTTACCGGCGATGTGGCAGTTCAAAATCCGGACGGTTCTTATAATATTTTAGGGCGGGAATCGGATTCCTGCATAGACAGGAACGGAAAAAAGATTTATCTGTTTGACATAGAATATTCTCTTGATGCCTCCGACCCTATTATCGAATGGGAAATTACTGCACACGCAGATAAGGATGGAAACAACTATATTGTCGGGCAGGTAGTTCCTAAAAATGAGTTCATTGGACGTGAAGATGAAATCATCGAACATCTGTGTAAAAAATATGGGTTGGATGCCGTAAAGATATATGATGCTTTTGAATCCAGCGAGGTCACCGGGAAACGTGATTTTCAAAGATTACAGGAGGACAAGCGGGGGTACTATGCACCCTGCGATGAAACGCATTTTTGGAAGATAGATTTTCCGATTGATAGCGCACCTATAAAGAAAATTGTATCTAAAACTGATATATCCTATATAAAACAGTCGTAATAAAATGGCGTTAAGCAAACAATTTTGAGTGCAATAGCACAAAGGAGCAACCCCGTCAAGGGTAAACAGCTTAAGCGGTATGTATCCTATGACAAAATAGTACATTCATATACTTTTAGAGGTATGGTTCATAATGAGCCATACCTCTTTTGCGTGGACATTTACAATCGCATTTTGAGGGTATCGAATATACTATCATTACCTTGTACGATTTTGCTCCCAAAAACTGCATAAAGCCTTGCTTGAAATTGCTCTAAATGCAGATAAAGGATTGCTTATCCTTTGAACACAATGAAATTTCAAAAAATATCTCATTTACCTTTGACAAAATATGTCGTATGCAAAAGTTGCCCCAAAGAAAATCAAAGATGATTCGGATGAAAATGTTGTATATGATCTTCACCGACATGTGCGAGGAGAAGATGGATATATAGCCTGCTGTGGAGTTTTTAAAAAATATGAAAATCTCGCGGCGGAGATGGCGTCGCAAATTGAATTTGTTGAGCATGCAAATAATGATGATTATTGCGAAGGCGATTATAGTTGGTTTGTAATTAACAAATATCGTCTTCATGACGGAGAGTACAAAGAAGAATTATCTTGTCGTATTGATTTTGACGGAAGATTGTTAAATTATCTGCCGTTTGGCGATGTGTTAAGGGGAATGTCGAACACGGAGTTCTTCCGTATGATTATCCTGAAGCATATTATATAAACAGGTAGATTCGGGATGTTTTTACGCCGCTGAAGAAGCTAAAACAGCCGGCGGCAATTATGCGAATAAATTAAATCATGCAAAACTATGCATCATATAGCGGAATCATTTGTGAAAACGGATTGCGATTAGAAAATGGATTAAATATACGGATTGATTCCGGAATGGAATCAATCCGTATATACCAATGATATTTAAAGAGCGGAAGTATGCCAAGCGACAGCCGCTTTTCGCACTCTGTCCGACAGACCGTTATAAAATTTGTTACTTTAGGTTTTCTTTTTAAATTGCCGGCAAGCAGTTTTATATATTATTCTTTTTCATACATAAATTCATCCAACTTTTCGGAAATTTCAATTTTATTGCATCCGGCAATATATCCCGAGGTTGTCGCGGCTATCGGCATTACAAGCATGATTACGGCGGAGTAAGCGCTGAATACGCCGTTTGTAAGATTCATAAAGCCGTTATACGGAAATGTCCAGTAATAAAAAACGGCGTTTACAACAGACGGGAGCGCGCCGGATATGCCCGTATCCGTGCCGAATTTTATCCAAACCAGCCTGAAGCAGACGATAAACGCAAGCGTTACAAGCGAAATTACGCAGCCGAAAAGGATTCCCTTAATTTTGCTCGGCTTCAACGGCGTATACGGCTTGCTGTCGCGTACGGCAAATTTTTTCGCGGGAATGTAAAGCATGATAAAGTTCACGATTACAAACGCTCCGGACAGTATTTCCTTTGCAACGCTGATAGTCAGAAAATACCAGAACGCTACAAGTCCGAACACAAGGAGCGCTCCCGACGCCGCCGCCTGCATAAGAAGCATATATGCGAATTGATATCCTACCGTTGTTTTCATTGAATCCTTCATTAGACTATACCTCCAAAATTTTATTTGCCGGCGGAGCTTCCCGCGAGATATCCCGACGACCACGCCCACTGAAGATTGTATCCTCCGCAGTCGCCGTCGATATCGAGAACCTCTCCCGCGGCGTACAATCCTTTTACAAGCTTTGATTCCATAGTTTCGGGATTGAATTCATCGGTCGCGGCTCCGCCTCTCGTCGCCTGAGCGTTATTCCATGACGTCGTACCGGTGATCCTGAAATCCCATTTTTTTATCACGGCGCAGACGCGTCGTATTTCCTTTTCGCCGAGCGACGCGCTTATCCGTGACAGCGGCTCTATCCCCGCAAATTTCAGAAGCGCCTGACCTACGCGCTTATTAAGCATACCGACAAAAAAATTTTCAAGCGTCAGCTTCGGATTAATGTACGCTCTCTTCGCAAGCATGGAAAAAAGCTGTTCCTCCGAGTACTCATTCATAATGTCAAGCGATATAATTTCCTGACCGTTCAATGATGATGATAAAGAAAATACAACCGATCCCGACAATCCGTATTCGGTGAACAGTACCTCTCCGTATTCATGTTTTTTGCCTAGTCTCACATCGGCATTGAGCTTTATACCTTTTAGTTTCTTTACAACGTCAGTCTCCGTCTTTATCTGTACAAGCGACGGCGAAAGGCTTGTTATCCTGTGTCCGAAGCTCTTTAATATGACGTATCCCATACCTTTTGAACCGAGATCGGGCGCGGCTTTTCCGCCCGTTGCGATTATAACTCTGTCCGCTGTTTCTCTTCTTCCGTCATACGACGTTATCAAAAAGCCGCTCTTCGTCTTCATTACCGATTTCGTATCGAAGGAATTAACGATATCCGCTCCGAGAGCGTCAAGCCTGAACCGCAGCACATCCAGTACCGCCGACGCCTGATCGGAATACGGATAGACCTTTCCGCCGTCCTCAATTTTTGCGACAATGCCAAGCTCCGAGAAGAATTCAAGAGCTTCGTCCACCCAGAACTTATTTTTTGCGCCGAGTATAAACTTAGGATTTTCCCCGTGATAGTTTTCGATATCGGCGTTGATATTTGTCATATTGCAGCGTCCGTTGCCCGTGGCGAGTATCTTTCTTCCCGCTCGAACTCCGCTTTCATATACGGTAACTTTATTCTTTCCGCTTTGCGCCGCGAATATAGCGGCGGTAAGTCCCGACGCTCCGCCTCCGATTACCGCGATTCTATTCCCCATTATCGTCCCTTTCTTTAGCCGCGTTTTGTTTAAGCTCTTTCCCGTCTATATATTCCGCCGTTACCGCGCGCACAATTGCGACAACCGGCACCGAAAACAGCATTCCCAAAAAGCCGAACAGCGTTCCGCCGACGGAAACGGCAAAGATTATCCACAGCGGTCTTATCTCAAGCGAATTGCCCATGATTTTAGGTCCGAGAATATTTCCGTCAAACTGCTGAAGTACAAAGAGAATAACAGCTACCCAGACTCCCTTCCATATGCCGCCGGTAATCCATGCGACGATAACCGCGATAAACCATGATATAATCGAACCAAAATACGGTATCATATCCATCGCTCCTATAAAAATACCCAATATAAGAGCGTATTTTACTTTAAGCAGCATCAGCACAATGCTGCATCCGACCGCCATTATAACGGAACACGTAAGACGGCTGTATATATAATTTGTAAAGATATCGTTTATACGCTTAGCGTGTTCCGTGAGCGCCCCCGCTCTCTCCTTTTTCAGAAATATCTCCATCATGCGGACTATAGCGCGCTGAAGTCTTTCTTTGTCTATAAGCATATAAATCGATGCGATAACGGCGACAAATATATCAAATAAGCCCGTGGTCATGGAATATACGCCCTGCGCGTATTTTCCGAACTGCGTCATGTCAATTGACGAAAAGATTTTATTTATTCCGTCGTAAAGGTCAAGTCCCTTGCCGGACAACGTCATTTTCTGCACGATTTCAAAGCTGTTTATATAATTCTGAACTCCGTTTATATAATTGGGCAGATTACCGTACAAATCAACCGCGTTCCTGTACATCGCCGGTATCAGCATTCTTAAAATCAAAACCACTATTATAACCGCGGCGACATATATAACAACAATGCTGATTCCCAGAGCGTGATTTCTGACAGCGGACTTTTTCGCCTTTCCCAGCCATGCCTGCAGACGCTTTGCCGGCATATTAAGAATATACGCGATTACAAACGCGATAAAAAAAGGTTTCATCGCGCCTATAACCGTTCCTATATAATTAGCTACATTGCTTAAATTATCGAAGGTCTTATATACCGCGATTACCGCTACGCAGAATACAAACGCGGCTATCCAGCCGTAATACTTTTCAAATCTTTTCATCTTTCACCTCTAAAGAGGGCGCCGCTTTAAGCGGCGCCCCCGTCCAAGCTTTCCCGATATTATTCGGAAACAATAACTACAAGTTTTCCGACAAACACGCCGTTTGATACCGTTCCGCGCACATCGACGGTCTGACCGACCTTGATGTTGCTCATCTTTTTGCTAGCGCCGTCCGCTCCGATAAATTTCGCGGTATCGTCCTTTGCGTATACCTGTACCACGCTGTCCGAATCATCCGGTTTTATGCTGATAACTCCAAACGAAGTGTTGAACGCTGTTACAACGCCCACTACATGACCGGAAGATTCCTGTGTTGACGTCGCGACGATTTTTGTTATCGCATCGCTCTCAATAGTTATTTTTACAATGTCACCGACTCTGAAATCGTAGAGCGTACCGCTTTCGCCGTTTATGAGAATTTCGACGTCCTTCGGAACCTGATACGTTTCTTCTTCGTCATCAACTCTAACCGTCATGGTTGACTGGGACGATATAGACACCTCGCGTATCGTTCCTTCGACTACACGCTTACTCGATTTCGCGCTTATCTTTGTTATAACGCCGTACTCGAGCGTAAGCGTAACGGCGTCTCCCTTATATATGCTGTCAAGTCCCACCGTAACGTCGTTTTTCTTAACCTGAACGTCATTGCTTACGCTGTAGGTTTTTCCGTTGTAAGCCTCGTTGCTGTGAGCGATCGTCATTGTTACGTCGCCCTCTACGCTGATACTCTCCACAGTCGCTCCGGAGATTGACGACGTCTTCGTTTCTCCGAAGACTTCGGATATTTTTCCGTTTTCAAGCTTAATTGTAATAACGTCTCCCTTTGTAAAGCTATTCATTGTGGCGGGAGTTCCGTCATATGTTACGGAAACCTCGTCAGCGCACTCGAAACTCTGCGCTGCATCCTCGCCGTCCGGAAGAATCTTAACGGAAACCTTACCGGAATTTGAAGCTAAATTCTGAAATACGCCCTTCACCTCACGATCCGGCTGACTCGATATTACTTCAACCGCGGCAAGCGCGCCGCCGCTGAATACCATAACGGCGTCAACGCCTTCGGGAAGCTCCGACGCCGTTATCTCATCCCCGAGATTTTTCATAACTGTATCGTCCGTATAAACAAATTTCTCCTCATCCATGCCGCTCTCTTTCGCGGTTATCGTTCTTGTATCGGAATCAACCTCCGATACCTTCATCTTACGGAAGGTGTAGTCCGCCTTATCGACGGTACGCGACAGCATTACAGCCATCTGGCTTCTCTTCACGGCTGTTTTCGGCGAGAAGCTTCCGTCGCCCATGCCGCTCATAATTCCCGCATCGGTAGCGTATCCGACATACTGAATGGCGTTTGAAGGCACGTCCTTCGCGTCGGAATAATCAAGCATAACGCCAAGCTCGGCGACAGCTTCTTCCTCCGCGCCGAGAGCCTTTGTTATAATTATCGCCGCCTCATATCTTTTCATCGGGTTATTCTTTTCCTGATCCTTCAGATATGTATCAAGATCGGTTTTTTTCAGCGCGCCCTTATACATAAGATACGCGATTTCATCATCGCCCCAGCTCAGCGAGTAAGGCTTAATAGTATCGTCATACTTCTCATGCGCAATTTCAAGCGCTTCCGCGTTGACCTCATCGTTTGAACCCATCGCTCTCGCGAAAAGCGAAAGAGCCTCGAGACGGGTAACGTCGTTATCCGGTCTGTAGGTGCCGTCCTCATATCCCGAAATAAGACCTTTCTCCACCATTGAATTAATATACGGTCTCGCCCAGTCATAATCCGTTGAGGAAATATCGCTGAACTTTGACGAGGTCAGCGTTTGCGTTTCCTTCGTATTGCCGGTCTGCGCCGTATTGTCTGTCCCGCCGTTTTCCGGTTCCGCAAATACGGGCGTTGTCATTGAAGCCGCTATCAATACAGCCAATGCCGCTTTTACAAATTTATTCATAGCTTATCTCCTTTTCCATACATAGTTTATTACTATAATTTTAACATAAATTAAACTTTTCTGCAATAGATTTAACGCAAAAAAACACAAATTTAACATATAGTTCATTTTTTGGTTTACATAACTTTATATATTCCATATATTACAGCTTGAAATTCGCATAATTATCGTGTATCATATGACTTGTGGTTGACATAACACCGCAAATCATAAGCTATAAGGATAAGGGGTTATCCCGGATCAAGGAGGATTTTTAATGCAGAATTTAAAGAAACAAATTCTATCAGCCGCAATCGCGGCGTCATCGGTTCTCTCACTCGTACCGTCCGTTACGGCGGCTATTCCATCGGATGTTCAGGGCACAAGATACGAAACTCCGATTCAGGTTCTTTCGGCTCTGAAAATTATGGTGGGCGACGAAAACGGAGAATTCAGACTTGACGACACAATCATCAGATCGGAAGTCGCTAAAATGGCGATTCACGCAATGGGTCTTGAAGAAGCGGCGGACTCGTCAAAGGGTCAGACAAAATTTGACGACGTCTCGGAGGATCACTGGGCAAACGGCTATATAAACCTTGCTTCCCAGCAGGGACTCATAGTCGGCTACGGAGACGGCACGTTCAGACCGAACGACCCGATAACCTATGCGGAAGCAATGACTATCATGGTTCAGGCTACCGGCTACAAGGTATCCGCCGAAAATCAGGGCGGTTATCCGCAGGGCTATATTAAAGTAGGCAACACAAACGGTCTTGCGAAAAACGTACAGGGTTCTTCTTCAGAGGAAATTTCAAGAGGAAACGTCGCGTTCTTAACGACAAACGCTCTTGATGTAAATCTGATGGAGCAGACAGGCTTCGGCTCAAGCAGCAAGTACGAAATTACAGATAAGACGCTTTTGAAGGACTGCCTGAAGGTTACAAAGAGCAGCGGTCAGATTACCGCGGCTGACGGTATATCTCTCAAGGGTTCGTCAAACATCGGCAAGGACCACGTTCAGATAGACGACAAGGTTTTCTTCACAAAGCTCAGCATGAATAACCTGCTCGGCTATACTGTTGACTATTATGTAAAGAACGACGGCAAGAGCGACGAGGAGGTTATCCTCGCGACGTCCGTAAAGAATCAGAACAGCGATCTTACGATAAACGCAGACCTGTTCTCGAAGCTGACGACAAAGAACAGCAATACGGCTATCGAATACTTTGAAAACGAAGACGCCGCAAAGACAAAGACAGCCGAAATTTCACCGGAAGCCGTTCTTATCTATAACGGCAAAAACGAAAATATGGACGATTCGCTTCTTGACATGAAGGACAAGTCCGGAAATATAAAGCTACTCGATACGAATAAGGACGGCAAATACGACGTTGTATTCGTGACAAGCTACGAGAATATCGTAGTTGAGGAAGTAACCTCGACAAACAAGATTGTCGACAAATATTCAAAGACAACGCTGAAGCTCGATGAAAACACCGACTACAGAATTATGAAGGGATTTGATGAAATAGAGGTCTCCGACCTCAAGGAGTTCGACGTTCTTTCGGTAGCGGCAAGTCTTGACGGAGAGCGTTACGAAATCGTTGTCACAAACAAGAAGGTTGAGGGTAAGGTAAGCGGTAAGGACAGCAAGGGTCTTCTTATCGGAGGCGAAAGATACAAGGTTGCTCCTAATTATACCGAAACTATCTCGGTAGGCGCTCAGGGCGTTTTCTATCTTGATATGGACGGCAAAATCGCGGCTGTCGACTCGCTTTCAAGCGTAGGCTCAAACTACGGCTACCTTATGAGAGCTTACTATTCAAATACCGCCTCAAACAAGGCAAGCTTCAGAATATTCACTAGAGACGGCAAGGAAGTAACACTTGACGGAAATACGAAGATAAAATTCAACGGCACGAGCGGCGTTAAGGCTGAGGATGTTGTAAACGCTATAAATCTTGACGGCGACACAACGCCGGCGCAGCTCATCACTTATACGGTAAACGCGGATAATATAATCACAGCTATTAACACTGCCGAGGACAACAGCGAATCCGGCGCGGTGAACACAGAGAAGTTCACAAAGAATTACAATCTTACAGACGCAAAGTTCTCAAAATCTCTTTCAAAGCTCGGTAACGTAAGAATTGACGAAAACACAATTATCTTCGATATTCCCGAAAACTCGGATGAATACGCGATAAGAACAGTCGACGTGTTTGAGGACGAGCAGAAGTACAACGCGGTTGTATACGATATGAGTGAAAACTACACTGCGGGAGCCGTAGTTGTGACAAACGCGCAGTTTAACGCAAACGCGGACGCGCCTCTGGCGGTAGTTAAGGATGTAATGAGCGCGGTAAACGACGATGACGAGCAGACAGATATGCTTGTGGCGCTCGTCGACGGCGAGGAAGTTGCTCTCTACGCTCAGAACGAGGGAATACTCGTTAAGGACGGCAAGAAAATCGAGCAGGGCGACCTTATTCAGTACAAGCTCAACGCCAATGAGGAAATCGTAAGCGTAAGAGTTCTGATGGATATAGACTCCAGAGACACGGAAGGCGTTTCCAATCCCGCCGACAAGCTTGAAACCGTATACGGCAAGGTTACAAAGAAATTCACAAATTCTATAAACGTCACAGTAAACGACGGAAGCGAGTCAAACTACTCAATCCCGTCCGACGCGAAGATTTACAGCGTTGACACAACAGTTTCAAAGAACAATGTTCTTACGGCTCAAGCAAGCGACATTCAGAAGTTCGACGCGGATGAAAACAACAGAGTATTCATCAGAATATACGACAATACAATTAAGGAAATCGTTATAATCAAATAATTCACGGAATATAATTTTATAAATATCTTCTCTCTTTCTTAAAATCTATCAGAGGGGCGCCGCGTTAAGCGGCGTCCCTCTATGATTTTCCGATAATTATATATATGACTTAGTTTACAAGAATATATCCGCTCTCGAGCATATCGTCGAGATATTTAAAAACCGCCGTCCTTCCGTTTGACAGACTGTATATCTCCTTATATCCGCCGGAGGTTATATTCTGCGGCTCGCCGAGCCTTTGGCGTATTTCCGTCCTCGACGTCCACCGCCCGATCGACGTCACGTCGCTCTCCTCCGCCGCGAACGCGGCCGTTCCCGAAAACGCTCCCGAAACGCACACCGCCGCGATAAGCGCAATTACCTTTTTCATCATTCTTCCCTTTCCCTTCATCTGCTTAATACGGACGACTTCTATATCCCGTTTTAACGTCTTTTTCCTTTTTATACACCAGTTCATAGTAGCTTCCGTCGTTTCCCGTTTTCGCGCCGTTTGGCACATACACGCCGTACTTCGCGAGCGTATCGGTTACGGTCGAAATGTTCCCGTCGACGTCAATCTTATACACGCCCTCCACGCCGCTGTTCATAGCCGTCAGATAATAGAGCTTTCCGTATCGGTTAGAGCTGCTGTTGGGGTACACCCGCGTTATTTTTCCGCTCTCAATGTCATAGCGGTTCATATTAAGACTTGTGTCGGTATAGA
>CAYRSG010000039.1:0-17188 GCA_964426905.1 uncultured Clostridium sp. | reverse complement strand
ATGAATGTACGCGATGGACATACAGAGAGATGTATGACGAGCATAGCACATACAGTTCGCTTGATTTTCTGATAAAGCTGGTAACGACGGCGCCATTTGCAATAAGAGAAGTACAGACGGATAACGGGAGCGAATGGACAACGGCGCTGTTAAGTAAGAATGGCAGTAAAACATTGTTTGAGCGGAAACTTGAAGAATATGGCATAATATATCATCGTATAAGGGTAGCAACGCCGAGACATAACGGCAAGGTAGAGAGGCAGCACAGAACGGATGAGCAGAGGTTTTACAGTAAGATGAGGATGTACAATCTTGCGGATGGGAGGAAGCAGCTTCAAAGATATAATAAGTGGTCAAATACAATACCCAAGATATGCCTAAAGTTCCTCAGTCCAAATGAGCTGCTTGAAAAATATATGTATGTGATGTAAAAATATATGGTACGCATTTATCATTGATGGAATTATTTTATTAAATGTGTCACCTATCATTGAATTCTTTACAAAAATTTTGCAAAAAAAATACCGCTATAGGTTGAAATTCAATTGATTTTGATATATACTTATTAGAACAGATATTTACGGAAGAGGATATATATGTTCGGATACATTACTATATGCAGGAATTCTCTTAGCGATCCGGGATATGAAACCTTCAGGTCATATTACTGCGGACTGTGCAGAGAAACGGGCAGACGCTGCTCGCAGAGCGCGCGCATAGGATTGAGCTATGACATAACCTTTCTCGCGATACTGCTTTCCTCCGTGGACGCGGATGAAAACGATATTAAGAACAGACGGTGTATTATGCATCCGGCGGTGAAAAAGAGCTTCACGGAAAACGACAGAGCGATCTCTTACGCGGCGGATATAGGCGTTATGCTGAGCTACCTGAAGCTTCTGGACGACTGGCGCGACGACGGAAGCATAAAAGCGCTTTTCGCTATGACGTTTTTTTACACGGGCGTAAGAAAAGCAAGAAAACGATATCCCCGGATTTACTGTGAAATACGCCGCTGTCTGGATAAGCTCAGCTTGCTTGAGAAGAACGGATGCGCCCTAATAGACGAAACGGCGGATTGTTTCGCCAAAATTCTTGAGCTTCTCTTTACGCCTGATTTTATTTCCGATAAAAACGAAAGACGGGTTCTCGCGTGGCTTGGTTACAACGTAGGACGGTGGATTTATATTATAGACGCGTTTAACGATTTGGAAAAGGATATAAAAAAGAAAGACTACAACACTTTTGCCGCGGCATATAAGGAAAAAACAGCGGAGGAAATAAAGAACAAGGTCAGGGAAACTCTTAACGTCTCGATGACATTTACGCTTGAAAACGCCGCTTCGGCGTATGATTTGCTTAATATCAGAAAAAACAAAGAAATTTTAGATAATATAATGTATACGGCGCTTAAAAAGAAGCAGGATTATATTTTAGGAGAAGAGCATGAATCCTTATGAGGTACTTGGCGTCAGCGAGGACGCCGATGAAGAAACAATAAAAAAAGCATACCGCGAGCTGGTGAAGAAATATCATCCGGATAAGTATGTCAATAACCCTTTAGCCGACCTTGCGGGGGAAAAGATTAAAGAAATCAACAAGGCGTACGACATGATAATGAACGGCAAGCGTCCGCAATCCTCGCAGAACGGTCAGACCTACGGTTCGGGAACATATAATACGGGCGGAACATACACGGGTCAGGCGAGTTTTGAAAATGTCAGGACGCTTATGTCTCAGTCAAGGATACGCGAAGCTCTCGCGATGCTTGAAGCGCTACCGAAAACGGCGGAATGGTATTATCTATCCGGCTGTATCCGGTTAAGGGCGGGCTGGTACGATCAGGCGATTAGTTTTTTAAGGACAGCGGTCAATATGGAGCCGGACAACGCCGAATACAGAGACGCCCTCAACAACATTGAGAACAGGAACAGAACATACACGGCAAACACATCGGGTACGTCAGCGGGCTTCTGCGGTCCGTGCGACTGCTGCACCGCGTTTATGTGCGCGGACTGTCTGTGTCCGTGTTTTTAATAATATATTTAGAAACGGAGAAAATAAATGAGTAAAGAACAGCATATAACTTCAATAGGCGGACAGGCGGTTATGGAGGGCGTTATGATGCGCGGACCGTACAAAACGGCCGTCGCGGTAAGAAAGCCGGACGGCGAAATAGAATGTAAGGTTGACGACAACGGCGTAAAGACGCGCGGCAAATTTTTCAGGCTTCCCATAGTGCGCGGCTGCGTGAATTTTATAGACAGTCTTGTCATCGGAATGAAGGCGCTGATGTACAGCGCCGAGTTTGTCGATATTGAAGACGACGAGGCGGATACCGAAAGCAAATTTGACAAATGGCTTGACGACAAATTCGGCGATAAGATTAAGGATATTGTTATTTACGCGGCAATCGCGATATCGCTTGTATTCAGCGTCGCGCTGTTTATGATACTGCCGACGTTTCTGACAAAAGGCGCGGAAAAGCTCGGTTCGCTTATCCCTCATTTTTCGGCTGTGACAGCCTCTCATCTGTTCACAAGTCTTTTTGAGGGTATAGTGAGAATGGCGATATTTATCGGCTATCTCGCGATTGTATCGAATATGAAGGATATAAAAAGAGTATATGAATATCATGGCGCGGAGCATAAAACTATCGCATGCTATGAGGCGGGCGAGGAACTAACCGTTGAAAACATAAAAAAATATACCCGATTTCACCCCAGATGCGGCACGAGCTTTCTGCTGTTTGTAATGATAGTCAGCATACTGCTGTTCGCGCTGCTGCCGAGAGTGGATATGGTGATTTTGAGAGTGCTGATGCGACTTGCGTTGCTGCCGGTAGTTGCGGGAATTTCGTATGAGATAATAAAACTGGCGGGACGCAGCAAAAACAGATGCGTCGGATGGCTGTCAAAACCGGGACTGTGGCTTCAGAAGCTCACAACGCGCGAACCGGACGCGTCGCAGATTGAGGTAGCCATAGCTTCGATGAAGCCGTGCATACCGGAGAATAAAGAGGACGACAAATGGTAATTTCTGAGCTTGTAAGAGAGTGCGCCGGTAAACTTTCGGAAAATCCGCGATTTGAGGCCGAGCTTATTGTTATGAATGCGCTCGGAATAGACAGAACGCGTCTTATTACCGACGGAAGACGTTCTGTTACGGAGGATCGGCTTAAAAGCGTTAGGGAAATGCTTGAACGCCG
Organism: uncultured Clostridium sp.; assembly: GCA_964426905.1. Classification (GTDB taxonomy): domain Bacteria; phylum Bacillota; class Clostridia; order UBA1381; family UBA1381; genus Hominilimicola. The sequence continues at coordinate 13,980 of CAYRSG010000039.1, read as the reverse complement.
TATAAACGGCGAGCCGCTTCAATACATACTCGGTGAAACGGAATTTATGTCTCTGCCGTTCAAAACCGGCAGGGGAGCGCTTATACCGAGAAGCGACACTGAAACGCTCGTTGAAACGGTTATCGGAAGAATAGAATGGAAAAAGAAAATTCTCGATATATGCTGCGGAAGCGGATGTATCGGAATAAGCGCGGCGCATTACCGTCCCGAGATTTTTGCCGATATGCTTGACATAAGCGGCGAAGCGCTGAGGCTTTCGGCGCAGAACGCGCTTTTAAACGGAGTGGATAAGAGAGTAAATATATTCGAAATGGATATACTTAAAGAATATCCGAAAGAAAAATACGACGCGGTAGTATCCAATCCGCCGTATATAGAAACAGACGTCGTTGACACGCTCGATTCGGTCGTGAAGGATTACGAGCCTCGAATAGCTCTCGACGGAGGAGAGGACGGACTGAAATTTTACAGACGGCTGGCGGATATCCTTCCTCATATACTGAAGCCGGGGGGCTTTGCGGCGTTTGAAATAGGATTTAATCAGGGTAAAAGCGTATCGGAGCTAATGGAGAAATACCTGAATAATGTTAAGATAATAAAGGATTTATGCGGGAACGACAGAGTTGCCGCGGGAATAATGAAAGGGTGAGGTAAATGAAAAGAGTCGGTATTCTGACAAGCGGAGGAGACTGTCAGGGACTTAACGCCGCGATAAGAGGCGTGGCGAAGGGGCTGTATGAGGAAATTGACGATGTGGAAATTTACGGTATTCAAGACGGATACAGAGGACTGATTCACGGCGATTACAAAAAAATGGATAAGTCTGATTTCTCGGGAATACTTACAATCGGCGGAACGATTTTGGGAACGTCGCGTCAGCCGTTTAAGATGATGCGCGTTATCGAGGATGAGAACAGCATCGACAAGGTTAAGGCGATGAAAGAAAACTACGGAAAAATGAATCTTGACTGCCTTGTAATTCTCGGCGGAAACGGCACGCACAAAACAGCCAATCTTTTGAGCGAGGAAGGCTTAAATGTTGTAACAATGCCTAAAACCATTGATAACGACGTATGGGGAACGGAAATGACGTTCGGTTTTCAGAGCGCGGTGGATATCGCCACGCAGGTAATCGACTGCATACACACAACCGCAACGTCGCATGGAAGAATATTCATAGTTGAAGTAATGGGTCATAAAGTGGGATGGCTGAATCTTTACGCCGGAATCGCCGGCGGAGCCGATATTATTCTGCTTCCCGAAATTCCGTACGATATAAACGAGATAGCGAGGGTTATAGACAAGAGAGAACGAGCGGGAAAGAGATTTTCAATCCTCGCGGTAGCCGAGGGCGCGTTATCTAAAGAGGAGGCGCGGCTTAAAAAGAAGGAATTTAAGGCGCAGAGGGCGGCTATGCCGTATCCGTCGATTTCGTATAAGATTGCGAAGGAGATCGAGGAAACGACGGGGCATGAAATAAGAGTAACGGTTCCGGGACATTTTCAGCGAGGCGGAAGTCCGTGCGCGTATGATAGAGTTCTCTGCACCCGCTTCGGCGCCGCCGCGGCGAGACTTATAAAGAATGGGCAGTACGGTTTTATGACGGCGCTTCAGAATGAGAAAATTGTTCCGGTTCCGCTTGGAGAAGTTGCCGGAAAGCTCAAGAAGGTACCTGTTGACAGCGACGTTATAGAAGCGGCAAGGGAAATCGGAATTTCGTTCGGAGACTAAAGAAAAACCGGAGGATAATATGGACAGAGTACAAAAAGCGGTCGGACTTTTCAAATCAGGCTGCAACTGCTCTCAGTCAGTCGTTTGCGCGTACTGTGATTTGTTCGGAATGGACAGCGAAACGGCAATGAGGGTTTCGGAAGCGTTCGGCGGAGGAATGGGACGTCTGCGTCTTACATGCGGAGCGGTAAGCGGAATGTTTATGCTCGCGGGACTTAAATACAGCAAGGCTGTTCCGAAGGATTTGGAAACGCGCGCGCTTGTATACGGCAAGGCGCGGGAAATGGCAAGCGCGTTTAAGGAAAAACACGGTACTGTAATATGCGCCGAGCTTCTTGGGAAAAATCTGCCGAAGGATAACGGCGCGGCGCCGACAAAACGCGACGGGAATTTTTATAAGAAACGACCGTGCGTCGAATGTATTGAGGACTGTGCGAGAATTGCCGAGGAATATCTTCTTGAAGATAAAAAAGAATGAAGTTTTAAACAAATATATTTCAGGCCGCAGACAAACCCCCTGCGGTTTTGTCTTCCCTGTTAATGTGAGAAAGAGGCGCATGTCGTCAAATAAAATCATTTTTGACGACATGCGCGTCAAAAATAGCTTAAAACCTAAAGTTCCGAAGAATGAGGAGCTTTAGGTTTTTGCTTTAAAAAAATTCAAAAACAGCATTTATTGACGCTGTTTTTTGGCTTGTCGGCAGTTTCTCGACAAGGCGAGAAAAATTATTTAAATAATCATTGGACATTATATTCTATCCGTTGTATAATATAATCAAGATTGATATATAGCGGAGGATGCGATGAAACGTAAAAACGATACGCGCCGTAAAGCCATTGCGACGGTTTTTGATATGCAGGAAAAAGAAGAATCTCACAATCCGTACAGTCAGGAGCTGCGGGAACAGAACAGTATACAAACAGGGAATACGGAAGCGCTCAGGGGATGTTGGGAAGAAAAATACGACGGAAAAATAGGCAGACTTGCGTCTGATGATTTGAGAAATGTAAAAAATATCGCAATCGGCGTTATAACTCTTTCCTCAAGAAGCGCGATAAAAGGAGGAGTGAGTCCGGAGCTTGCCTTTTCAATGGCGGACTGCTTTGTAAGAAATATAGAGGACAATACATCTGATGAACGAAAAGTTGTAGAGGCTATACACGAAGCGCAGCTTGAATTCGCTAAATTGGTACGCAGTCTTGGCGGAAGCGGGAATTATAATCCGCTTGTAAGACGCGCGAAGGACTACATATCGAGGCATATACACAATAAAATATCGGTATCGGAAATGTCAAAAGAATTGGGCGTAAACGCCGATTATCTGTCGGCATTGTTTTCAAAATCGGAAAATAAAACAATAACGCGGTATATATTGGATGAACGACTGTACATGTGTGAAAATATGCTTAAATATTCCGATTACTCAATACAGGAAATAAGCGCGTATTTTTCATTTTCATCACAAAGCCATTTTACGCGTCTGTTTAAAAGAAGCCGCGGAATAACGCCAAGGGTATACAGAAGTCTTTACGCAAGAGAAAAACAAGAAATATGACAAAAGAATAAGAAACATGATAGATTATTAAAAGCGTGAGATATATAATAATTATAAGATAGAAGTAATTTTACTTGCAGAAAGGACGGAGAATTATGAAAAAATTTTTAAAGCGGATTATCGCCGCGTCAATTACGGCGACTATGGCGCCTGTAACAGGTATTATGCCGTACGCTTTTGCCGCGGCGGACTCGGGGACTGTTATAAGACTCGACCCTTCGGATGCGTCGCCTTTTAACAACGGCGAGTTTCAAGGCTGGGGTACCGCGCTTTGCTGGTGGGCGAACCGCGTCGGCTACAGCGAAAAGATGACGCGGCAGGCGGCGGATTTGTTCTTTTCGGATGACGGACTCAGCCTTGACATTGCGCGTTATAATCTCGGCGGCGGCGACGACCCTTCGCACAATCATATAACGCGCTCGGATTCAAAGGTCCCGGGCGTATGGGATACTTTTACGCTGTCGGAGGACGGCAAAGACGTAGAAAGTATTACATATGACATAACAAACGACCAAAATCAGCTCAATATCGCGAAGGCGGCGCTAAAGGCAAATCCCGGCTTGTACTTTGAGGGATTTTCCAACTCGGCTCCGTATTTTATGACTGTATCGGGATGTACGGGCGGCGGCGACCCCGCTTCAAGCGACAACTTACAGCCTGAAATGTACGATGATTTCGCAAAATTTATTGCGGACGCGACAAAGCTGTTTAAAGACAACGGTATCGTTTTCCAAAGCTATTCTCCAATGAACGAGCCTGACACAAGCTATTGGGGCGTTAATTCTCCTAAGCAGGAGGGCTGCCGTTTCAGTCCGGGTGAAAACCAGTCGAAGGCGATTACCGAAACAAGAAAAGCTCTTGACGCGGCGGGACTCGAGGACGTTATTGTCGCGGGTATGGATGAAACAAGTCTGAAGAGTACCGTAAACAACTTAGACAAGCTTACGGATGAAGCAAAAACGGCTCTCGGCAGAATCGATACTCATACCTACAGCGACAGGGGTTATCACGCGCAGGTAAAAGCCAAGGCGCGGGAGATGAATAAAAACCTCTGGCAGAGCGAGGTTGACAAAGGCGGCGACGGTTTTACGCTCGCGAGCATGATTATCGAGGATATGAACGGAATGCAGCCGTCGGCATGGGTAATGTGGGACATTGTGGACATGCACAAGGACTCAAACTTCACCGATCCGAGCGGAAATAAAACAGAGGCTAACAACAGCGTGACGGACACGTCGTCTCTCTGGGGAGTCGGAATGGCTGACCATGATAAAGAGGAAATTGTGCTGACAAATAAGTATTACGCGTACGGTCAGTTCACAAAGTATATTGAGCCGGGCATGACAATTATTGCTTCCTCCTCAAATACGCTTGCGGCGTATGACAAGAAAACAGGTAAAATAGTTATTGTCGCGCTGAATAACGACAGCGGCGATAAGGACGTTACATTTGACTTGCGGGATTTTTCAAAGACAGGCTCAAAGGTTAACGTTATCCGCACAAACGCGAGCAGTGAAAAATGGGCGAAGCTTGACGATATAAACGTAACAAACAAGCAGTTTGACGCTACATTGAAGTCAAAGACAATCACTACATATGTAATCGAAGGCGGCGATACCCCTGTCGACTATATGACAATAAACGGCTCGAATACCATTGTAGCGGGCGTCGACTATACTTATTCCATAGGCGGAAGCAGCCTCGAATTTACGGAGTATTCCGTTGACTGGAGCGTTTCCGACCCTGATGCGGCGGATATTACAGTGGACGGAGTATCGAACACAGCGACGGTAAAAGCAAAAAAAAGCGGCGCTTTTACTCTTACCGCGACGGCGGGCGATACAAGCACAGCGATAGACGTAAACGTGCTTGCCGCCAATCAGATAATTAACATTGTAAATAAACACAGCGGTCTTAGTCTTGAAACAAAGTCTAAGAGCGTTACTTCGGGCGCGCAGCTTGTACAATGGGAAAACAGAAATCTCGATACGGCGGCATGGACTCTCGCGGCGACAGAGGACGGCCATTTTAATATCATAAACAAAAACGCCGGTATGCTTCTCGCGGCAAACGCGGACGCCAAGCCTGTAATATCAAAGGATATTGAGGCGGCGGATAACGCGGCAAAATGGGATTTAATAAATCACGGCGGATATTTTGAAATTAAGAATATTTCGACAGAGAAATCGCTTAACGTGAGCGGACAGAGTACCGCGAACGGCGGAAGCGTAATCCTTTACGCTTTCGGCGGCGGCGATAACGAGCTGTGGTCGCTTCGCGAAGCGACGGCTGACTTGGAACACGTTGTTCCTGTTGTAGTCGACTACAGCGAAAAATATAAGGGAACAAACTATTCGTTTATAACCAATGTTGACGCGCTTACCAATGATTTCTCGGAAGACGCCAAAGGGTTTGTATTTGACGGCTTCGCGGGACTCGGCGCCGATTCCGACGGCGAGGCGGCGCTTTTGCCGCAGAATTCGCTGAGCAATAACTCCAGTACGCAAAGAGCCGGCTCGGCGACGCTTACTCTTTCGGAAGGAGTAACATGCGGCGAAGACAAAATTATAAATCTCGCCTTTGATATGTTTACTCCGAACTCAGACGGCGATTCCGATTTCGCGCTTTCTTCATCAGACGGCGCCAATATCGTAAGCATAAAGGCAAACAACTGGGGTAAAACTTATTCGGTGACAATAGGCGAAACCGCGGTCGAAACAAACGGCAACGGAGCCGCCTATTTCAAAAATAATGTAAGCGACAAGCAAAACGCGTCTTATATCTCAAACGGCGGTCATGTTGAAATTTATTACAATCCGGCTGCGGGCGACGTAACCGTTACAATAAAGAACGTATCGGGAAGCGCGGAGCTAAAGACGTATAAAGGAACGACAAACGCGCAAAATATCGCCAAAGTTTATTTCGCCGGAACATATACGGCGTGGAATAAGATAATGGTTGTCGATAACCTTGTTACCAATATTGTCGAGGAAGCAATTACTTCAAACAGTGTGAAAATAACGGGTTCGGACGGAAAAACGCTTAACGTTTCATATACCGTCGTTGACGGGACGGACAGCGCCGTTCTTATAGGAGCGTTGTATGATGAAGACGGCAGACTTGAGGAAGTGCGGACAAAGAAGCTTGAAAATCCCGCAAACGGAGTAAAAACGACGGACACAATTACATTTGACAAGAACGCGGAAGAATATGACGCAAAAGTTATGCTGTGGAAGTCTTTGGACGGCGAGGGGGCGATGGAACCCCTTTGCGGCGAGGATTCAAAAGCGTTAATTCCCGAATCGACTCCGGAGCCTACTCCCTCGGTTCCTCCCGAAATTCCCGAAAGCGGAGAACTCATAAGCCTCAATTTCGATAACGGCGACTTGACGAGCGGCTCGGCATACGGTAAGGCTTCCGGAGAGGCAAAGTTTGCCGAGGTTGACGGTAAAAAGTGCGTTCAGTTTGACAACACCGCCTCGACGGCGCTTAAGCTTACGGACGCGAACGGGAATCCGCTTTTAACCGGACAGGAGAATATAACAATTTCGTTTAAGGTTAAGCCGACGTCATCGGCTACGTCATGGTGGTTCTACGCGGCGCCGAACGACAGCGCGCAAACTTATCAGCAAGAAAAGTATTTGGGTGCGTTCACCTCAGGCGGCGCGCTTAATGTGGAGCGTTACAACAACAGCGGCGCGAGGAGCGAAGCGGCAAACACCGCGCTGACCGCAAACGAGTGGAGCAACGTAATGATTTCCGTCGGCGGCGATGTAACCGACGTATACGTAAACGGCGTTAAAACAAGCGTCGCTTCAACCGTGAATATTGCCGATATGCTCGGAAGCTCGTCTGTTTGCTATATCGGAAAGGCAAACTGGGGCAGCGGGGAATTTGCGACGGGTTATCTTGATGATTTTGCGATTTACAATCACGCGATTGAAAATCCGCTTGCCGACATTGATTTAGGCGATTTATCGGCTGTGACTGAGGATATTGCCATCCCGACTGTAGACGGAGTTACTTGGGAAACCTCTGACGCCGCGACGGTTGCTCTCGACGGCAAAGTTACAAGAGCCGATGATACTAAAACGGCGACGCTGACAGCAAAAACATCCAAAGACGGTATTGAATTTACAAAGGATTTCACTGTAACGGTGGTAGGTTACACGGCTGTGCTTGATACTTTCGCGGCGTATGTTGAGGGTAATTCGATTAACTATACAAGCGATTATATTGCGGAAAAGGAGAAATACAATATGTATGTATCTCTTAGCCATGACGACGCGGCGGAAAGAAAAGAAACCGCTTCGGGCAGCTTTACGGGTCTTGAGTGGAGCGGCGCGTACACGATATCCTGTACGCTCGCGGATAAGGCAAGCGGAGAAACCGTAAAAAGTATACAAAAGACGTTTAATATACAGCCCGAACAGGAAATGGAAGCGTATCTCTTTGTTCATTTTATGAATACAGAGGGCGACGCAAGCTGCGAGCAGATTTATTTCTCTGTTTCAGAGAACGGACAAACGTGGACGACGCTTAACGGCAAAAAGCCTGTTCTTACAAGCAATGTGGGCGAAAACGGCGTCAGAGACCCGTATATACTGCGCGGCGAGGACGGAAAGTTCTTCATAATAGCGACGGATTTATCAATCTTCAACAGAAAAAGTCTGGGCGGAAGCCTGTGGGGAGGAGCCGCTCAGCAGGGTTCAAAGAGTATAGTCGTTTGGGAAAGCGAAGACCTTGTAAACTGGAGCGAGGCGAATCTTGTAAAAATTAACAACGATAACGCCGGCTGCACCTGGGCGCCGGAGGCTTGCTACGACCCCGAAAGAGGGGAATATATGGTATTCTGGGCGTCGGTTATAAGCGACGACAGCTATGCCAAGTACAGAATTTACAGAAGCTATACAAAGGACTTTAAGACGTTTTCCGCTCCCGAGCTTTATATTGAAGAACCGAACGCTGTAATAGATACTACGATTATCGGACATAAGGGCGTGTACTACAGATTTACAAAGAACGAAGCGCGTTCATCTGTAACAATGCAGAAATGTACTTCCTTAAACGGTAACTGGAAAGATGTTGAGACATATAATTTGGGTGAAATGACAGGCTATGAAGGACCCGCTATTTATAAGCTGAACGGGGAAGACAAGTGGTGTCTGCTCCTTGACTACTTCTCAAAGAGCCAAGGCTATAAGCCGTTCGTGACAAGCGATATAACAGAGGGCGTTTTCACGGCGGGCTCGGCGTTCTCGTTCGACGGAACATATCGCCACGGCACGGTTATGCCGATTACAAAGGCTGAATATGACAATCTTGTTGAAAAATATAAATAAATATTTTATATTCGGGAGAAACGGAACAGTTAAATAAAACTCGGCATACTCCGCCGTTACGGCGGAGTATGTTTTTGTATGAACGACCGTTAAGAAAATATCATGCTTCCGAGGGCGAAGCTAACAGCGGGACGCCGGTTTTTTTGACCGCGGACTTGTTTCGGATTTAACTTATAACGATATATAGAAAAAATGTGTTGAAATATTTTCTTGTTTATAGTATAATGTATTTTAGTACAGAATTATATTTAAAGGAGGATTTTGGCGTATGAGGGCTAAGTACAAGAGAGTGCTTCTGAAAATCAGCGGCGAAGCGCTTGCGGGACCTAACGGCTTTGGACTTGACGAAAAGACAATAGCGCATATAAGCGAAAATATCAAAAAGATTGTTGATTTGGGAGTACAGGTTTCCATAGTTGTCGGAGGCGGAAATATCTGGAGAGGCCGCAGCGGCGAAAACATGGACAGGACAAGAGCCGACCATATGGGTATGCTTGCGACGGCGATTAACGCTCTCGCATTATGCAGCGCGCTTGAAAACTACGACGTGCCGACAAGAGTACAGACAGCGATTGAGATGCGTCAAGTCGCGGAGCCTTATATCAGAGGAAAGGCGGAAAGACATCTTGAAAAGGGAAGAGTCGTTATATTCGGCTGCGGCACGGGCAATCCGTTTATGTCCACGGATACGGCGGCGGCGCTGAGAGCCGTTGAAATCGAAGCGGATATCATACTTCTCGCGAAGAAGGTTGACGCAGTATATGACAGCGACCCGAATATTAATCCGAACGCGAAAAAATACGACGTGCTTTCTTTCAGCGATATTCTCACAAAAAATCTCGGAGTAATGGATTCTACCGCGGCTTCAATGTGCCGCGACAATAATCTGCCGATTCTCGTATTCGGACTGAACGATCCTGTAAATATAGTCAGAGCGGTAAAGGGAGAAAAAATAGGCACGCTTGTAAATAATGAAGGTAAACTTTAATTAAAAGGAGGAACAGAAAAATGGGTAAATATCCCGAAATCGAATCAAAAATGGAGAAAAGAATAGAAGGCTATTCGAGCGAGCTTAAAACAATACGCGCCGGACGGGCGAACGCGTCGGTACTCGACAAGGTTTCGATTGACTATTACGGAACAAAGACGCCCATCGCGCAGGTTGGCTCGATATCATCTCCGGAACCGAGACTTCTTGTAATTCAGCCGTGGGACGCGAGCGTCTTAAAAGAAATCGAAAAGGCTATAAACGCGTCGGATATCGGAATCAGTCCTCAGAATGACGGAAAGGTAATAAGACTTAACTTCCCGCCGCTTACGGAGGAACGAAGAAAAGAGCTTGTTAAAACCGTAAAAAAATATACGGAGGAGGCAAAGGTTCAGATAAGAAATATCCGCCGCGACGCTTTGGAAAAGTTCAAGGCGCAGAAGAAGAACGGCGAAATAACGGAAGACGACGTTAAGGAAGCGGAGAAGGATATTCAGAAGCTGACGGACAATTACGTTAAGGAAATAGACGGCGTCTGCGCCGACAAGGAAAAGGAGATCCTTGAGGTTTAGTTCGCATATTTGATTTTATCGACCGGCAGGCGGCGCGAAAGCTGTCTGTCGGTATTATACTAATTTGAGGAGTATCGTATGCTTTTTGCAAGAAAAAAAATTAACGCAATAGATAAATCGAGATTGCCCGAGCATATCGGAGTGATAATGGACGGCAACGGTAGATGGGCAAAAAAAAGAGGGCTTCCGCGAAGCGCGGGTCACAGAGCCGGAGCGGACGCTTTGAAAAAAATTGTTACGGAAGCGAACAATCTCGGAGTAAAGTATATAACGGTATACGCGTTTTCGACGGAGAACTGGAAAAGACCGAAGGAGGAGGTCGACTATTTAATGTCGCTTCTCCTCGATTACCTGAAAAACGCCGAGAAAACGCTCGCCGGCAAGGACGTCGTCATACGCGCGATAGGCTCGAGAAAAGAGCTTTCGCGGGAAATTCGCGAGCAGATAGTAAAGACTGAGGATTTTACGAAAAACAATACCGGCATAGTGATGAATATAGCGCTGAATTACGGCGGACGCGAGGAAATCGCAAACGCGGCGCGCGCTATATGCGAAAAGGTTCGAAACGGCGAGATAAAATCTTCGGAAATTGACGATAAGACAGTGGGAGACTGTCTTTACACAGCCGGTCAGCCCGATATTGATCTATTAATCCGCACAAGCGGCGAGCAGCGTCTTTCCAACTTTATGCTATGGCAGGTCAGCTATGCGGAAATGTGGTTTACCGATAAGCTTTGGCCGGATTTCAAGCCGAACGACCTGCACAGAGCGATTATAGATTTTCAGAACAGGGGAAGAAGATTCGGGGGTGTATAATATGCTTATAAGGATTATTACGTCTGTTGTGGCGCTCGCGGTATTCGCGGCGGTTCTTATCGCGCCGCCGGCGGTTTTTACAGTTGTGCTTGCGGCGGTTATATTTTTTATGCTGTTTGAATGCTATAATGCGACAAACGCGGATGCGGCGATGAAGGTTGGCGGTTTTGTTTCGGCGATAATGCTTCTCGCGTCAATGTTTTTTATAACGGATCTCGAAAGCGGACGGTATATAGTTGTTTATATGGCGTCGACGCTTATACTTCTCGTTTATATGGCGCTTGCTGTTTTTGAGCATGGCAAACGCAACTATAAGGACGTCCTCTCAAGCGGCTTCCTTACGCTGTACATCACGGCGTCGATGTGGTGTCTGCAGTATACGAGAACGTTTTTCGGCACGGAATTTATGCTGCTTACGTGTATAGCGGCGTGGTCGTGCGACACCTGCGCGTATTTTTTCGGAAAGTTTTTCGGGAAACGCAAGCTTATACCTCACGTAAGCCCCAATAAAACAGTGGCGGGCTCGGTAGGCGGCGTTATAGGCTCGATAGCCGCGTGTACAATCGCGCTGTGGATATTCTCGCTGATTGACGGAGCGGCGTCTCAAACGGTAATGAAACGATTCCCGGTATATCTCCTTTTGGGAGCGGTCTTCGGCGTGGCGGGCGGAATATTCTCACAGCTTGGAGACCTTGCGGCGTCGGCGATAAAACGCGATACCGGCATTAAGGATTTCGGCTGGATATTTCCCGGTCACGGCGGATTTATGGATCGTTTCGACAGCGTAATGTATATCGCTCCGGTTATGCTGATGCTGATGATACTGATTAAGTAAATATGTAATATCGCAAAAAAATACGGTTTTATTTTAACCGTATTTTTTTTATAGAAAACCTAAGTGTGAACAGGGATAAAGGGATAGAATTTAAGGACTGACAAAAAAATTAAAAAAAGTACTTGACAAATATCTGCTGCAGGTGTAGTATATAAATATACTGCAAATGTAGTACTGCAAATGCAGTAAGAAAGGAAGCATAGCTATGAAATTAAAAAAGATACCGGAAACAGAGCTTGAAATTATGCAGGTGATATGGTCTAACCCGACTCCCATAACCACCACGCAGATTAAACAGAAGCTCGACGAGGAGCGTCCTTGGAGTCAGGGCGCGCTGCAGTCGCTTTTGACGCGTCTTATAGAACGCGGATTTTTAAAGGGAGGAATGAAAGGAAAGAGCAAGACGTTTGAACCGCTTGTAAGCGAGAAGGAATATCTGGCGGTCGAGAGCAGGTCTTTTATAAAGAAGCTCAAGGGCAATTCCATAACCGAGCTTGTAACCGCGCTTTACGACACGAACGCAATATCAAAAAAAGACATAGACGAGCTCGACGCGTTCATCGAAAAAATAAAGAAAGAAGGGAATTAAATGGAGAATTTGTTTATTGATATTATTGAAATGACGCTGCCGGTAACGGCGTTTATAACGCTTCTGCTTTTATGCTCGCCGCTTTTAAAGCACAGCTATGTCGCTAAATGGCGTTATTACATGTGGCTGTTTGTAGCGGTGCGGCTGGTTTTGCCGTTTAAAATAAACATAAACAAAGCCATAACCATACCCGTGGAGCTCCGCTCGGGCGAAGCGGCGGCGAACGCCGCGGCGGCGGGAGAGTTATCGCTTTCGCGTATACTGACGATGATATGGATACTTGGAATGGCTGTGTTTACGGTATATCAGATTTTCTGTTATATTTCCTTTAAACGCACGGTAAACAGATGGAGCAAAAAAGCGCCGGACGCGGATACAATGAAAGCGTTCGGCGAGGCGAAAAGCTTTGCGGGCGTAAAACGCGGCATAGATATAAAAATATGCAAGACGGTTTCGACGCCGATGGTATTCGGACTTATAAAGCCTGTTCTGCTGCTTCCCGACATGAAGTTTGACAGCGGAGACTTGCCGATTATACTTCGGCATGAGCTTATTCACTTCAAGCGTCATGACATATGGGTAAAGCTGCTTTTAATCGCGGCGAAAACGGTTCACTGGTTTAATCCCGTTGTATATCTGATGTACAGGGCGGCGGATAGGGATATTGAGCTTGCGTGCGACGCCGAGGTAGTAAAAAACACCGATTCGGAATACAGACGGCATTACTGCGAGGCCATAATGAACCTTGTACATAACGGCTGCGCGAGAAACACCGCGCTTTCAACCTGTTTTATATTTTCGAAAAAAACGGTTATGGAGCGTTTTAAGAGTATTCTGGACGAGAAGATAAAAAGAAGCGGAGTTGTAATGTTTTGCGTTGCGGCTGTGTCAATCGCGCTTTCGGGAAGTCTTATCACATTCGCGACGGCGCAGGTCGCGGAGGAAATAGAGGATAACCGCCATATAGTGGAGCGTCCCGTTGATATACCTAAGCCGACGGAGGAGCCGTTTGCGCCGACGGAGGAGCCGTTTGCGCCGACAGAAAAACCGTCGGCGCAGTCTGAAGAACGGTCGGAGACGGACGATACGCCTGAGGAAAACGCCGGCTCGTATGATTATAATAACAGCTATAATGATATTGACGAAAGCCAAAGCTACAGCGAGCCGGAGCGCCGGAGCGGCGAACCCGCCGCGGATATCATGCCCGAAACAGACGCGGATATCATGTCGGAAGCTGACGCGGAGCCTGTCGATATAGACGAGGAGCGCACGGAGGTTTACGACCGGCTCGGCGAGCCGGACTCCGTTTCCGGAGACGGAAGCAAGGAGACGTACAGCCTTCCCGACGGCGCTACCGTAATACTGCAGTATGAGGGCGATACGCTGGAGGAAGGTTATATATTGGTAGATTAGAAAAGTATAGGATAAAGGGAGAATAAAATATGAAAAAAATATTAGCATTTACGCTTGCGGCGGTGATGATGCTCGCGTCGTTGCCGGCGCGGGCGAAAACGTGGATTACGCTCTCGTCGTGGGCGTATACGGACGTGA
>CAYRSG010000038.1:0-17321 GCA_964426905.1 uncultured Clostridium sp. | reverse complement strand
TAGCACAGTTTGAAACGAATACATATGCAAAAATGGTGTAAAAATGGTGTAGTAAACGCTGTTTGAACGCCTGAAACTATAGAAAACAAAGGAGACAGAGAAAAAATGAAATTAGGAATTGTAGGTCTGCCGAATGTCGGCAAATCAACGCTGTTTAACGCTATAACGCAGGCGGGCGCGGAAAGCGCGAACTACCCGTTCTGCACAATTGAACCGAATGTCGGCATAGTGGACGTTCCCGACGAAAGACTTGACAAGCTCGCCGAAATGTATCACCCAAAAAAGGTTACGCACGCGTATATTGAATTTGTCGATATCGCCGGACTTGTAAAGGGCGCGTCAAAGGGCGAGGGTCTCGGAAACAAATTCCTCTCGCATATACGCGAGGTGGACGCGATTGTTCATGTCGTCCGCTGCTTTGAGGACCCGAACATCACGCATGTCGACGGCTCGATTGACCCGATACGCGACATTGAGACAATAAGCCTTGAGCTGATTTTCTCCGACCTTGAAATTATAGACAGAAGAATTGACCGCACGAAAAAGGCGATGAAGGGCGATAAGTCGCTCGCGAAGGAGCTTAAAATGCTTGAGCGCGTCAAGGCGGCTCTTGAGGACGGTATTCCGGCGAGAAGTCTTGAGTATGACGAGGACGAAGCGCTCGTTATGAAGGAAATAGCGCTTATTTCCATGAAACCGGTAATTTACGCGGCAAACGTCGCGGAGGACGATTTTTCAAAAGGCATAGAAAACAACGATTATGTAAACCGCGTTAAGGAGCTTGCCGCGAAGGAAGGCTCGCAGGTTATGCCTGTATCGGCAAGAATCGAGGAAGAAATCGCCCAGCTTGACGGCGAGGAAAAAGCGATGTTCCTTGAGGAACTTAATATGTCGGAATCAGGTCTTGACAGACTTATAAAAGCGAGCTACACGCTTCTCGGTCTTATAAGCTACCTCACGGCGGGCGAGCCGGAGGTAAGAGCGTGGACTATTACGAAAGGTACAAAGGCTCCTCAGGCGGCGGGTAAAATTCATACCGACTTTGAGCGCGGCTTTATACGCGCCGAGGTTGTTCATTACAACGACTTGATGGCATGCGGCTCTATGGCCGCCGCAAAGGAAAAAGGACTTGTCCGCAGCGAGGGCAAGGAGTATATTATGGAGGACGGCGACGTCGTGCTGTTCAGATTTAATGTGTGATAAATATGAGTAATTTAATAAGTATCATTATTCCCTGCTGCAACGAGGAAGCCGCTGTTCCCTATTTCTATGACGCCGTAACGAAACAGTCGGCTGTTATGAAGGATAAATTCGGCGTCGACTTTGAATATCTGTTTGTAAACGACGGCTCAACCGACAACACTCTGGAAGTTATAAAGAAATACGCCGCGCAAGACAGCCGCGTGAAATACATTTCATTTTCACGCAATTTCGGCAAGGAAGCGGCGATGTACGCCGGCATGAAATATGCCGCGGGAGATTACACCGCGATTATGGACGCGGATTTGCAGGACCCGCCCGAAATGCTCGCTCAAATGTATGAAAGCATAGTAAACGGCGGTTTCGACTGCGCCGCCGCGCGGCGCACAACGCGAAAAGGCGAGCCGCCGATACGCTCGTTTTTCGCGAGACTTTTCTACAGACTGATAAACAAAATCTCAAAAACCGATATTGTCGACGGCGCGCGCGACTATCGGCTTATGACGCGTCAGATGACCGACGCAATACTTGAAATGAGCGAATACAACCGCTTCTCAAAAGGAATTTTCGGCTGGGTGGGTTTCAACACAAAGTGGCTCGAATACGAAAATACCGAAAGAATCGCGGGAGAAACAAAATGGTCGTTTTGGAAGCTGTTTCTGTATTCTCTCGACGGAATCACCGCGTTTTCCACGGCTCCGCTCGCCGTCGCGTCCGTAATGGGATTTATTATGTGCTTTGCGGCGTTCGTTATGATTATAGTAATAGTCGCAAAAACGCTTATATGGGGCGATCCCGTAGCGGGATATCCGTCGCTTGTGTGTATAATACTTCTTGTTGCCGGAGTACAGACATTCTGTATAGGAATTCTCGGTCAGTATCTCTCAAAAACATATCTCGAAACAAAACACAGACCGAAATTTATTATTAAGGAAACAAACGAGGTGAATGAATAATGGTAGTTTCCGTTTTATCAAGCGTGATAATATGGGGCGCGGTTCTCGTAATTGTTATACGGGTTCTTTCACAATCCGGACTGCGGCTTAAATCAAATAAATTCACCGACGTCATTCTCGCCGACAAGAGCCTTCACGGCTCCCGCGAGAGCTCGCCAAAAGAGGTTTGGGCGGTATTCGCGCTCGCTCTCGCGTTCCGGCTCGCGGTGTTCCTGTTTTCCGTATGCGAAATATATATGTTCAACGACGACGTCGCGGGATTTCAGGGAATACTCGACCAATACATGAAATGGGACGCTAACAATTATGTCCGCATCGCTACGGGCGGATATAAATATTTCACCGTAGACGGACAGTACACAACTCTCGCGTTTTTCCCTCTTTATCCGTGGCTCATGAGACTCGTAAACGTCATATTCCGTAATATGCAGCTTTCGGGGCTTGTACTGTCGTCTGTTCTTTACGCGGGATCGTGCGCTTTTCTGTACAAGCTGTTCTGCGTCGACTACAACAGAGAAACATCTTTACGGGCAATTGTATTTATTTCCGTATTTCCCCACGCCCTTTTCTTCGGAACGCTGATGAATGAAAGCATGCTGCTGTTTACAATGTCGGCGTCTCTCTATTATATACGAAAACACAACTGGATTTTAACCGGTGTTTTCGGCGCGCTCGCGGCGCTGTCGCGTATGGTCGGAATACTGCTCGCGATACCTGCCGCGGTTGAATGGCTGGAGCATTATAAAATAATCGAAAAGCTCAGAAATAAAAACATAAAAGAAGTGTGGAAGCTGTTTTATTCAAAGGGACTTTGGATATTTTTAATGCTCGCAGGCACGGGAATATACCTGCTGTGCAATTATAAGGT
The DNA here is from genome assembly GCA_964426905.1 of uncultured Clostridium sp. GTDB lineage: Bacteria > Bacillota > Clostridia > UBA1381 > UBA1381 > Hominilimicola. The sequence goes on along the minus strand of CAYRSG010000038.1, from coordinate 14,297 downwards.
TACGGGAAATCCCTTTAAATTCCTTGAATATCAGAAAACCATATGGTACAACGGCTCCGAATATTTCGGCAAATGCATAGGTCGGATTTTTAACAAAGCGTTTACCGAACAGGGGTCGATAAGATTTGAAATATGGATTCCCGAAGCGGTATCCGTTATTTTCGCCGTCGCGCTGCTCGTGTACGGTCTTAGACGCGGACGCGGAATGTATACGTCTTTTCTCGCCGTATATATAATTATAAACGCGGGCTTTAAATGGCCGATAAGCGTGGCGAGATATATGTCGTGCGCCGTTCCCGCGTTTGTGTTCCTCGCGGATTTCGCCGAAAGACACAAATGGTCCGAACATATAATAACGGCTTCAATGGCTGTCGGCATGGGTATTTACCTTACGGCGTATCTGTGCTTTAAGCAAATACTTTAACGGAAAGGAAGATTATGATGACTGAGCGAAAAAAACGTCTGACGTCCTTCGATAAAGACAGGTCAGCGGATATAATTTTTCTGTGTCTGTGCGTAACGGCGGTATTTTTTGTGCTGTGGACATTCACCGGTCAGTGGCCGTGGAAGGCGCAGCCGTATAATTCGTACATTCTTCAGGCACAGTCATGGCTCGAGGGCAGACTTGACCTCGGAAAAGACGTTCCCTACCTTGAGCTTGCGATTTACAACGGCAAATATTTTGTCAGCTTCCCGCCGTTTCCGTCGTACGTTATGCTTCCGTTCGCGCTTATAGGCTGGACAAGCTGCGACAGTATGTTAGCGTATGCGTTTTCGCTTGCGGGAGCCGTATACGCGTATAAAATACTTTCTCACTTCGGTATAAAGAGAAGTACGTCGATGTTCTTCGCGCTGTTTTTAACAGTCGGCTCCAACTGGCTTATGACGGCGCAGAATGCGTGGGTATGGTTTATCGCGCAAAATATGGCGTTTACGCTTTGTCTTATGTCTATATACTACGCGCTGAAAAACAAAGCCGGACTTTCGCTGGTGCTGTGGGCGTGCGCCGTCGGCTGCCGCCCGCTTCAGGCGCTCTACCTCCCTATTCTCGTTTATCTCATATATAACGCGCATAAAACCGCAAATCCCGACGACGGTATAATAACAATAATAAAGAAAAGATGGCTGTGCCTCATACCTACGGCGGTTATCGCTCTGTCGTATATGATACTGAATTTCGCGAGATTCGGAAATCCTCTTGAGTTCGGGCACAACTATCTCCCGGAATTTACGCGCGCTGAGGAGGGACAGTTCAGCCTGTCTTACCTGTCGAAAAACCTCGTATCGCTTTTCCGTCTTCCTCATGTAGATAACGGAAAATTCGAGTATCCCTCCGCGGACGGTATGTGCGTTTTCATGGTAAGTCCCATTCTCATATCATATTTTGTATACGCGGCGCGGATGTTTATTAAAAAAGAAAAAAAAGATTTAAAGCTTATAGCGGCGGCGTTTGTACTCGCGGTGATTGAAATATTCATAATAACCGCTCACAAAACAATGGGCGGCTCGCATTTCGGCAACAGATATACAAACGATATTCTGCCGTTTATATTCCTGAGTATCGCTATTATGCTGCCGAAGGACGATAAAGCGGTAAAATTCAACTATCCCCTTTTCTTTGCCGGACTTACGCTTAATATTCTCGGGACGGTAAGCTATTTTATATAACGAGGCGAATAAAAATGGACGATATATTTTCAGAGCTTGAACAGCTAAAGAAACGGGCTTTAAATGATGAAAAGCTTCGTTTGGAGCTGCTTGAGACGCGCGCCGCTTCAGACCCTGTCAAAGCGTTCTGCGACAAATGCTCGTCTCTCGGATATAATCATATAACCGTTTACGAGCTTCTCACCGCGGGAGAGTCTTTCTGCGCCGCAATGCTTCGCTCGGTAAACGGAGGCGGAGTCGAAGCCCCCGACGGCTGGGACGATTTTTACGAAATGTTCTTTGATGAAATCGCAAGGAATAAATAATATTGAAATAAAACAGATAAAAAGACCGCCGCGTTCATTAAACGCGGCGGTTTCGGCGCGTCGACAAATCGGTTGGAACGCATTTCATCCGCGGCATGCTTGCGGTTGCGCATGCGCAAGACCTCCCCTTGAGGGGAAGCTTTGCGGAATTTTATCTGCGATCTTTATCTTAAATTTCCATATTTTCCCCTTCCTGCTTACCGCGGCTGTAATGCAACTCGGGATTTTTCACGCTTACCTTCGTCCCCTCTGAAACAGAGTTTACGATAAACGCGTTGCCGCCTATTGTAACGCCGCTTCCGATAACGGTGTCGCCGCCGAGAATCGTCGTTCCCGAATAAATCGTCACATTATCGCCTATCGTCGGATGACGCTTAACGCCCTTGAGCGCCTGACCCTTTCTCGTCGACAGTGCGCCAAGCGTAACGCCCTGATAAATTTTAACATTATCGCCTATCTGCGTTGTTTCGCCTATAACTATGCCGGTTCCGTGGTCTATAAAAAAGTACCGTCCGATAGTCGCGCCGGGGTGTATATCGATACCCGTTGAGCTGTGCGCGTACTCGGTCATAATTCTCGGAATCATCGGCACGTCTAAAAGCCACAGCTCATGCGCAATTCTGTAAACCGTTATCGCGAACACGCCGGGATAAGAGAAAATAATCTCGTCGGTACTGTACGCCGCCGGATCGCCGTCGTACGCCGCCTGAATATCAGCGCTGAGATAATCCCTTAATTTCGGTATACGCTCAAGAAAACGGTAGACTATTTCCTCCGCCTTGGCGTTCGCGGCGGATTTTTCGCACTCTCCGCATACGTCGTAATTTCCGAGCGCTTTGGCGACCTGTTTTTTCAGATTATACTGAATAAATTCAAGTCTTTCCCCGACAATGAACTTTATGTAATCGCTTCTAACGCGATTTTTATCAAAAAATCCCGGAAACAGCACCTTTCTGATTTCCTCCGTGACGTCTATGAGAACGTCGCGGTTAAGCATGTTTTCCGCGTCGATTCTACCCGGCAGCTCATGCTCGGAATAGCTTTCAAGAATAGAATTAACGAGATTTTCCGTTCTGCTTTTCAATTTCGTTCACCTCTGTATCTATTTTATTCCGTACTCCGGTTCAGTATGATACCTTCCCGGAATTTGACTTATCCGCCGAGTCCGAGGACGAATCGGAAGAGCTGTTTCCCGATACCGAGGACGAACCGCCGTTAGTTTCCTCGTTCTTATTTTCATTGCTTCCGCCGCTCCATGAGTCTCGGGAATTATCCGTACTCTTATCTTTATCCTGAGTATCCGACTGATTATTTTTACGCGGCTTCGTTAATGAACCTCCGCTGTGAAGCCAGCAGTAATTGCTTCCTGATTTTACGGGACGGCTGCATCCTTTTTCCGCGCAGTAGGCTTTTGAAGCGCCGCCGCTATGATTCATAAGTCCAAACGCGAGAAGACAAATCGCCGCTATGATAATTATCCCAACGACAACCGCGACGCAGCCGCTGTTTCCCCCTCCGTAATTACCGCCTTCTTTTTTATCAAAACCGCTGTTCATCACATTGTATTCGATATCTTTTATTTTTTTATCGTTCTTTGAGCCGGCCATAACTATCCCTCTTTATTCAATCTCTATCCGCGCAAATTTTTATGTTCAGCAAAATAAATCAATCGTGTTCTCGCATAAGACCCTTCATATAATTGTCCATCGCGTCGGCGACATGCTTCGAGTACGCGACAGCCTCAACGACAGTCTTCGCGCCGCGTACTACGTCGCCCGATGCGAATATACCGTCGCGCGTCGTCTCGCCGAAGGTATTCGTAACAAGCAAACCTTTCTCGTTTACCTCAAGTCCCGTCGTTGTGGAAACAATTCTGTCCTTCGGTCCCTGGCTTATCGCGATAATAGTGGAATCCGCGGGATAAAGATTTTCCGTTCCCTTTATCGGGGACAGATGACCGTTACCGTCGCATTCCAGTTCAACCATTATAACTCCGTCATCGACAATCTCCACCGGCTCGACATGAACGACAAACTCAACGCCGTCAATCTTAGCGTAATCAACCTCCCGCGGACTTGCCGCCAGATGGTCGCTTCTTGAGAACACCGTGACCTTCTTCGCGCCGTGACGAAGCGCCGTACGCGCAACGTCCATCGCGCTGTTTCCCGCGCCTATAATATTCACCGTATCGCCGAGTCTGTAGACGTCGGGATTTGTAAGATAGTTAATCGCGTAATGCGCGTTTCCGAGAGTTTCTCCCTTTATGTGAAGCGTGTTCGGACGCCATACGCCCGTGCCTATAAATATCGCGCTGTAGCCGTCGCGGAACATATCGTCGACGCTTATTGTCGTACCTATCGACGTATTCGGGCGAATCTTTATTCCAAGCTCCCACAGCTTTCTCTTGTATCTCGCGAGAATTGTTTTCGGGAGACGAAATTCCGGTATTCCGTACTGGAGTACGCCGCCGATTTTTTCCTTCGATTCAAAAATCGTAATATCATATCCGCGCTGAGCGAGTATTATGGCGATGGTAATTCCGGCGGGACCGGAGCCTATAATTCCGGCTTTAATGCCGTTCTTCTCAATTCCCGAAAATTTCAGCTTATCAAAATAGTTATCGGAGATATAGTTCTCAATACTGCTTATATGCACAGGCGAACCCTTGCGGTTCAGCACACAGTGACCCTCGCACTGACTTTCATGATTGCATATCAAAGAACACACGATTGACATCGGATTATTCTCAAAAACCATCTCGCCGGCTTTCGTAATATCTCCCTCAAGAAAGGTATGTATCATATCCGGTATCGGCGTACGTATCGGGCAGCCTTCACGGCACATAGGTTTTTTGCAGTTCAGGCATCTCTTCGCTTCGTTTATAACATGTATAGCCATTTTATTGTTCCTTTCTGTTTTATTTGTACCATATATATATTATCATATTCGGTGTGAAATCTCAACAGTTTAAACAATAAATTTTATTGACAGTTTGTTAATTTTTTCTCAATCGCGCGTTTTTCTTTCCCCCTCCTGATTAAATTATCTGAAAATACGCCGCTTCGGCGGTAAGCTCAGGCGGATTGAAACGCGCGAATTGCCGTCGGACGCCGGAATATGCGTTTCTAATGCGTATTTTATCAAATTTTCTCTTGTTATTATATCAAATTTACTGTATAATAACAAGAGAAACAATAAAATAATATTAAGGAGATACATAATGTTTATAAAAGAGATATTTGAGTCAAAAAAACCCGTTTTGTCATTCGAGGTATTTCCGCCTAAACGCGACGACGGCATTGAGGCGGTAGAATCGGCGGTGAAGGAAATGTCGTTTCTTCCGATAGACTATATGAGCGTTACGTACGGCGCCGGCGGAAGCAATTCAAAAAACACGGCGCGCGTCGCGTCGTACATGAAAAACACCCTTTCAATCCCCGCTCTGGCGCACCTTACCTGTGTGGCGAACACAAAGGAAGACATACGCTCTAAGCTTGACGAATACAAGCGGCTCGGCATTGAAAATATTCTGACGCTGCGCGGCGATAAGCCGAAGGATTACGACGGGGAATTATTCCCCGGATACAAATTTGCTTCAGAGCTCGTCCGCGCCGTAAAGGAATACGGCGGCTTCTGCGTCGGCGGCGCATGCTATCCCGAATGTCATCCCGACTCGCCGGATATTGACGCCGACGTCGACAATCTCAAAATAAAAGTCGACGCGGGAGCGGACTTTCTCGTAACGCAAATGTTTTTCGACAACGACGCGTTTTATTCCTTCCGCGACAAGCTCGTCAAAAAGGGTATAACAGTTCCCGTAACGGCGGGCATAATGCCGCTTACAAGCGCGAACCAGATAAAGAAAATGGCGATACTTTCCGGCGGCGCTTCAATGCCGGCGAAATTTGTACGGATGATTTCAAAATATCAGGATAATCCCGAGGCTCTCAGGCAAGCGGGAATCGCTTACGCTGTCGACCAGATTGCGGACCTTGTTTCAAACGACGCCGACGGTATACACGTTTACACGATGAATAAACCCGAAACCGCCGAAAAAGTCGTTACCGCCATAAACAGCCTGTTTTAAAAAGGAGCGAGGATGAACAAGAAAACCGTATCAAAAGTAAAGCCGTTCTTTTCGGGGCTGCTTTCCGGAATGGATGAGAACCGTGATTTTTTCACTGACATAACAATAAATTTCAAATCCGGAACAAAAAAATTCCCCGCGAGGATACTTCAAAACGATAAAATTACGCTTGACTATCAGGCGGTAAAGCGCGAGTGCGCAAAAGATGAATTATGGGATATACTTTCCGAGGAGCTTGCGAAATATGACGAAGCGCGGATTATTTACAGCGAGCACGGCGAAAAAATCGCGTCGGGACTATGAAAACCTGAAAGAAATGCTTCACGTCCGCCCGGCGATTGAGAAATTTCTGAAATAAACATAGTCAAAGGAGCATATAAAATGGATATTAAAAAATTTGAGGAAAAAACAATCTCGACAAAAAATATTTACGACGGAAAAGTAATTCATGTGCGCGTCGAGCAGGTGGAGCTTCCGGACGGAACCACCTCCGCGCGCGAGCTTATCGCCCACAACGGCGGCGTAGGCGTAATAGCGGTTGATGAAGACCGTCAGGCGTTTATGGTGAGTCAGTACCGCATTGCGGCAAAAGCCATGATGACGGAAATTCCCGCCGGTAAGCTTGAATACGGTGAAAATCCGCTTGAGTGCGGAAAGCGCGAGCTTATTGAAGAAACCGGATACAAAGCCGACGAATTTGTTCATCTCGGCGAGTATTACGCTACCCCGGGTTACTGCGAGGAAAAGCTGAATATTTATCTCGCGCGTAAACTTGAGTTTGTCGGACAGCGCCTTGACGACGGCGAATTTTTAAACGTATCGAAATACGACCTCGACGAACTGTACCAAATGGTTATGGACAACAAAATTTACGACGCTAAAACGGCAATCGCTATACTTAAAGCAAAAGCTATTTTAGGATAATCCCGAAACTGCCGCCAAAAAACCGGCGGCTTTTTATATTAATCGGACGGCGCGCGGATACGAGCGCGCGCCAAACTATTATTTACTTGACAAATGAGTAACAAGCGTATATAATTTCTTTAGCAATTTAGCGTAAAATGTCAATTGAAAGGATTCATATTTATGTCAAACTGGAAACTTCATACGCCGAACGGCGTAAACGATATACTGCCCGGCGAATGCGCGGTAAAAAAGGAAATCGAATCAACAATATGGTCGGTATTTTCTTCAATCGGCTATAAAGAGGTTGAAACTCCCTCCTTTGAGTATTACGATTGTTACGCGGGAATGGGCGGTCAGATTTCACAGGAGCATATGTTCAAGTTTTTTGACGAGCAGGGACGTATTCTCGCGCTCCGCCCCGACTTTACCACGTCGATAGCGCGTATGGCTTCGACGAAGGTTCCTAACGGCGAGACGCCGCTGCGCTATCTGTATACGGGAAACGTATTCAGGGTTGAACAGACGCAAGGCGCGCGTCAGAGGGAATTTACGCAGAGCGGAATTGAGCTTATAGGCTCATACTCCCCCGCCGCGGACGCGGAGGTTATTTCCGCCGCGATGGAGGCGGTCATGGCTGTCGGAATCGAGGAGTTCTCAATGGAAATCGGTCAGATTTCTTTTTTTAACGGACTTGTCGGACAAGCCGGACTTGACGAAAAATCCATCGAAAAGCTCAGAGAGCGCATCGACTCTAAGGACTCTGTCGGAATCAAAACAATTACCGACAAGCTCGATATAGACGATGAAATAAAAAATCTTATTATCGGTCTGCCGTACCTGTTCGGCGGCGAAGAAGTCTTTGAGAAGGCATACGTCGAGGGACTTAACGAGACGTCGAAAAACGCTCTCGACAACTTAAAGCGCATATATGATTTGCTGTGTCTTTACGGCTTTGAGAAATACGTTTCGATTGATTTAGGTATGCTCGAAAGCATCGACTACTACACCGGTTCTATTTTCAAGTGTTACACTCACGGCGTCGGATTCCCGATATGCGCGGGCGGACGCTATGACAATCTTATGAGCAGATTCGGCGCGCCGAAGGGCGCTGTCGGCGCGGCGATAGGCGTAAACAGATTACTTTCCGCGCTGTCCGATAAGGAGGCTCGCGAGGTTTCGGCGTCGCTTATATTCGCGGAGCATAACGCCGAGGGAATCGCTTACGATTTGGCGTATAACCTTCGCGTCAACGGCTGTCTTGCGGAAATGTACATCGGTTCGGGCGACTTCCATGATGCGGAGGAATACTCAAAAAGCCGCAATATCGGCGCAATGCTCAGAGTGTTCCCCGACGGTAAGCTGATGATAAACGATTTCTCGAGACACGAAATAATCGAAACAACGGCAAACGATTTCCTAGGCTATTACGACGACGATATGATGTCTGACGACGGTCATGACCATGAATGCGGTTGCGAACATGAGCATCGTCATGACTGCGGCTGCGGACACGAACACTGATTTTGGAGGAAATATAATGAGATATTTAACTGTCGCTCTCGCGAAGGGCAGACTTGCGGAGCTTGCTATGGACACATTTATGTCGATAGGCATGGACTGTTCCGAAATGAAAGAAAAAACGAGAAAGCTCATCTTCACCGACGAGGTAAACAAGATGAAATTTATACTTGTAAAAGCGTCGGATGTTCCGACATATGTTGAATACGGCGCGGCTGACGTCGGCATTGTCGGCAAGGACACGCTTCTTGAGGAAAACCGCAATCTTTATGAAATGATTGATTTGGGCTTCGGCAAATGCAAAATGGCAGTGTGCGGACCTAAAGAGCTTAAAGGCAGGCTCGGCGCGATAACCAATCTGCGCGTCGCGTCAAAATATCCGCATATCGCGCTTAAATATTTTCAGGACGACAAAGGGCAGACGATAGAAATAATCAAGCTGAACGGCTCGGTGGAGCTTGCTCCGCTCGTAGGTCTTTCCGACGTAATCGTGGATATTGTGGAAACAGGAAAGACCCTTAAAGAAAACGGTCTCGACGTGCTGGAGGACGTTTGCCCGCTCTCGGCAAGATTTGTCGTAAATAAGGTCAGCATGAAAATGGAAAAGGAACGCATTATGGATATCGTGAAAAAATTTAAGGAGCAGATTGAAAAATGAGAATTTATCCCGCGATAGATATTAAAGACGGAAAATGCGTCAGACTGTTCAAGGGACGGTTTTCGGACGTAACCGTTTACGCGGACTCCCCCGCTGAAACGGCGAAAAAATGGGAATCGCTCGGCGGCGAGTTTATACACGTCGTAGACCTTGACGGCGCGCTTAAAGGCCGCGGAGTAAACGCCGCGAAAATAAAGGAAATATGCGAAAGCGTGAGCGTTCCCGTGCAGACGGGCGGCGGCATACGCTCAATGGAGGATATAGAAGCAAAGCTCTCCTGCGGCATTGACCGCGTTATCATAGGCACGAAGGCTGTTTCCGACAGCGAGTTTGTAAAAAAAGCCGTGGATAAGTACGGCGAAAAAATTGTAATAGGCATTGACGCGAAGGACGGCATGGTCGCGATTGAGGGCTGGGAAAAAACAAGCGATTTTACAGCGGTCGAGTTTGCCGAAAAAATGACGTCGCTCGGAGTTAAAACAATTGTGTACACCGATATCGCCGCCGACGGAACTCTTGCCGGTCCGAACGTCGAAGCGATGGCGGAAATGGCGAAGACTGTCAGAGCCGATATTATCGCCTCGGGAGGAGTCGGAAGCCTTGAGGATATAAAATCGCTTGTTCCGACAGGCGTTGAGGGCGTTATTGTCGGGAAGGCGCTCTACGCCGGAAAGGTCAGCCTCCCGGAAGCTGTTAAGGCGGTAAGATAAAATGAAAAAAGTAGTAGGTCTTACAAGACGCGCGATTGAAGACTATGATATGATACATGACGGAGATAAAATCGCCGTAGGCGTATCGGGAGGCAAGGATTCTCTCGTTTTGCTGCGCGCGCTTGCGGAGCTTTCAAGATACTATCCGAAAAAATTCACCGTCGCGGCTCTGACGCTTGACATGGGCTACAAATCCGATTACTCAAAAATCCGGAAGTTTTGCGATAATCTCGGCGTTGAATACAAAATAAAATACACGAATATAAAGGACGTTATTTTTGATATCAGAAAAGAAAGCAACCCCTGCTCGCTTTGCGCGAAAATGCGCCGCGGCGCGCTTAACGATTTCGCGCTTGAGTGCGGCTGTAAAAAAATCGCGCTCGGACATCACAACGACGACGTGCTTGAAACGTTTTTTCTCAGTCTTATGCACGAGGGCAGAATTCACTGCTTCTCGCCCGTTACATATCTGAGCAGAACCGATTTGTATCAGATACGCCCGATGATTTACGTGCGCGAACGCGACATACGCGGAGTAGTGAGAAATCACGATATTCCCGTTATAAAAAACGAGTGTCCCGCCGACGGATACACTCAGCGGGAATATATGAAGGATTTAATAAAACGTCTTGAAAAAGAAACAACTCCCGGACTTCGCAAACGTCTTTTCCGCGCGATTCAGGACAGTACCATAGACGGCTGGGAAATAAATAAACGATAAATTTTATAATCTTCTTGCGGCAAAAAGAAGCGAAAACAGCCGCAAGAAGCGCGGCTCTCTTGCAGAGCGTTGACAAAAGCGCTTCGCAGAGGCGGGCGACCGTTAGCCGTCCGCGCGCGCGATATTTCATAAGGGCGCGCGGACGCGCGCCCCTATAAACTACAGTTCTTTTTTAATAATCTCTGCTGTCAAATATTATATACGATAACGTATACAAAATCAAAACCGAACCGAATAAAATACCTGTTTTCGAAGCAAGCGCGCCTACGGGCAGGAGCGAGCCTAACCATATTTTATGCCACTGAGAATACGCCGTAAAAACCATTTGTCCCGCGGGCGAAACATAAAAATTCAGATACTTGAAAAATATGTACGTCACTATGCAAAGAAGCATTGCCAGCGTAGGGCTTTTTGAAATCATATTTATCAGAAGCGCCATAGCTATAATCGCGGTTACGGGAATCATATCTATAGCATACGCGATAAAGCTATGACCCGCGCCGCTTAAACCGTTACCCGAAATCACCTGTATCACAAAACACGATATGAACATAACAAGCATAACCGCGCAGGAAAGAGCAAAAACGGCGAGCGATTTCGACGTCATAACCTTAAAGCGCGTGAGCGGCTTCATCAAAGACGCTTTGAGCGTATCCTCCTGAATCTCGCCGGCGAACAAGTCCGTCGCAGCCATAAAGACAATAAGCGGAATAAGTATATCGGTTACAAAGCCGAGCATTGATATTATAAGGTTGCTTTTTATCACAATCTCTCCGCCGGAAACCTTCGATATAAGCGCTTCGCCGCCAAGGCGAATCAGACACACAAGCGCGCCTATTACGGTAATCACAAGATATTTTTTCTTTGTTAAAAGTTTTCTTAATTCATTTTTGGTATTCAGTGCAAGCGCTCTCATATGACAATCTCACCTCTCTTCTCCTTCACGACGCTGAGGAAATAATCCTCCATTGACGGATGAAGCTTAAGCGCGTCCTCGGTCGAAGACGACGCTATAAGCTCGCCCTCGTACATAACCGCCACTTTATTGCAGGTCTTTTCAATCTCGCTCGCCATATGGCTCGAAATAAGAAAGGTTACGCCCTTCTCCTTATTGAGACGCTTTATAATCTCCCTGACCTCGACGACGCCCTCTATATCAAGTCCGTTTACAGGCTCGTCGAGAATTATAAGCTCGGGTTCGGACACGAACGCGATCGCGAGTCCCAGTCTCTGCTTCATACCGAGTGAAAATCTCCCCGCTTTATCATTTTTATATTGAAGCAGATGAACGGCGTCGAGTACGCGCTCGATACGTTCTCCGCTCATATTCGGGTACATCGACGCGTGCATTTTTACGTTCCGGTACGCGGTCATGTCCTTATAGATTGCGGGCGATTCTATAAGCGCGCCGGTTCTTCGCATAATTTTTTCAAAATTCTCATGTAAATCCTCCCCGAACACCTTGACAGAACCTGAAAATTTCACCAAATTAAGCGCCGCCTTCATCGCGGTGGTTTTGCCCGAGCCGTTAGGTCCCAGAAGTCCCAGTATATCGCCTTTTTCAACGGTCAGGGATATATTTTTTATGCCGCGGTTGTTTTTATACAGCTTTGTCAGATTTTTTGTTTCGATTACGTTCATATCCGTTTACCTCGTCAGTCGATTACTACTGTGCCTTCGCCTGTTTTGGGGTCGATTTCAACGTGACCCACAACGTTGTCGTCCTCGTCGAGAACTTCGCCGTTCTCGTTAACGCGATAACCGTTTTCCTCGGCTTCCTCGACAGACGGTACGCTGTAGGTATGGATACCCGAGCCGTCTTCGCTGTAATTAATTTCCTGTACGTTCGTAAGCGTTGAAATATCAACGCTTACGGGCTTTGTCGAGCCGTAATCGTAAATATTCACAGCCATATCAACCGCCGTTTCATGTCCGTCTCCGACAAGAGCCGCGTTGGCGGAAGCGTCGGTGAGTCTGCCCTCGCCGTCAACAGAGAACTTTAACGACACGTTCTTTACTATCGGGTCTGTGCCGAGATTGAGAAGCGGGTCGTCCGCGTCGCCTTCGTTTTGGCTCATTGATGAGAACATCGCCGAGATACCCGCGTTTACAAGCTCGGGGATTTGAATGGAGTCGAGGTTCATTTCATACGACGCGCCGTTATCGCCGCCCGATACGTATACGACGTTGTTCTTTAAATCGCCCACGAAGGTGTCGGCGGCAAGCTCCGCGAAGCGGACGATTTTGTTTACCGTTTCGCGGTCGTTTTCGCTTGCGGCGTTCATAGAGTCGAGAGCGCCTACGCCTTTATCCTCGGCGGCGTTATGACATACGGTTGCGCGATCGCCGTTGCCGTCGCCGTTGTCGTATACGGTGATGTAATCGCCGTCCTGACGGTATTCCGCAAATTCCGCGCCGCTTCCGTATGCCTCGACGCTCGTGTATTTTTCAAAGCGGTTAAGCTTAACGGCGCCGTTCCTGTCGTAAAGCTCGCGAATTTCGGAGCTTGCCAATTCGTGTCCGTCGAGCGTAAACTTAATTGAAGCGTCGAAGGTATAGTTCTCGTTTTCAAGCAAGCCCTTTAGCGCCTTTTTGCCTACGTCATAGCCGCTTGAAGCGCCATAGCTCGCGAGAGCCGCGCCGGCGAGCATCGTTACGCCCAGTCCCAAGCCTATCGCCGCTGTAAGTTTTTTCTTTGCCTGTTTCATAAAAAATCATTCCTTTCCCATACAAAATTGTCTATAAGGTACCTTACGCTTATATTCTATCTGTTCTTTATAAACATTATATAATACAATTATAAACTTTCCATAAACAAATATAAACAAATTATAAATTTTCCTATATACGTGAAAAACAGTCTTAAAAAAGCAAAAATCTCTTGATTATATGACTGAAAAGCCGTTTTCAAGAGATTTGCGCGAAATATTTTTGAGCGGAGCCTTTTTTGCCGCGGCTCCTTATAATTTACTTTATTACAACTCTGTGGAAGGTCTTTTTGCCCTTCTTTATAATCATTCCCTCATCCTTTATCATATCCTCCGTAACCGTTCCGTTTACGTCGGTATACTTATCGTCGTTAATCGTCAGACCGTTCTGCTGAACAAGTCTTCTCGCCTCGCCTTTTGACGGAAGAAGTCCTGTTTTTACAAGCATATCCAGCACGCCCATTCCTACAATGTCGGGAATAACGGTCGTCGGCATGTCGTCGCTGACTCCGCCCTTGGCAAATACCTGCTCGGCGGTATTTTTAGCTTTTTCGGCCTCCGCCTCGCCATGAACGAGCTTTGTGACCTCGTACGCGAGAACCTTCTTCGCTTTATTGAGCTCCTGTCCTTCCCATTTCTCCATCTCGCGTATCTCATCCATAGGAACGAACGTGAGCATCTTGAGACACTTTATTACGTCCGCGTCCTGGACGTTCACCCAATACTGATAAAAATCATACGGCGTTGTTTTCTTCGGGTCAAGCCATACCGCGCCCGACTGAGTTTTACCCATCTTCTTGCCTTCGCTGTTGGTAAGAAGCGTAAAGGTCATTCCGTAAACCTGCTTCCGGTCCTTGCGGCGGCAAAGATCGACTCCGCCCAATATATTGCTCCACTGGTCGTCGCCGCCCAGCTCCATTTTACAGCCGTATTTACGGTTGAGCATAAGAAAATCGTAGCTCTGCATAAGCATATAGTTAAATTCAAGGAATGAAAGTCCCTTTTCAAGTCTTTGC
>CAYRSG010000037.1:0-17906 GCA_964426905.1 uncultured Clostridium sp. | reverse complement strand
AACCTGCGGCCCCTTGACCCCCAGTCAAGTGCGCTACCACCTGCGCTACACCCCGGTTTTGTATAAAGCACAACGAACAAAGCCGTTGTGCTTTTTTTGTGGTCGGGATGACAGGATTTGAACCTGCGGCCCCTACGTCCCGAACGTAGTGCTCTACCAAACTGAGCCACATCCCGATATATGCCGTAACTCAAACAGCTATATTATTATAGCACAAAAAAAAGGTAAAGTCAATATAAATTGTTAGTTTTTTTTGGACGCAAAAAATATAAGCTGTAAAAATGTCGAAAAAAACGGCGAGCCGCCGTAGAGAAAAATACTGCGCATATGTATTTAACGAAGGATATTCTCAACAACATCCATAAGCCGATACGGAGAGGGTTCGTTCTCTTAAAATTAAAAAACGGATAAAAACGCTTTTTCGCGTTTTCATCCGTTTCGAATCGACTTTATCAGTTTTTCTCTTTTAATAAATCTCTGATTTCGGTAAGCAGCTCCTCCTGAGTAGGACCCGCCGCAACCTCTTCTTCTTTTTCCTCTTTTTTCAAGAATTTGTCATGAACTTTGTTTATAAGTTTTACCACGCAGAAAATTGAGAAAGCTATAATCAAAAAATTAAGTATCTGCTGCAAAAAGCTTCCGTATGGGATAACCAGTCCGGCGCTCGTTTCGCTCGGCTCAATAATCGTAGCCGCGAGCTTGGATATATCGATCTTGCCGGTAAGAACGCCGATGCAGGGCATTATAATATCCGAAACAAGAGAGTCCACAATCTCTTTGAACGCGCCGCCGACAACAACGCCGACTGCCATATCAATGACGTTTCCGCGCATTATAAATTCCTTAAACTCATTAAAAAACTTTTTCATAATTTACACCTTCCATTAAATTAAAATTTTATTTTTTCTTCAAGAAACGCCTCAAGCTCGTCGATTTTGACTCGCTGCTGCTCCATTGTATCGCGCTCGCGGACGGTTACCGCGTTATCCTCAAGCGAATCGAAGTCGAAAGTAATACAGTACGGCGTTCCTATTTCGTCCTGACGGCGGTAACGCTTGCCGATTGAGCCGGCATTGTCATATTCACAGTTAAATTTCTTTGACAGCTTTTCATAAACAGCCGCCGCGCCTTCGTCAAGCTTTTTGGAAAGCGGAAGAACCGCCGCTTTTACAGGAGCGAGAGCGGGATGCAGATGCATAACTACTCTTGTGTCGCCGCCTTCAAGCTCCTCCTCGTCATACGCTTCAACGAGAAACGCGAGAGCGACTCTGTCCGCGCCGAGCGAAGGCTCGATACAATACGGAACATAACGCTCGTTTGTTACGGGGTCGATATATTCCATATTTTCTCCGCTGTGCTCCATGTGCCGCTTCAAATCGTAATCCGTTCTGTCGGCTATACCCCACAGCTCGCCCCAGCCGAACGGGAACGCGAATTCGATATCGGAAGTAGCGTTTGAATAGAATGCCAGCTCCTCGGGCGAATGGTCTCTGAACCTCAGATTTTCTTCACTCACGCCGAGATTTAACAAAAAGTCCATGCAGTATTTCTTCCAGTACGCGTGCCATTCCAAATCAGAGCCCGGCGCGCAGAAAAATTCAAGCTCCATCTGCTCAAATTCGCGCGTTCTGAATGTAAAGTTTCCGGGCGTTATTTCGTTGCGGAACGATTTGCCGATCTGACCGATACCAAACGGTACCTTCTTGCGGCTTGTGCGCTGAACGCTCTTAAAGTTTACGAAAATACCCTGCGCTGTTTCGGGACGGAGATAAACGACCGCCGAAGAATCCTCCGTAACGCCCTGAAACGTCTTGAACATAAGATTAAACTCGCGGATATCGGTAAAATTCTGTTTTCCGCACTTGGGGCAGACAATATTGTTTTCCTTGATGTACTCAACCATTTTTTCCTTGCTCCAGCCGTCGACAGTGATATCCTCGCCGTTTTCATGCGCAAAATCCTCGATAAGCTTGTCAGCTCTGTGGCGGGCTTTACATTCCTTACAATCCATAAGAGGGTCGGAAAATCCTCCGACATGTCCCGACGCCACCCACACCTGCGGATTCATAAGTATAGCGCAGTCGATACCTACGTTATACGGTGATTCCTGAATGAATTTCTCCCACCACGCTTTCTTTACGTTGTTCTTAAACTCGACGCCCAAAGGACCGTAGTCCCATGTATTGGCGAGTCCGCCGTAAATTTCGCTTCCCGGATATATGTAGCCTCTGCCTTTGCACAAGGCTACGATTTTATCCATTGTCTTGTTTGCGTTGTTCATTAAAACTGTCATCCTTTCGATATGAATATACATATAGTTTATAAAATATGGCGGTATTTGTCAAGACGTTAAGAAAAAAATATTAAATTTTAAATGTAAATGGGTCATAAAACATTATGTAAACCAACAAAATGTTTATAAAGTTATCCACACTTTGGGTATAAAACGAGGATAAACGCCGCAATGGACAGGCTTTCGGGAAAATCTTTCCTTAACAAAACGTGGATAAGCGCGTGGATAACGTGGATTTTAATATTGCCGTAATATGTCTGTAACATGAATTATGTAAAACGATACGCGGCTGTAATTTTTGTAGTTGAATACGTAAAGAAAATAATGTATAATGAAAGAAGATAAGTATAACCAAACCGATGAAGGAGAAAACGTATGAAATCAAAGACAACATATATATGCAGCGAATGCGGCTACAAATCACCGAAATGGCTTGGAAAGTGTCCGGGCTGCGGAAGCTGGAGTACTATGGAGGAAACGCTTATAACCGCTGATAAAAAGCCGTCGGCGACGAAAGCGCTGGCGCGTGAAAACACGGTAAGCGCAAGGACGCCTAAAAAAATAGGCGACGTGCAGATCGGATATGAAACGCGTTATAAAACAGGGCTTAAAGAGCTTGACAGAGTACTCGGCGGCGGAATAGTGAGAGGGTCGCTGATATTGGTAGGCGGCGCCCCGGGTATAGGAAAATCAACGCTGCTTTTGCAGATATGCGAGAGCGCGGGAGCGGATAAAAAAATCCTGTATGTTTCAGGCGAGGAATCGGAGGGACAGATTAAGCTGCGCGCCGAAAGGCTCGGCGTTACAACGGGTAATCTGTACCTGATATCGGAAACGGATGTTGAATCAATAATAGAATGTATAAACGAAGTAAAGCCTGAAATTGTTATAATAGACTCAATACAGACAATGACAAGACAGGATATAGCGTCGGCGGCGGGAAGCGTTCCGCAGGTAAGAGAGGCGACAAACGCATTTATGCATATAGCGAAGTCGACCGGCACGGCGATGTTTATAGTCGGACATGTCACAAAGGAGGGCGCGATTGCCGGACCGAGGGTGCTCGAGCATATGGTGGACTGCGTTCTGTACTTTGAGGGCGACCGTCAGCTTACGTTCAGAATTTTAAGAGCGGTTAAAAACCGTTTCGGTTCTACAAATGAAATAGGCGTGTTTGAAATGCGGGATAACGGGCTTTGCGAGGTCGATAATCCGTCCAAAATGCTTTTGGAGGGCAGAAATACCAATATTTCCGGCAGTTCGATTGTTTGCGCTATGGAGGGAAGCAGAGGCGTTATGGCGGAGATTCAGGCGCTTGTGACGCCGACGGGCTTCGGCAATCCGCGCCGTATGGCGAACGGAATAGATTTGTACCGGGTTCTGCTTCTTATCGCGGTGCTTGAAAAAAGGGCGAAAATGAATCTTTCCAATTCCGACGTGTATGTAAACGTAGCCGGCGGACTGAGAATTGATGAAACAGCCGCAGACCTCGGCATATGCGCGGCAATAGCTACAAGTCAGGCGGATATGCCGATTCCGCCCGATATGATATTTATAGGAGAGGTCGGACTGGGCGGAGAGCTTAGAGGAGTGTCGCGGATTGAGAAACGCATAAGCGAGGCGTCAAAGCTCGGTTTTAAGTCGGCAATTGTGCCGAAGCAGTCTCTTCGCGGCGTAAAGGTTCCCGACGGCTTCGCCGCTTACGGTATAAAAACCGTTTCGGAAATGATAAACATGTTCAGAAGAAAATAAATTATTCAGACGCTTTAAAGCATAAGGAGTATGCGGAGAAAACGCCGTTAAGCGTAGATGATTTGCGCCCGATAAACGGGATTCGACGTCTGCGGCTCCGGCGTTTTTTTAATACGATAATTTAAAAATATACTAAAAAAACCGCTTTAAATTATGTGAAATTTCATAAAACTGACAAATTGTATCTAATTTGCAAGAAAGTGTTGACAACCGTAGTTAGGTATGCTAAACTAATGTATGAAGAGGTTCTAATGAGATAATCAGAACGAATATATGTAAATATACAGTAAGAGAGTTTGAAAGGGAGAGAGCCATGACGCCGCTGTCATTATCAAATACAGGAGAGGTAAAAACAGTTGTAAAAATCAACGGAAAAGACGAAACGCGCCGTTTTCTTGAAAATCTCGGTTTTGTGGAAGGCAGCGAGGTGACCGTCGTATCCGAAATTTCGGGAAATCTCATAGTAAACGTAAAGAATACGAGAGTAGCTATCGACCGAAAAATGGCGAACAGAATCATTGTATGATAAATTATAGTTTAGACGCGCGTCCGCGCGCCCAAACTATAATTTTCAATATATAAAAAACAGAAAGGATGGAGAATAATGCGGACGATGCGCGATGTAAAAATCGGCGAAACGGTCAAAGTCGTGAAGTTAAACGGCGAAGGCGCGGTTAAACGCCGAATTATGGATATGGGCATAACTAAGGGAACAGAGGTATATGTGCGCAAGGTGGCTCCTCTCGGCGACCCTGTTGAGGTAACAGTGCGCGGTTATGAGCTGTCGTTGAGAAAAGCGGACGCCGAAATAATCATAGTGGATTAAGGCGACGACGCGCAAAGACCATTATACGGACTTTGCGCGCAATCTATGTACTGTATTAGCTTAAATTTTTTTTGAGCGTTGGTTGTGCGGAACTAACATATATTATCAGGAGGTATTGATATGATAAAAATAGCGCTTGCCGGAAACCCGAACTCCGGTAAAACCACACTGTTTAACGCGCTGACGGGTTCAAATCAGTTTGTCGGAAACTGGCCCGGCGTTACGGTTGAGAAAAAGGAAGGAAAATTAAAAAGAGACAAGAGTGTAGAAATTATAGATTTACCGGGTATTTACTCGCTTTCTCCGTATACGCTGGAGGAGGTTGTAGCGAGGAATTATCTGATAAACGACCGCCCCGACGCGATTTTAAATATTGTCGACGGCTCTAATCTCGAGCGTAATCTGTATCTTACGACGCAGCTTACGGAGCTTGGTATTCCTGTTGTAATGGCGGTAAACATGATGGACGTTGTTAATAAAAACGGCGATACTATTGACTTTGATAAGCTCGCGAAAGCGACCGGCTGCGAGGTTGTCGCAATTTCCGCTTTGAAGGACGACGGTATTAAGGAAGCGGCGGATAAGGCTGTTTCGGCGGCAAAAAGCGGGAAGGCGGCTGTTTCCGTACATAAATTTGCCGATAAGGTTGAGGGATATCTTAGCGAGATAGAGTCGAGGCTTGACGGCGTCAGCGAAGAGCAGAAGCGTTTTTATGCGGTTAAGCTGTTCGAACGCGACGATAAAATTCAGTCTCTCATAGCAAAAGCTCCCGATGTTTCGGATGTAATTGAAAAAGCCGAAAAGGAAATGGACGACGACTCTGAGAGCATTATTACAAACGAGCGTTATAATTATATCGCGTCAATTATAAGCGGCTGTTATAAGAAAAAGAATAAGGAAAAACTGAGCGTTTCGGATAAGATTGATAGGATTGTTACAAACCGCTGGCTTGCTTTGCCGATTTTCGCTGTTGTGATGTTTATAGTATATTATGTATCGGTAACAACTGTCGGCACATGGGCTACCGATTGGGCGAACGACGGTGTGTTCGGCGACGGCTGGCGCTTGTTTGGTATAGGAAGCTCCGCTTATGAGGAAGCCGCGGGCGATTATGAGCTTTCACAGGCGCAGGTTCAGGCGTTTATTGACGAAGCGGCTTCGCAGGGTATCGATACTGAAGGTATCGAGGCGTTTCTTGAAGCGGAAGACGAAGATACTGACGAAACTGCGGTGGAAAAATTTATAGCCGACGCTGCGAATGTTAACGCGGTGGCTGAAATAGAAAACGAAGACGGTGAGATTGAGGATACAATCCCTGTCTCAATAGCCGGTTTTGAAACGGCTATGGCTGCTCAGGAGCCCGATCCCGCGGACTTCGGCGTATGGATTCCGGGTATTCCGGCGCTTATCGGAGCGCTGCTTGATAAGCTCGGAACGGCGGAATGGCTTAATTCTCTGATACTTGACGGTATTGTGGCGGGCGTCGGCGCGGTACTCGGTTTCGTTCCGCAGATGCTGGTGCTGTTTATATTCCTTGCTTTCCTTGAAGCGTGCGGATATATGGCTCGTATAGCGTTTATTATGGACAGAATTTTCAGAAAATTCGGACTTTCGGGAAAATCGTTCATTCCTATTCTTATAGGCACAGGCTGCGGAGTTCCGGGCATTATGGCGTCGCGTACCATTGAAAACGAGCGCGACAGACGTATGACAATAATGACGACCACATTCATTCCGTGCGGCGCGAAGCTCCCGATTATCGCGCTTATAGCCGGTGCACTGTTCGGCGGCGCATGGTGGGTTGCTCCGAGCTCGTACTTTGTCGGTATAGCCGCGATTATCGTTTCCGGTATCATATTAAAGAAAACAAAGATGTTTGCGGGCGACCCGGCGCCGTTTGTAATGGAGCTTCCCGCTTACCATATGCCGACTGTCGGAAATGTTCTGCGCAGTATGTGGGAGCGCGGCTGGTCATTTATAAAGAAAGCAGGAACGGTTATTCTCCTTGCTACTATTCTTATCTGGTTCTTACAGGGCTTCGGCTTTGAAGACGGCTTCGGTATGGTTGAAGATATGGACAACTCGCTTCTCGCCAAGCTCGGCGGTGTACTTGCTCCCCTCTTTACACCGCTCGGCTGGGGCGACTGGAAGGCCGCCGTTGCCGCTATTACCGGACTTATCGCCAAAGAGAACGTTGTAGGCACGTTTGGTATTCTCTATCACTTCTCGGGCGAAGTCGCAGAGGACGGAATAGAGATATGGAGCAACCTTGCTTCAAGCTTTACGACGCTTTCGGCGTACTCGTTCCTTGTATTCAACCTCTTGTGCGCGCCGTGCTTTGCGGCTATGGGCGCAATCAAGCGTGAAATGAACAGCGCAAAGTGGACATGGTTTGCGATTGGTTATCAGTGTGTGTTCGCATATATTGTGTCGCTGTGTATTTATCAGATAGGCAAGCTTGTTACAGGCGGGGGCTTCGGCGTAGGTACTGTAGCCGCGTTTGCGGTGATTATAGCGTTTCTGTATTTACTGTTCAGAAAGAATAAAGCGAACAGCGGCACGCTGAAAGTAAGCGATAAGGTAATGAATATATAGGAGTGTTGTAAAAATGGCTGCGACGATAGTGATTTCAATTATATTAGCGGCAGTTATCGCACTGATTGTCTTTAATATGTATAGGAAAAAGAAACAGGGTAAAGGCTCCTGCGGCTGCGGCTGTTCAAGCTGCGCTATGTCAGACGCGTGTCACGGCAAAAGGCGACAATAATAAAGGGACTGTAAAAATAACGCAAAGCGGATTTTTACAGTCCCTTATTTTATATTCGGTAAAATTACGCTTTATTTTTGAAAATTTCCGCGCTGCGGTCAAGTATACCGTTAACGCAGGCGAGCGTAACGCCGTAATTTGTAATCGGCACATTATTTTCGCTGCAAAATTCAATTCTGTTATTCATAGAGCGTGAGTTTATCATGCAGCCTCCGCAGTGGATTACGAGGTCGTAGGAGGACAAATCCTCGGGAAAGTCTTGGTGAACGCAGTACTCAAACTCAAGTTTTTTACCGGTATATTTCCGGAGCAGACGCGGAATCTTTATTCTGCCTATATCCTCATGAGAGCTGTTGTGCGTACACGCCTCGGCCATAAGTATTCTGCTGCCGTCGCGAAGATTTTTAATCGCGTCCGCGCCCGCGATAAGTTTTTTCAAATCGCCCTTCATGCTTGCCATCATCATAGAAAATGAAGTGAGCATAATGCTTTCGGGCACAACGGAAGCGACAAATTTAAACGCCTGTGAATCCGTAACGACAAGGCTGATATTTTTACGTTCCCGAAGCGTTTCCTCAAGCTCCGTATCACGCACGACAATAGTCTTCATACCGTGGTCAAGGCAATCGCGCAGGAACTGAACCTGCGGCAGAATCAGTCTTCCCTTGGGAGCTTCGGAGTCTATCGGCACAACCATTACAATTGTACTTCCCGCCGGAAGAAGTCCGCCTATCATAGTATCGTCGCCGGTCTTGAGCTTTGAAAGTCTTTCATTAAGCTCGTTTTTGAGGTTCTCAATCGAAGCGTCGTCATATACCGAGACAAACAGCGAATCGGGATACTTTTCCTTTAATTCTCCCGCGCCTTTGTCGGACTTGGTAAACACGAGAATGTGCGGAATATGTTTTTTTTCAAATCGGCTTTTTATTTCATCGTACGCGTCCGCGTCAAAATCGTCGGCGGCAGCGGCGTATATCGCGAAATCCGTTTTCTCAAGAGCTTTTTCTGTTTTTTGCCGGCGTTTGGCGCCTATTTCGCTGTAATCGCCCAGACCCGCCGTATCCGTAACCGCTATAGGACCGTAGGGAATAAGTTCCATAGCTTTTGTTACAGGGTCGGTTGTCGTGCCGCTTTTCTCCGACACTATCATCATGTCCTGACCTATAAGCTTATTGAAAAGAGATGATTTGCCGGCGTTTGTATTGCCGAAAATTGATATATGCGTCCTGAAAGCCAAAGGTGTTTTTTCCATTATTCTCACTCCTTATGCAAAATAAGGGCGTTCATAATGAACGCCCTTGTTCTGTCTGAAATTCAATTATGCTTCGGGGGAAGCTGTCGGTTCGGTTGTAGCTTCCGGCTCAGCGGTAGCTTCCGGTTCGGTTGTAGCTTCCGGCTCGGTTGTAGCTTCCGGCTCGGCGGTAGCTTCCGGCTCGGTTGTAGCTGTCGGTTCGGTTGTAGCTTCCGGCTCGGTTGTAGCTTCCGGCTCGGTTGTAGTCTCCGGCTCTGCCGCGGCAGACGAGTCGTTTACGACTACAGCCGTCGTATCAATAGCCAAATCATTTCCTTCAACTGTTTCCTGACTGTAGTCTGCCGCCGCGAAAATAACGGAAGTGTTATATCCGAGTTTTGAATTATATCCGTTTGAAAGCGCGAACTCGCCCTTGTTTCCGTTCAGCGACTTGAATGTGAGCTTCATAACGGCGCCGTCCTCTTTAACCGCCTGCTCCCGGTTAACGGTAGCGTAAGCGACCTTTAGGAAAGCTCCGCCGAAATCGGGGTTTTCAGCGCCGATATCGCTTGGAATTTCATTTTCGCCGTTTACGAGAGAGACGCTTACAAACTCAAAGCTTTCCTTGTCGTATTTAACTGTCGCCGTAACGCCCGAAACAAAACTTTCCGCCGGAATGTTCTTAGCGTTTATGTAAAGAACAACGTCTTCGCCGGCTTCCGCCGATGTTGTATCCGATGAAAGAGAGAGCGACGGAAGCTCAGCCTTGTCAGCGTCGGAGGGAGCGTCCTTTGTAGAGACGTTCACGATATATTCTTTGTCGTCCCACTTAACGTCGGCGCCCATAGCTTCGCTTATAGCTCTGAGAGGGATCATGGTTCTGTCGTTCATAATCTGCGGAGCGGCGTCAAGCGTTACCTGCGTTTCCGGAGCGTTGAATTCCTGACCGGCGAGAACCGCACCGAATATTCCGCTTATGTCGTATACTCTCATAATACTGTCGTCGATTGTAAGCTTGATAACAGTCTTGTTATCGGGGCTTGTGACTTCTACAACTCTTGCTTCCTCGTCCCACGCGACCTTTGCGCCCATAGCCTCGAACACGCCTCTTGCGGGAACGAGAGTTCTGTCGTTAAGAATTACAGGTCCCTGGTCGTCGAACATTATTTCGCCCGAGTTAACGAATACAGACGGAGTCTTATCCTGCGCCGTAACAGCGGCCGTACAGCCCGCCGCCACGGTAAGTGCGAGCGATATGCTCAGTATTTGCTTTTTCATACTTAAAACTTCCTTTCAAAAATAAATCAAACACATTGTAACATAAAAAAATAAAATATACAATAAATTTTTTTGATTTTTGTATAGCAATAGCAATAAATTTGTAGTATAATAGTAAATGTATGTACAAATTCGCAAAAACAGGAAGGAGAATTTGCAGTGAATACCTTTTTTGAGTATATAATCAAGTTTCTTCAGCTGCTTCGGATAAGCGATATTATAGACGTTATTATAGTTTCGGTAATTCTGTATTATCTTATAAACCTCATACGTGAAACGCGCGCCATGCAGCTTGTAAAGGGAATACTTTTTCTGTTTGCGGTGTTTTTTATAAGCCAGTGGCTGAAGTTGAATGCGCTCAATTACATACTCGGAGGCGCCATGCAGATAGGCGCGTTCGCCGTGGTAGTGATATTTCAGCCGGAGCTCAGAAATCTGCTTGAAAGAATGGGACGTTTTAAGGTCGGCAGAATAATTGATTTCGCGGCGGACACGTCGGACGAAGATATGCAGAGAGTTATCGAATCGGTAGCGGTTGCCTCGTCGCATATGTCCGAAAGCAAAACGGGCGCGCTTATAGTAATGGAGCGCGCGACGCGTCTCGGAGAATTTATAAGCACGGGAACGATGCTTGACGCGAATGTTTCGAGCGGGCTTCTTGAAAACATATTCGTCCCGAATACGCCGTTGCACGACGGAGCGGTTATAATAAGGAACGACAGAATCGTTACCGCGGGATGCCTGCTTCCGCTGACGGCGAACAACAATCTTTCCCGGGATTTGGGAACGCGTCACCGCGCCGCTATAGGATTAAGCGAGGTTACGGACGCGGCAATCATAGTTGTCAGCGAGGAAACGGGGAAAATATCTCTTGCCTTAAACGGCTCGCTTACGCGAAATTTTTCAAAAGAATCGCTTGTAAAGGCGCTTACCATGATTCTTTCAAAAAAAACCGATACCCAGCAGACGATAGATAAGTTAATGTTCTGGAGGTCAAAATGAGCAAAAGAAAAACAAACAAACCGCATACAAAGAAATTAAAAACAATCGCTCTCTCCGTCCTGCTTGCGGTAATACTGTGGTTTATGGTTATATACGTAAACGATCCGGATATAACCACAACACTGTCAAATATAGACGTAAGGTTTACCGGTGAAAGCGAGCTTCGCGACAAACGCATCGTGCTTACGGGACGCGACGATATACCGCCGATTTCAATGGTCGTTACGGGCAAGCGCAGCGACCTTATGAATTTTATAGACGATATATATGTTCAGGTTAACGTCAGCGACATAGATTCAGCCGGCGAGTTCAATCTTTCCGGAACCATATCGGTGCCTACCACGCGCATAACGGTTGAAAAGGAGAATTACAGCAATATCCCGATAAAGGCGGAGGAGCTTGTAGAAAAAGAAGTGGATATTACCGTTAAGCAGACGGGTACGTTGAAAAATAAGCTGGTACAGTCCCTCTCTGACACGTCGAAGGTTATGATATCCGGCGCCGCGAGCGAAATAGACGAGGTGCAGGGAGCCGTCGCGACGGTTGATATATCGGAGCTTAAAGAGGACAATACGCAGAAAGTAAATTATCTGCTTACGGACAGCTCCGGCGCCTTTATAAGTGAAAACGAGACGATAGAAAGCGCGCGTCCGTACGTCGCGGTAAGCAATACAATATACGATATGAAGACGCTTCCCGTCGTGCCGGCTCTGAGCGCGGAACTCGAAAAGGACTATATACTAAATACCGATAAAACGGTAGCCGTTCCGTCGAGCGTTTCCGTAGGAGTAAACGGGGATAATAACGACGATAAGATCGTGGCGAGAATTGACGCCATATATGAAGAAGGCGTCGGCGAGTATTCGCTTGAAGCGCCTAACGGGGTGTATATACCGCCCGAATCAAAAAAGGTTAAGGTGAAAACGGATACGGCGAAAAAAGCGTCGGCGTATGTCGAGCTTTCAGTCGAGGCGGAAAACGCGCCGGAGGGATACGAGGTTAAAATAGAAGATAAAATCAATGTCCGCGTTATCGGCGAGGAAGGCAAGATAAACGCCGATAACATAAAAGCCTACGCGGACGTGTCCGGACTGGGCAGGGGAGAGTACACGCTTCCCGTACGGCTTACGGGGGAAAATATGGAATTTCCCGAAAGCTGTACAGTAAATGTTATTATAGAATAGGAGAGACGTTATGTCGGATAAATTGGTAAGAGGAAACAGCATGGACGGAGCAATCAGGGTATTCTCGGCGGTAACGACGGATATCGTAAACGAGGCTCAGCGTATACATCATACGTATCCTGTCGCTACCGCGGCGCTCGGAAGATTGCTGACGGGCGCGGCAATTATGGGCGCGGCGGATTTAAAAAGCGAGACCGACAGTCTCACCTTGCAGATAAAGGGAGAAGGCGATATACGAAATATCGTCGCGGTGACAGACTGTATGAGCCGCGTGCGGGGATATATTTCAGACCCGTATATCGACAGACCGCTGAACAGCAAGGGTAAATTGGACGTCGGCGGAGCGATAGGCGGCGGATATCTCAGCGTCGCGCGCGATTTAGGCTTAAAGGAGCCGTATACGGGGCAGATTCCGCTTCTGTCGGGAGAAATTGCTGAGGATTTGACGTATTATTACGCTAAAAGCGAGCAGATTCCGACGTCTGTCGCGCTTGGAGCGCTTGTCGATACGGACAATACGGTTTTGGCGGCGGGCGGATTTATGATACAGCTTATGCCCGAGGCTACGGAAGAAATGGCAATAAAACTGGAGGAAATATTAAAGGATATTCCGCCGGTCACGTCGATGATACGCGACGGAATGAGCGCGGAGGATATACTGTTCCGCGCGACGGACGGATTTCCTATGGTTTGCGAAAACAAGGCGGTAACGCCGAAATACGAGTGTAAGTGTTCAAA
The DNA here is from genome assembly GCA_964426905.1 of uncultured Clostridium sp. Taxonomy (GTDB): domain Bacteria; phylum Bacillota; class Clostridia; order UBA1381; family UBA1381; genus Hominilimicola. Next base: position 4,835 of record CAYRSG010000037.1, on the reverse strand, counting down.
GGAGCGTATGGAAAAGGCTCTTATTTCAATAGGCAGAGAGGAGCTTGAATCGCTTATAAGCGAACAGGGCGAGGCTGAGCTGACGTGCCGGTTCTGCGATAATAAATATCTTTTTAATAAGAGCGAGCTTGAAGAGCTTCTCAGACAGGCTAAGTAGATTTTACGGATTAAATTTCAAAATTGAGAAAAAAATGCTTGACAAGCAAAGTGAAAATCTATATAATAATTTAGGCGTCTGTTTTTAAATAGGAATAAAGACGGCTGATTGGGGCCGGAAATAAGCGGAGGAGGTGCTGTAACAATGAAAATGACTTTTCAGCCGAAGAAGCGTCAGAGAGCTAAAGAACACGGTTTCAGAAAGAGAATGTCTACTAAGTCAGGCAGGAAGATTCTGGCAAACAGAAGACGGAGAGGCAGAAAGAAGCTGTCCGCATAATATATGGAAGACTTAGGCAGGAGGCGAGGAACATTCTTTGCTTGTTGCCTTTTTTCATAATGTAATGAGGTTCAATATGAAAAACACTCAAAGTCTGAAGCTAAACAGAGATTTCAGGCGGACATACAGGGGTGAAAACGCGGTCGGCGGATATACCGTTGTGTACGCGAGAAAAAACAGGTATCCCTACAACCGTCTCGGACTCACTGTGGGAAAGACCGCCGGAGGAGCGGTTGTCCGTAACCGTCTGAAGCGTCTGATGCGTGAAAGCTACCGCCTTTTTGAGGACGCGGTAGAGACCGGTTACGATATTATACTTGTCGCCCGCAACAGGGCGGCGGGGAAAACGCAGTCGCAAATTCGGAAGGATATAGAGTATTCTATGAAGAAATTAGGACTGATAAAATGAAAAAGATATTAATCGCTATGATTGATTTTTACAGACGCCATATGTCGCCGTACAAGGGAGGGGCTTGCTGCCGTTTTATCCCCACCTGCTCACAGTACGCGCGGGAAGCAATCGAAAAACACGGCGCGCTGCACGGGACATATCTTGCGTTTAGGCGGATTTTAAAATGTCATCCGTTTCATGAGGGCGGCTATGACCCTGTGCCGGAAAAACATAAGGGCAGCGGAGAGGAAAAATAAGACATATGTGGGATTATCTAATAACACGGCCGATGGGCTTTATAATTGAGCAGATATATAATCTCGTTGCGAATTACGGTCTCGCGATAATTATCTTTACGGTTATCATAAAGCTGATACTTATTCCGCTTAACGTTCGTTCGCAGAAGGCGATGAAAAAACAGCAGAAAATTCAGCCTGTTATAGCGGAGCTTCAGCGGAAATACGCGAACGATCAGGAAAAGCTTCAGCGCGAAATGATGAAGATTTATAAGGATAATAATATAAGCATGACGGGCGGCTGTCTGCCGATGCTTATACAAATGCCTATATTGATAGGTCTGTATCAGGTTATCCAGAAACCTTTGACGTATTTGCTGCACGCCGTTAACGTGAAAGAGCTGACGGATATGGCAAGTCCGATTGTGAATGAGATACTGCGTCTTCGCGACGGTATGGTGAATCTCGGTTATAATCTGGGAAATTACGCGTCCGCGGCGGCGGATATGATTGGTAAAACAGGACAGATTCAGCTTTCCAAATGGGCCGAAATTGTAGGCGCTAACGGAAGCCTGCTCGAGGGCGTCTCGGGCGGAGTTCATCCGTGGGTAATTAATTTTAATTTCCTGGGACTTGATTTGTCTAACGCTCCTTCTGCGGCGTTCTCGAAAATTATGGCGCTTGACTTTTCAAACTGGGGCGTTATAGCGCTGCTGGCAATTCCTGTTTTGGCGGTAATCGGCTCGCTGGTTCAGATGAAGATTACTCAGGCTCAGTCGGGTCAATCAAAGAACAGCGGCGACGCGGCGAATCAGGCGGCGCAGACGTCAAAGATTATGAATCTTATGATGCCCGTAATGACGGGATTTTTCACGATTACACTGCCGGCGGGTCTCGGACTTTACTGGATAATCAGCTCGGTTGTTCAGATAGTTCAGCAGCTGGCGCTGAATTATTATTTTGATAAGAAAGGGGAGGATGTAATTGTCACCATTCCAGAAAAATCACAAAAGCATGGAAAAAAACGCAAAAAATAAAGAAATGGCTATAGAAGCGGCTCTCAGTGAGCTTGGCGCTCAGCGCGACGAGGTTGAAATCGAGGTTCTTGACGAAGGCTCGAAAGGATTTCTCGGAATCGGAGCGAGAGACGCGAGAGTAAGGGTTACCCTTACAAAAGAAATCGAATCGGCGCCGAGGGCGGAAAAAGCCGCGCCGAAGAAAACGGCTGAAAAAACCGCCGCGAACGCTAAGGACGCCGCGCAGAAGAAAAAACCCATAAAGACGTCGGAAGGCGGTCCCGAAGCCGACGCGAAAAAATTCCTGACCGATATATTTAACGCGATGAATCTTGACGTTAATATTGATACAAAAATGGACGAGCAGTCTGTTTCAATCGACCTTTCGGGTGAAAACATGGGTATCGTTATCGGAAAGAGAGGCGACACGCTTGACGCTCTTCAGTATCTGACGTCGCTTGTCGTAAATCAGAGATCGGAAGATTATATAAAGGTTTCCATTGATACCGAAAATTACAGAGAAAAGCGTACGGAAGCGCTTCTCGCTCTTTCAAACCGTCTTGCGGAAAAGGTTACTAAAACCGGCAAGAAGTTTACGCTCGAGCCTATGAATCCGTATGAGAGACGCGTTATTCACTCAAACCTTCAGTCGAGCGAGACTGTAACGACGTATTCGGTCGGTTCCGAGCCGTACAGAAAGGTTGTTATAGCGCCTAAAAACGGCAAGCCGTACAAAAAGAAAAGCTCAAGACCGCGCAGACAGCCGAGCAATAATCAGCCTGCGGCCGAAAAGACCGGCGCAAGCTATACTACGACATATAAGGCTGATTTTAAGCCGCAGCAGCATAGAGCCGAATACAAAAATTTTGAGGATTATCTCGCGGGACACAGCAATGAGTTCGAGAGCGGAGAGGAATAATTAAAACCATAAAGGGACTGACGCGCCAAAATATAATCGCGCCGGTCCTTTTTTCGCGCCGTTATTTATTTGACACGCGGCGGTAAAGAGTATATAATATCAATATAAATAATAGAATAGTAAAAGCGACTTTGAAAGGAGAAATAAAAATGAAGGTAATACTTGTAAACGGCAGCCCGAATGAGAAGGGCTGTACATACACGGCGCTTTGCGAAGCGGAAAAGGAGCTTAATAAAAACGGCGTTGAGACAGAGATATTCTGGGTCGGAAGCAAGCCCCTCGCGGGCTGTACGGGCTGCGGAGGCTGCGGCAAAACGGGTAAGTGCGTATTTGACGATACGGTAAATGAAATGATTGAGAAGCTCGATAAAGCGGACGGCTTTATTTTCGGCTCGCCGGTGCATTACGCGTCGGCGTCGGGAGCGGTTACGTCGTTTATGGACAGATTGTTCTACAGCGCGGGCGGAAAAATGCGCGGAAAGCCCGGCGCGGCTGTTGTAAGCTGCCGAAGAGGCGGCGCGAGCGCGTCGTTCGACCAGCTAAATAAATATTTTACGATTAATTCTATGCCTATAGTATCTTCGCAGTATTGGAATCAGGTACACGGCAACGCGCCCGAAGAGGTTACGCGGGACCTTGAGGGACTTCAAACAATGCGGACGCTCGCGAAAAATATGGCGTGGCTTTTAAAATGTATTGACCTCGGCAAAAAGAACGGTATAGAAATTCCTCCGCAGGAAGCTAAGATCAAAACAAATTATATAAGATAAAACATAAAAACAGCATATCCCGAATGGGATATGCTGTTTTACTATTTTCACCGTTCTTGCACGGTCTTTTTTAGTTTGATTATCATTCTGCGGATGACGAGGCTGTGCGGACGGATATATTATCCGTAAGCACATGAATCGTTCCGCCGCTCGCCTCATGCGATACGCCTATCATCGAGAATGAGTCGGCCTCAGCGTTCGCGATATCAAGCGTGAGCGTAACAGCGTCGTCGGCGTTCATTACGCCGTCTTCGTAAGGCGTTATAACAACGGTTTCGGTATTCGCTTTGAAATCGACAGTCGTCATAATATGATACAACGAGGAATACGTCGTGTTGACAGTCGACGACGTCAAGCCGGTTTCCTTAAATGTCGAATCCGCGTAGTCGTAATATTTGAGCTTTCCGCCGGTCGGTTCGAGAACAAGGAATGTTCCGGTCACGTCATTCAACGTTGTATTACAGTTATTTCCGAGCTTTATGTAGCTCTTCTCGCCTATGCCCAAGTCAAGCTCTATCGTCAGCGCGTCGCCCGTCATAGCGGTAAAGTTGGACGATCCGCTTCTTGTACCGTTGCCGGTTAGACGGTGATATGAGGCGTAACCGCCAAACGGACTTACGAGCGGAGTCGAATCGTCAACGACTCTCGTTATATAGTGTCCGCCGCGTCCGATAATTGACGCTGTCATTTTCTGCCCGTTAGCGGCTTCCGTCCATGCCGTTTCGCTGTCATAACTCCATGCCGTAACCTCACCGTCGTCAAAGCTCATATTGAGCAGATAATTATAGGTATGAAGCATAACGGTTATTTCCTTTTCTATGTTGTTTACCGTACACTTTATAACTATGTCTTTTTGGCTTGTTTCGGGCAGCGTGAAGGTTGTCGGAACTGTCAGAACGTTGCCTGTGAGCGTTACGCCCTCCGCGTCGGTCGTTTCAAGCTCCCAAACCGCTTCCGACTCGTCCGTGCTGTCAACGGGTACTTTAACGCCCTTGTTGTTTTCCGCGTCCTGAACCGTCAGCGTGATTTGCTTTTCTTCATCAACCGGAACCTTTACGGAGGTTTCG
>CAYRSG010000036.1:0-18309 GCA_964426905.1 uncultured Clostridium sp. | reverse complement strand
ACTGCGCCGACTGCGGTCAGAAGCTGTACTACTGCACAAGCAAATACTTTGAGAGTCGGCAAGACCATTTCGTATGCTCGACCTCGCGTAAAAACAGCGATGAGTGTTCAACGCATTTCATAAGAGCGGTTGTTCTTGAAAAGGGCGTATTGGCTCATATGCGGTATGTTATTGGATTTGTAGCAAATTATGAAGACAAATTCCGCGAGATTATGGGCGCAAAGCACAAGGCGGAGGTCAAAAAGGAGCTTGCCGCAAAACGCAGAGCGATAACAAAAGCCGAGAAGCGTATTACGGAGTTGGACAGACTTTTCAAAAGCATTTACGAGGATAAGGCAAAAGGAAATTTGAGCGAAAGCCGCTTCAAAATGCTTGCGGACGACTACGAGCGTGAACAGGAGGATTTAAGAAAATCCATTGACAAGTTAAGCGCCGAAGTTGACGAGCAAAGGGAACAGTCTGAAAATCTGGAGCGTTTCATTGAGAAAGTTCACAAATATTTTGATTTACAAGAATTAACTCCGACCATATTAAACGATATGGTAAAACGCGTTTACGTCCACGCGCCGCAGAAAATCGACGGCAAACGGACACAGGAAATTGATATTTATTATGATTTGGTGGGCTTCCTGCCAATGTCGTTGTTCCAAACAGAAAAACAGGATAGAGTAGCATAATTGCTGCTCTACCCTGTAAAATCAAATATTACTGTCTTATGTGAAGGGGACTAAACGGCAGTTTTTTGTATGAGCAAGTCTGTAAGCCGTGTTCTGTATTTGACGGTTATCTATCTCGACGCACAGTTACCTGTACGCTCAAGCCTTTCAAGGGAAAACGCCGAGCAAGCTTAACATTCCCAAAGTTGCTTCAGGCGGGGTTTACACGGAAATTCAGTCGCCATCTTTCCTGTGCGCTCTTACCGCACATTTCCACACTTACCGTATAATACGGCGTTTATTTTCTGTTGCACTGTCCCTGGAGTCGCCTCCGCCGGCCGTTAGCCGGCGCCCTGCTCTGTGAAGCACGGACTTTCCTCACCGCATCGCGGCGCAACCGTCTGACTTACTCGCTGATTATTATATAATATTATTTTATTTATGTCAATCGGTAATCACATTAAAAATATCTTTGTTTTCAGATTTAATTATTTCAAGACCGGTGTTATTTAAAATATCCGCGAAAATATCCATCACGCAAATTTCCGTAGGATAATGTCCCGCGTCTATAACGCATATTCCAAGCTCCGTCATATCAATCATATTATGATACTTCATATCCCCCGTGATTATAACGTCGGCGCCTTTTTCAAAAGCGAGCGGTATAATTTCGCTACAGCTTCCCGAAGCGACAGCGACGGTTTTTATTACTTTTTCACTGTCTCCTGCCGCGCGGATATACGGAGCGTCTAAAACTTTTCTGCACATTTTAGCAAAATCACCAAAGCTCATTTCCTTTTTTAAATTACCGAAGCGTCCCAGCCCGGCGGTAACGTCGTCAGTATGCCGCTCTAAAATTTTAACGTCGGTTAAATCAAACATTTCGGCAAGCTTGTCGTTTATTCCGCCGCGCGCTGTGTCCATATTTGTGTGAGCGGCGAAAAGGGGAATATCTTTTTCAATAAGAAGCTTTATCATTTGTCCCGCCGCGGTTTTATAATCGATACGCTTTATTCCGTTCAGAAGAACGGGATGATGCGAAACTATCATATCGGCGTTTTTTTTAATCGCTTCCTTTACGGTATTTATGTTGGTATCGAGAGTAACAAAAACTTTTTTAACCTCTTTTTCTTCGTCGCCGCACAGAAGTCCGACGTTATCCCAAGAGTAGGCAAGTCGTTTGGGACAAATATTTTCTATTATTTCAACGATTTTTTTAGCTTTCATATTTTTCAAGCTCCTTTAACCAATGTTTGTATAACCTCAGTTTTTTTTCATTGTCATTATTTGAATTTTCGAGACCTTTTATAACCTTTACGAATTCACGGTGTTTTTTTTCATAAAGATTTTTATAATATTTATGCGTTTTCAAATATTTTGGAATATGATATTCTATATCATTTTCAAATTTATCCTGTTTTCCGCTTTCGGCGTTTATTATATTATAAACCTTAAAGCCTTCAACCGCGATATCCTCGTTTGTAATTTTAAAACCGTTTTCAACAAGATATTTTCTCAGTTCGTACTGAGCGTTCATCGGCTGAAGAACGAGACGGCGGGATTTAGCGGCGTCAATATCCGAGTCAATGATTTCACTTATAAGCTGTCCGCCCATACCCGCGATTATTACAGTATCCGTTTCTCCGTTCTTTAAAATTGACAGACCGCTTCCGAGTCTGACTTCGATTTTATCCGAAAGATTATGTTTTTTGACGTTCGACAGAGCGATATCAACCGGACCGCGCCGAACGTCGCCGGCAATAAAATAATCCGCAAGATTATTTTCAATCATATAAATAGGAATGTAAGCATGGTCGGTACCGACGTCCGCAATTCTTTTTCCTTTTGTATTGTCGATTATACATTTTAAGCGCGGCGTAATCACAAAATTCCTCCGATTTAAAATAATTTAGTTTTTCCGTTTATCCTTGTAGTTATGCACACGGTGTGGATAACTTTATACATTTTATTTTTTTTCAAAAATATCTTAAAACCGCGATTTTATTTTTAAAAAAACTATTTATCCACGTTTTTTTACCGAAAATAACGTATTAATTGGTAAAAAAATGTAATTCAAATTTGTAAACCATTAAAAACCGCGTAGCTAAGCCATTTTTTAAATGTGTGGAATTTTTAAAAAAGTGTGGATAACCGCGTGGATAACGTGGATAACTATTTTTAAAATATCGTTTTTAAGTCATTTTTTTTGTGTATAACAAAAAAACGGCAGTGTTGATAAGTTAAATTTATCCATAATTTAGTTTACATAATATTGGTACAATATATTGTGGTAAAATTATTTTTTTGTACAATATGCAATTATGTAAATTATTGTTTTGTGACAAAGGCTTCCCCTTGAGGGGAAGCCGGAGCCCTCGACAGTCCGCGTTAAAAATCCAAGCCCAGCGTTTGATTCGCAAACGATAGAGTTATTTTGAAATTTTATCCGTACCCATATAAGGAACAAGAACTTCGGGAACGGTAACCGTACCGTCTTCATTCTGATAATTTTCAAGAATTGCCGCCACGGTTCTGCCGACCGCGAGACCGGAACCGTTAAGAGTATGAACAAACTGAGCCTTATCCTTCGGATTATCCTTATATTTAATATTTGCGCGTCTTGCCTGATAATCTTCAAAGTTCGAGCAGGAAGAAATTTCAACGTATCTTCCGTAGCTTGGCATCCATACTTCTATATCATACGTTTTAGCCGATGAAAAACCAAGGTCCCCTGTTGAAAGACATACAACTCTGTAAGCTATTCCAAGCTTCTGTAAAAGTTTTTCGGCGTCGTTTGTCAGTTTTTCAAGCTCATCATAGCTGTTTTCAGGTTTTACAAATTTTACCAATTCAACCTTGTTAAACTGATGCTGTCTGATAAGACCTCTCGTATCGCGTCCGGCGCTTCCCGCTTCGGCTCTGAAGCATGCCGAATAAGCGCAGTATTTAATAGGAAGTTCGGAACCGTTGAGAATTTCGTCTCTATGGAGATTTGTAACGGGAACTTCCGCTGTCGGAATAAGGAAGAAACCGTTATTTACAACCTTAAATGCGTCCTCTTCAAACTTAGGAAGCTGACCCGTGCCTGTCATTGAAGCTCTGTTTACCATGTACGGCGGGAAGATTTCTTTGTAGCCGGATTCTTCTGTATGAGTATTTAAGAAGAACTGTATTACGGCTCTTTCGAGTCTCGCGCCGAGACCTTTATATACAGTGAAGCGTGTGCCGGCGATTTTTGTACCGCGCTCAAAATCAAGTATGTCAAGGTCAGCGCCTATGTCCCAGTGCGCCTTCGGCTCAAAATCAAATTCTCTCGGAGATGAAAATTTTCTTATTTCGACGTTTTCACTGTCGTCCGCGCCGACGGGAACCTCCGGATTAGGAATATTCGGAATTCGGAGCATAAAATCACGGAGCTGTTCGTCAATATCTCTTACTTTATCGTCGTCAGCTTTTATTTCGTTGCTCAGTTCCTTCATTTCGGCGAAAATAGCGTCTGTATTTTCACCGTTCTTTTTCATCTGCGGAATTTGTTTGCTTATCTCGTTTTGCTTTGCCTTTTTCTGTTCAACATCGGTGAGTATAGCTCTTCTCTGCTTGTCAAGTTCGATTGCCGGCTCGATATCAAGCGGATTGTTTCTTTTTTTAAGAGCTTCCTTTATGCGTTCAGGTTCCTGTCTTAAAATTTTAATGTCTAACATTTTGTTCGTTCCTTTCTATTCTAAATTGTTGTTCAATGTATCGTAAATTATTTTCTGGTCGCCTGTAAGCTCGTCATAATTTATCTGTTTAAGTATCTCGAGAGCCTTTAAATAATTATCGAGCGAGTAATATCCGTTTGCGCTCAGAAGCAAATCATTCTGCGACTGCTTTTTTAAAAGAGCTTCGTTTTCCGATTGAAGAGCGGTATTCAACTCTTTCAGGTTTTCGTTTTCCTCTTTAATCTCATAATTTTCCTCTATAAGATTTTTGTTTTCCTCGCTCAGCACAGCCGTTTTTTCGGCTATTCCCGAAAGCGTCTGATTCTGCTCGCTCTCCTCGATCTTCGGCTGACTCTTGTTTAGCTTTGTCTGACCGAAAAACGAAAGTATTATCAAAATTACGGCGACAAAAAATATCAGCGCCGTATATATAAAAAGCGACTTATTATCATTTTTATTAGCCATTATTCCGTCCTCTTTAATTTATTTTTTGCTTCGTTAAGAGCGTCTTTTTCCTCATCGAGAAGTTTTATCGGAGTTTCTCCGCCGGTTATTTCGCGGACATAAGTGTTGCACGAGTTATGACCGTAAAGAGATGTAAAAATAAAACCGTCGTTATTATTGTTCAAAACAGCGAGAGCAAAGCTCAGCTTACCTTTTACGTCGTCAAACGCGTCAAAATTAACAAGACCTATTTTTTTAAGAGATATACTTGAATCGTTTTCGCAGTTTGCCAGTCTTGAAAGAAGAACGGCGTCCGAAGTATCGTTTACGGTTTTTGACAAATCATCTATTTTGTCATAATAATCCTTCAGCGCGCTTATAATATCGCCGTCGTCGGAATAGTCCATAATTGTGTTGATTTTTGAAGCGTTTACAGCGTTGAGTATAAAGCATATGATGATTAAAATCATCATAATCGCGATAGCTATAAAAATAAAAAATTCGTTGCCCATTTGTGTTATCATATTAATCTCCTTCTAAATTTTAAAAAATTCAAGAACGCGCTCAAGGTCGTCGTTTCCGTAGTATTCAATTTCAATTTTACCCTTTTTGCCTGTATGATTTATTTTAACCTTTGTTCCTATAGCCGATGAAAGTCTGTTTTGAATACTTTCAATTTCAATATCGGCGGCTGTTTTTTCCTTTGCTTTTTTTGGCGGAGCTTTTTTCTGAAGCTGTTTTGCGAGAGCCTCCGCCTGACGCACATTGAGATTGTCGTCAATAATTCGTTTTGCGAGAGCTTTTCTGAGTTCTTTATCATCAATCGAAAGAACCGCTCTCGCGTGTCCGCTTGTAAGAGAGCCGGATATAAGCATTTTCTGAATATCGTTTTCAAGTGAAAGAAGTCTCAGAGAATTCGCTATAGCGCTGCGGCTTTTGCCGACGCGCTTGCTTATCATTTCCTGCGTTAAATTAAATTCCTCCATGAGAAGATTGTAGCCGACAGCTTCTTCTATGGGATTTAAATTTTCACGCTGTAAATTTTCGATAAGAGCTATTTCCGCAACTTCTTCCTCATTATATGAGCGGATAAGGGCGGGAATTTCTTTAAGTCCCGCTTTTTTCGCCGCGCGCCACCGTCTTTCTCCGGCTACTATTTTATACATATTATTTTGCGAAGGAGTTATAATAATCGGCTGTATCAGACCGTGTTCCTTTATGGAATCCGACAGAGCGTTTATTTTTTCTTCGTCAAAATGACGGCGCGGTTGTTTTTTGTTAGGCTCAATCAGTGATGTACGGATATTTACAATATCGCCTTCCTTTGTTTTGACGGGTTCGGAGATAACCTCTTCAATAACCTCCTCGCTGAAAAGAGAGCCGAGACCTTTACCTAATCCTTTTTTAGCCATTCTCTCACTCCTTTAATTATTTTTTATTACTTCCTTTGCGAGAGCCATGTAAGCGTCCGCGCCTTTTGAAGTTCTGTCATAGTTTATTATGGGCTCGCCGAAGGACGGTGATTCACTCAGTCTTACATTTCTCGGTATAATGGTTTTATAAACCTTATCGGGAAAATACTTTTTTACTTCGTCAAGCACCTGTATTGAAAGATTTGTGCGTCCGTCGTACATCGTTCCGAGAACTCCTTCAATTTCTATATCGGGATTGAGCTTTTTTTTGATTGTTTTTACAGTGGTTATAAGCTGGCTCAAGCCTTCAAGAGCGTAATATTCGCACTGTATCGGGATAAGAATCGAATCCGCGGCAGTCATTATATTTATGGTTATCATTCCGAGAGCCGGAGGGGAGTCGATTATTATAAAATCAAAATCCCTTTTTATAATGTCAATCGTCTTTTTTAAAAAAAACTCGCGTTTATCCTCATACGCAAGCTCAATTTCGGCTGCCGATAAGTCGGAGGACGACGGAATTATATATAAATTATGATATTTTGTTTTTATTACAGCGTCTCTAATTTTTTCACTGTCAACAAAACAATCATATATTGATAATGAGTAATCATCTTTCTCAATTCCCAGACCGCTCGTTGAATTTCCCTGAGGGTCGCAGTCAATGAGAAGCGTCTTTTTATTTTCATACGCGAGACAAGACGCGAGATTTACGGCGGTAGTCGTCTTACCGACTCCGCCTTTTTGATTTGTTATTGCAATTATTTTTGTCATAATTATCTCCACTTATTAAATATTTACCTGTATATAATTATACCATAAAACTTTTATTTGTAAATGTTTCACATGAAACATTATATAAATTTAACATGAATGTAATCTTTCGGTGTTTCACGTGAAACAATACAAGATGTATACAACTTAAAGCGAAAATTATGTATAATTAAGAAAAATCATATAATAATATATGTAACAGACTGTCGGCAAAACCCCTGCGGTTTTGTCTTCATTAAATGAATTCAAAACGACGGTCGATAAACCGTCGTTTTGGGACGCCGACGGTATGTCGGCAGCTTATATGTAATATTAACATTCGGAGGAAGCTATGAATGGTTTGTTAAATAAAATAAAGAATTTTTTAATTTTTTCCCCGCCGGAAAAGAAAAACAAGTTTTTTTTAAGCAATCAGTCAAATTCAATGGAATATGACGTCCGAAAAGAAGAGGCGCGGACAACAGAAAATGATAAGGTTTTTAAAAATATCGAAGAAAATCTGTCATACGTAAAAAAACGCTTTAATTATCCGTTAAACAATGATATTGTAATACGTAAAATAAAGATGAAGGAAAACCGCAGCGCTTTTCTTGTATTTATAGACGGAATGGTTAATACCGATAATATAGACACAGCCGTCATAAAAACACTTTTGGAAATACCTTATTTCACCGACGGCGAGATATACAAATATGAAACGGAAATAATAGACAGGTTCATTGCCCATTCACAGGCAACAGACAGCGAAAGTATGGATACGATATTTGAGGAAATAAATTTCGGTTCATGCGCTGTTTTTGTCGACGGATTTCCAAAGGGATTTATACTTGACGTTCGCGACTGGGGGCACAGAAGTATTGACAAACCTGAAAACGAGCAGTCAATCTACGGTCCGCAGGAAGCGTTTGCGGAGATGCTGCGCAATAACACAGCTCTTGTTCGTAAAATAATTAAAAGTGAAAAGCTGATAGCGGAAGGCGTAAAAATAGGAAAAGTCAGTAAGACAAGGGGAGTTATGCTTTATATTTCGGATATAGCGAATCCCGGTCTTGTAAATGAAGTACGCAGGAGAATTAACGGTATAAATATGGATTATGTCATATCGATTGAAGAGGTTTCAATGATGATGGAGGAAAAAACATTTTCCGTTACAAACCGTTTTCTTGAAACAGAGCGTCCGGACAGAGTTGCGAGAGCGTTGACGCAGGGAAGAGTCGCGCTCATTTTAAACGGAAGTCCGCACGTTCTTATTATGCCGACAAATATATTTGAGCTTACTCATGCCGTTTCGGATGATTATCTCAGAATTCCGTATGCGAATATGATTAGAATAATAAGAATGTTTGCGACGCTGTTTTCAGCGCTTCTTCCGGCGCTTTACTTAGCGGTTACGCTTTTTCATCAGGAGATAATTCCGACTTATCTGCTTTATTCCATAAGCGCGTCGAGAGAAAACGTGCCGTTTCCGAGTCTTATCGAGCTTCTTTTAATGGATTTATCATTTGAAATGATTCGCGAGGCGGGACTGAGGATGCCCGGAACTATCGGCTCAACGCTTGGAATAGTAGGAGGTCTTGTTCTCGGACAGGCCGCTGTCAGCGCAAAAATAGTCAGTCCTATCATGATAATTATTATAGCCATTACAGGTATAGGTTCTTTCGCGACGGCTGATTACTCATTAAGCTGGAGTTTTCGTATTATGAGGCTTATATTTGTGGCGCTGGCGGCGCTTATGGGATTTTACGGAATAGCCGTGGGCGTTTTCATATACGCTCTTATTCTCGGAAGTCAGAAAAGCTTCGGCGCGCCGTTTCTTTCTCCTATTCCAAAAATTAAAAACAAAAGCATGTTTAACGCTATATTTGTAAATCCGATGTGGAACAGGGAAAAGCGTCCCGAATTTCTTAAAACAAAAAACGACAGAGAAGAACCGAAAATCAGCCGCAGCTGGAAAATAAGAAGAAAAGATTAAATAATGAAGAACTTTTGGTTTTTACTTTAATAAATTCAAAACGACGGTCAATAAACCGTCGTTTTGGGCTGTCGACGTCTTGTCGGCAGTCTGAAAATAGTTTCACGTGAAACAAAAGGAGATACGTATATGCTGCAAAGAAAAGAAATGACAACGCTGCTTATAAATGTGATATCAACAAAAATGCTTTTAACATTTCCGAAAACATTTATTATAAACAGCGCTAACAGCGCATGGATTCAATCATTATACAATTCGCTGATTGTAATTCTGATATTTTTTGTAACAACGGCTTTGTACCGCGGAAAGAAAAATATATTGGAGCTTGCTCAGACGTCGGGCGGAAAAGGTCTTAAAATAGCTGTCGGAACTATCCTGCTTGCGACGCTTTTTATAAACGTTTCATCAGTAACGAGAATTTTTCCGGAAACGGTAAAAATAGCGCTTTTGCAGGATTTTAAAATTGAGATAATAATTATTATATTTATATTGGCGGCTGCCGCGGGCGCGTATATAGGAATCGACTCAATAGCAAAAATAAATTATATATTTATGCCTTTTGCGGGAATAATATTTGTTGCGTTTCTCCTTCTGCTTATACCGTATTACAAAATTGAAAATATTCTGCCCGTTTTCGGAAGCGGCTGTAAAAATATTTTTTTGGGAGGTTTCAATACAATTTCCATATTTTCGGATATAATTATTTTAAATATATTTCTGCCGAAATGCGAGAACATAAGCGAAGCGAATAAAAGCGGAAGAAAAGCAATTTATATAAGCTCGGTTGTGTCGGTATTAATTTTTGCGGCGTACTGTCTTGTGTATCCGTATCCGGCGTCGGAAAACTTTATGATCCCTGTTTATCAGCTTGCGAGAGTCGTTCATCTGAGCAGTTTTTTCAGCAGATTTGAAGCGCTGTTTCAATCGATATGGTCTATTATAATGCTTTTATACGCGTCAATTTATATTTACGCGATTTGTTACGTCATTCAAACAATGTTTGATTTAAAATATTACAGACCGCTTATATTTCCCGTGTCGATAATAAACGGAATAATAGCGGTAATGCCGCCGTCGTTTGTCGACACGGTGAAATCACAGCGTATAGAAAATATAATAATATATCCCGCGGCGTTTTTGCTGCCGATAATTTTCGGAATTGTGTCGCGGAAATTTTACGGAAAATCGAAAACAGTCAAGGAGGAAAGCGGTATTGAAGGGGAGTAGAAAAGTATTAATTTTATTAATATCCGTTATGCTGCTGTCAGGCTGCGCGGGAAAAGAGCCGAACGAAATAGCGTATGTTGTGGCGCTGGGAATGGATAAGGCGGATAACGAAAATTATAAAATAACTATACAATACGCGAATACTACTCAGATAAGCGGCGGAGAAGAAGGCGGAAAAGCCGGAACGGAAATTGTGGACAATATAATAGTAGAAGCGCCGAATATATATTCCGCCGTCGGAATAGCAAATAATATTGCAAGCAAAACATTTTCTCTCTCACATGCCAAGCTGGTCGTCTTTTCGGAAGACGTCGCGAAAGACGGATTAAAGGATATTATTGAAGATATGGCGAGAAGCGAGGAAATGCGTCCGGATATATTTCTTTCTGTTTCGCGGGGAGAAGCAAATAAATATCTTACATCCGTAAATCCGGAGATGGATGTTAATCCCGCTAAATATTATCAGCTTTTGTATGACAAAAACAGTTCGGGAGCCGCCGAGGCGCAAAAAAAAGATTTTTTCTTCAGTCTTAAAACGAACGATTATGACGTGGTATTGCCTGTGTCCGGAGTTATAGAAACTTCCGGTGAAGAAAAAAGCGGAGATTCCCGGGAAAGTGAAGGCTCCCGGGAGGGCGGAGGTTCTCAGGAGGGCGGAGGCTCTCAAAGCGGCGAATCTTCGCAGGGCGGATCTGAACAGGAAGAAAATGTAAAATCAAAAGAAGCTCCCATAAATGAAGGTAAATTTGAATACAAAATGAAAGACTATATAGGCGGAGAAGCCGCTGTTCAGAAAAAAAACAAAAGCGAGGTTATGGGCTCCGCCATATTTAAAGGCGACAAGCTTGCCGCGGAGTTCGGAGCAATTGAAACGGAACTGTTCCGTATAATAAGCGGAGATTACGACTACAGCTATATAACATTTTTCAGTGAGGAAACTCCCGAGACGCCTGTTACCGTTAAAGCGACGCAGCAGAAAAAGCCTGTATATAAAATAGACCTTGAAAATAAAAAAGTTGATATAGAACTGTTTATTGAAAGCGATTTGTATTCATTGCCTTCCGACTATAATCTTGAAGAAAATATCGAAGAGTTTGAGAAAAGCGTAAAAAATGATATGAACGCCGCCTGCAATGAGTTTCTAAACGGTTTTTTTAAGAAATACGACAGCGATATACTGAAAATAAAGGAAAAATCGAAAAAAAAGTTTCTCACAAACGATAAATATGATGAATTTAAAAATAATTTTAATATAAAAGATTTTGAATTTAACGTAAAAACGAATTTCAGAGTAAGAAGAACCGGGCTTATAATAAAGGAAGAAGAAAAATGAAAAAAATAATATTTCTTTTAGTCTTGCTGATTTGTACTATCAGAATAGTCAATTACGCTGTTTATACGATACGCGATAAAAATAAAATAGGCGGTATCGGACTTTTAGCGCTGTCGCTTCTGACGATAATTTTTTCGGCGGATATTTTTATTAAATAAACGGACTTGAAAAAAATCCCGCGCTAATATATAATATTCGCGGGGGTAATAATATGGATAAGCTTAGGACGTGTTTTTTTACGGGACACAGAATAATCGCCGCCGGCAGGATTGACGAGGTAAAGAAAAAGCTGGCGGAAAATATAGAAAAGTTCATAATAAAATACGACGTGAAAAATTTCATATGCGGCGGAGCGATAGGATTTGACACGATTGCGGCGGAGGCGGTTATTAAGTTAAGAAAACTGTATCCGCATATAAAGCTGTATTTGTATCTGCCGTGCTACGATCAGAGTAAAAAATGGAACGCCGATCAGAAGCGCAAATACAAAACGATTATGTCGCGGGCGGACGAGGTCATATATGTGACCGAAGGCGAGTATACCGAAGACTGCATGAGGGAGCGTAATCTGCGTATGATACGCGACTCCGTTTTCTGCATCGCGTTTTGCATTTATCAAAGAAGCGGCGCCGGCATGACATTAAGAAACGCTTCCGAAACGGGATGTATTATTGTAAATATCGCCGATGAAATATACGAATAGGAGCTGTAAAAAAACCGAATCCTTTTTGTTTAAAAAAATACTTGACAAACTATTAATACAGGTGTATTATATTTATATAATACAAATGTATTAATAAGGAGGAAGTATTATGAAAAAATTATTATCTGTTTTAACAGCGGCGGCTATGACGACGGTATGCGCCGCGAACGCGTTTGCGGTAACCGATATTCCGCAGACGGAGGATATTACGCTGCTGGAAAGACTGGGCGTAGTTTCGGGCTATTCAGACGGAACAATCAGACCGGACGAATATCTTACGCGCGCCGAGGCTGTGAGGATGATTACCGCGGCCGAGGGATACAACGGGGAAGACTATGTTTTATCGGCCTATGAAACCGCGGATTTTACCGACGTCGGCAAGGACCACTGGGCTTACAATTATATAAAAAAGGGCGTCTCGGATAATATTATAAACGGCTTCGGCGACGGAACCTTCAGACCGGAGGAGAATGTCACATGGGAGCAAGCCGTTAAAATGCTTATGTGCTTGACAGGCTACGATACTTACGCGCAGGCGGAAGGCGGTTATCCCGACGGTTATATTACTTACGGAAAAACCGCGGGTTTGTTTAAAAATGTTGACTACGTCGGAAATATTACAGAAAAAAACATAACAAGAGGGGAAATGATCGAGCTTACAGCGAGAGCGCTTGAAATTCCTCTGGTTGTGATAAAAGCCTGGGAAGTGGAATGGAACGGAACGAGGACTCCGACTCTTGAAACCAAAGACGGCGAGGGAAAGGATTATAAGAATTTGCTTATTTCGTTTTTCGACGTTTACAACGTGACCGCGAAGGCTGATTCCGTAAAGGACAATAAGGCGGTTTTTGAAATAACCGAGGCTGTAAATTTCGATAATACGGCGATTACCGCGGACGACGATCCAAAAACCGTTTCTCTGAATATCGGAGAAAATGATAAAAATACTTTTGAAAAAGGTAAAACATATAATTTGTATATTAAAATTAACGATTCCAAAGAAAAAGATTATGAGCTCGTATGCGGATTTGAGAGCGAATAAATCGGTAAGGAGCCGGCGCTAAAACGCCGGCTCCCGTCTTATACCGTTTTTTAAAGATATTTTTCCTCAAATTTATTCCATGACATAGGCTTGTCGAAGAAATAACCCTGAGCCTCGTCGCAGTTCATTTTTTTCAGAATTTCAAGCTCTTTTTTGTTTTCGACGCCTTCCGCTACGATTCTTATATTTTCATTATGACATATCTGCGCGATAGACTTTGACAGAAGCCGCGTTTTGTTATCGGTTTCTATTTTGTAAACCATGTCGCCGTCAAGCTTCAGAATATCGAATTTCAAATCGGCGAACAAGTACAAGTCGGCGTATTTGGCGCCGAAATTATCAATCGCGATTTTGAAGCCGCGTTTTTTCAATTCGCCTAAAACATTGATTATTTTTGATATTCCGCCGCTCTCCCGATCCTCGGAAACCTCTATTATAATAAGATCCTTCGGGAAATGATAGTCGTACCAGATATTCATAATATTTTCTATGAAATTCGGTCTAAGCATCGTCTGATGAGACATATTTACCGATACCGGCTTTACGTTTTTTCCGTCTTTAATCCATCCCGAAACGTACTCGCATACATGTTTGAACACATAAAGGTCTATGAGGTGAATTGTTTCGTTATTTTCGAGTTCGGGTACAAAATCCATCGGCGAGACTATCACGTCGTCCTCGTCAAAAAATCTTATAAGAGCCTCGCTTCCGCAAAGTCCGCCCGAGTCAATGGAAAATCTCGGCTGGAACCATATCACGAAGCGTTCCTCTTTAATAAGTTTTTTTAACGATTCCGCGGTCGATATTGCGGCGAAGGTATCGTTGCGGAAACGATAT
The DNA here is from genome assembly GCA_964426905.1 of uncultured Clostridium sp. Taxonomy (GTDB): domain Bacteria; phylum Bacillota; class Clostridia; order UBA1381; family UBA1381; genus Hominilimicola. Next base: position 4,208 of record CAYRSG010000036.1, on the reverse strand, counting down.
CTGCCCGATTCTCTGTTTCTGTAAAAGAATTTCTTGTCGAGATACATTTTCTCGTCGGCTGTTTTGATTATTTCGTCAATCGCGCCGGCGTCGTCGGAATACTGATATCCGATTGCGAAGGAATATTCCGAATTTACGATAATATTACGTAGATTATTGATTCTTTGTTCAAACGTCTCCTCGCCGCCGCCCCGATAAAGCGCGACAAACTCGTCGCCTCCGACTCTGTAGGAGTTTTCCCTGCCGAACGCTTCGGAAATAACGTCAGCCATTTTTTTGAGAGCCTTGTCTCCGTCGCCGTGTCCCGATTTGTCGTTTATCCGCTTTAATCCGTTAAGATCCATATACAGCACGCCGAAGCCTTTGTTTTCGCCGTCTTTTATTTTTTCTATATCCTCAAGAAATTTATTTCTGTTGTAAATACCGGTAAGATTGTCCATATAGCTCATTTCCCTGAGTTTATTTTCATTCATTTCTCTTATTATCATTAAAGAAATAAAATAGGAGAAAGCGGCGAAAAAAGCTCCGCTTTTATGAATTTTTTCGGGAGGCGGATTGTCAATGCCGATATATCCGATTATTTCTCCGCTTTTATCAAGCGGCGCCGAGACAAGACTACGGACGTTCTTATGCTTAAGAAGTTTATATTCGGCGGGCGAGACATTTTTTATTTCTTCGACGTCCTCGATTATGACGCATTCTTTTTTCTCGAATACCGGAAGCCACCTGTCGATTACATGCGCGTCGACATTCTGAAGAGAATTTATTTGGGGAACAATTCCCTCGGCGCACCACTCGTGCGTGTTGTTTGTGGTTACGCCGTTATAATCAAATACATATACTCTGTCCGCCTCAAAAAAGTTTCCTATTCTCGCGAGAATTGTATTGAAGGATTCCTCAAACAGGCTTTCTTTGTGCATTTCTATAATACAGCTTACTATAAAATGCTCCATATCGAGGCGAAGCTCGAGATTATGCCTGCTTTCCTCGGAATCGGTAATGTCAAAAGCTATTTTTAACTGAGCCTTGATACCTTTCCAGTCGATGATTTTACCGCGCATAATATATATTTTGCCCGTGGTTTCGTTTTTGTAGAGCCATTCGGATACCTTATCCTCACCGAGCGTATCCGCAGGGAAGTCCGCGCATATTTTACTCAGCTCGTCCGATATTTCGCGGCAGAGCTTTCCCTCGCATTCTCCGAAAATTTTCTTTCCCGGCTTGTTCATATATAAAATCTCATGGGTAGACGGATTTTCTATATACGCAAGCTCAAAAAAGGAATCAAGCATATCATATATATTAATCATAGATTTTCTTCCTCTCTTTGCCCGAGTTATAAAATAATTTTATCATATTTATTCTTATCTTTCAATAAAATATTTACTTAAAATTTCAGACCGCGGACAAACTCCCGCTTGCCTTCCTCTCAAAGGGAAGCCTTACGCGCGCGCAGCCGCAAATATATCTCGAACGGAATGCGATTTAACCGGTTTGCCGGCAAGCCGTTAAATATTATTACGCCACGGCGAAAACTATTCCCGCGATAATTACCGACGCGCATAACAGCTTGTACGCCGTATGTTTTTCCTTAAACGCTATTCTTCCTCCGATTATCGTAATCATTACGGAGCATTGTTTTATAAGAGTCATTGCGACGACTGTGCTGTCCTGTTTGCCGCAGGCGATAAACAGAGCTTTGTCGCCTATTACAAACAGCAGACTCAGTATTATAATCCAGTAATTTTTTAAAAGCTTTTTCCATTCTATTTTTGTTTTTGTGACGAGCATATATCCGAGATAAAGTATTACAAGAAAAAACATATACCAGAACTGGAGCTGCGAGCTGTTCATACTTTTCATAAGCGTTTTGTCAAGCAGTTCCGAAAAAGCGTTGCACATACATGACGCAAGAACAAGTCCTATATAAACGGGTTTCGCCCTGTCCCCGTCTTTTTTTTCGCCGAAATTTACAAAAAGCAGTCCCGCAATTACGAGAATCATTCCGATTATTTTATTGCCCGTAAGCGTTTCGTGCAGCGCCGCGACTCCGAGAACCGAGGCGAATATTACCCTTGACATATCCATGACGCCGTAAAAGCCTATGGGCAGCTTTTTTATTGCTTTGAAGCTGCATATCCATGCGATAAAAATTATCGCGGATTTTATCATTATAAATCCTATGAGGTGAAAATCTATTGCGAACGCCGTTTTTATTTCAGGCGTTACGAAAAGAAAACTTATCAGAGTGTAGAAAAACAGTACCTCCGCCGCGGAGCTTTTCTCCATCGCCTTCTTTTTTATAATATCTCTTATTCCCTTTAAAATCCCGTAAATACATACGAGCGTTATCCACATTTTTTATTCAGCTCCGTTATATATAATTTCTGTCCTCCGTTTTAGTTCTCGAACGGACGTATTCTGTAGACGGCGCCTATTTTTTCACATATTTCGGCGCACTGTTTTTCCTCGTCTTTTGTAAGAGTTGTCGAAACAGTCGACAGAATTACATGTTTAACGTATTTTTTTACATTTCCGGCGAAGAGAATCATCGCGTCGAACGATTTTATGCCGAATTTGCTGCGCGTCAGCTCAAGATAACGCTCCTTATTCGGGGTGTTAAGACTTATCGAGACTATATCTACGAGTCCCTCAAACATCGGCGCGGTATTTTTGCCGTTAATAAGGTCGGAAAGTCCGTTTGTGTTTATACGAATTGTTTTTCCGTAATTTTCTTTTATAAAACGGCAAACCTCGAGCGCGTCCGCAAGCCTTTCCGTAGGTTCGCCGAAGCCGCAGAAAACGACCTCGTTGTATTTATTCATATCAAATTTCCCGAATTCAGCCTTTACTTCCTCGACTGTCGGTTCTCTTTCAAGCCACAGACTTCCGGAATTATTCATTTCGTCACGCGTCTGTCTTAAACAGAAAACGCACGCACAGGGACATTTATTCGTCATATTAACATACAGATTATCATACGCTTCGTATAAAATGACCATTTATGCTTACCTCTTTGTTTGAAAATTCCGTTCAATTATATCACAAATTTATTTTTTATACAACCGTTTATTTTGCCCGATAAGCCGTTCTTTGTGAAAAGATTGCGTCTTATATAAAAACTTTTATATAAATCTTTGCATTTTGCCCGAAATTGATATATAATAGGATATGTAACAGTACGGAAAAAATTATTACGGAGATTTTGAATTATGATAAAATTTAACTGCAATACGGAATATATACCCGTTTCGGCGGATTTTATAGAAAACCATATGCCGCAGACAAACGGCGCTTACGTTAAGGTATATCTTTACGCGCTGTCGCTGGCTGTGTCGGGAAAGGAAATGTCCGCCGGCGAAATAGCTCGGAAGCTGAAGCTGCTTGAAAGCGACGTTGTGAACGCGTTTGAGTACTGGGACAAAGACGGCGTTTTGCGCTACGATAAGGAAAACGTGCTTTTCGGCGGCGCGAAGCCCGCCGCGAAAAAAACGGAAGGGAAGATAGTGAAAAAAAGTATGGAGGAAATTGCCGGAGCCATGACGGAAAACAAGGCGCTGGCGGATTTGTGTTCGCTTTCTCAGGAGATACTCGGAAAAACTCTTAAAAACAACGATATAGAAACGCTTTACTGGTTCTATGACGAGCTTGGACTTTCGCCGGAGGTTATAACCATGCTTCTTGAATATTGTGTTTCAAAGAATAAGCGGAATATGAATTATATCGAAAAAGTGGCGATATCGTGGCATAAAAACGGTATTGTCACGATCGACGCGGCGGATAAATTTATAAATTCCGAAAAGGAAAAGGGCGGATACATGTCTTCTCTGAGAAAGCTTTTCGGAATTGACAACAGAAATTTTTCAAAAACAGAGGAAACGTATTTAAAAACATGGCGTGATGATTACGGTATGGACGAGAATATGGTAGGTCTCGCGTATGAGTACTGCATAATGCAGACGGGCAACAGGTCGTTTCCGTATATGAACTCGATAATAAAACGCTGGCATGAAATGAATATTCACACCGTTTCCGAGGCGGAAAAGGACCATGAGGATTTTAAAAACAAAAATAAGTCCGGCGCTCTTGAAGTGTACGGCGATAACGATATAAATTACGACGAGCTTGAAAAAATCATGAGAGATAAAATGTAAAAATTCTTCCAAAAAATACCGCGTTGACGCTTGACAACGCGGTATTTTTGTGAT
>CAYRSG010000035.1:0-19017 GCA_964426905.1 uncultured Clostridium sp. | reverse complement strand
GCATAAATCTTTTTTATTTTTTTCATTTTCCTATTGACTTTTTATTTGCAGGCTTGTATTATATAAAGTTTATAGGCTTGCGGCTAACGAAGAAGCAGGGGGTTCCAAGGGGGATAAGTTCTCCCTTGGTCGTTTAAAGGGGTTTCCAAAGGGGGAAATCGAAATCCCCCTTTGGGGTTTTTGCTTCTTTTTGCCGCAAAAAGAAGATTATAAAACTTAAATTTATAATTCGGGACGTCGGGGACGCCGTCCCCTACAACGGCAGCCGCATATATATATTTCCGTAGGGGCGGCTATCAGCCGCCCGCGGGCGACCAATAGTCGCCCCTACAACCTCAAATCCAATTACGCCCCTAAACTATAACCTTACGCCGCGGGATAATAATTCATATCCGCGAACCACTTTGCCTCGAACTCTTCTCTTGTCGTACCTGACGGCAAATCCGCCTCGTCAAAGTAAGCGTAATATTTGTTATCGAAGTCGCGCTGAAGAGCGGTATACGAAGCCTTTGCGGTCTGACGGTCAATATTTCCGCTTGACGGCTTTGTCTTTCCGCCTACGTTTGACGCGAAGCCGTACGAGCCCTTGTAATATCTTACATAACGATACGAGCCGTCTGACTTCAGCACTCTCCACGCCACGCCGAAATATACCGTATTAATATCGCCGCCTACCTCGACAACTCCGTTCTTTCTCTCAAGTCCGCGCCACATAGCGTCAACCTCGGGCGGAATATCGGCGTTTGTGATATCGTGACCGATTTTCTCAATATAGCTTGACGATTCGTACGCGCCGTTATCGGCGTCGAAAACGTCGCTGCCGCCCGCGTCCGTAGGCGTAATTTCAACCGTACCCGCAAGGCTGTTTGCCTCGCCGTACGCCGCGCCCTCGCCCGTGTCGGACGTCAGCTTAAAAAACGTGTACTTGTCCACGCCGATTGTCGGTAATGGTTTCTTTGTCATAATTCATATCTCCTTTTTATTTTTTTACCGCAAAACACCGTTTGCGGTTATATGAAAATTTTGTCTTAAAGCCGGATTTACTCTATATTTTACAGATTAAAATATTTTTGAAATCTCATTGTCCTGTGATAAATTCTATCGTTCTTTTTGGGGACGTCCATAGACATTTCTCTTGTCCATCCGTCCCCGGTCATTAACTCGTTTACTCTGACAGAGAGAGAACCGCACCGCGAAGGAATATCGGACCATATATCCACCTGAACATAACCGTTCTGAATACACTCGCTGTTGTCGGCATAGAAGCCGCCGCGCTCCGTAAGATTATAATAGCTCACGACAGGCAGCTCCATAAACTTTTCGGGATACTGGTACACGACTGCGCAGTCAAGCTTTTTTAATGTTTTTTCCGCCTCAATATTTATATCGAGCATTAAATCACACTCCTTACATACTTGTTAACGCGTCGGCTATTGACGAGAGTACAGCCTGACTGTTTTCTATGAGCGCCGGTACAAGATACGGCTGCGGAGCCATTTTGGAGGTGCCGAATTCCACAAAAGCGGCATAATCCGTATTTGCCGACACAATCGCGCTGTTTCCGTCCGACTCGGCTGTAATAGAATCCCGAAGCGCGCCGGTATCCACCGGGCACGCGGCCGCCGCTCCGTCGCGCACCGTTTCCGCTCCGGCTTTTACCGCTTCGGCAAGCCTGCCGTCTATGCTCTGCATAAAATCGGGAAACGAGCTGTTAAAAATAATTTCAGCTTTCATTTTCCACACTCCTCATCACGGCGCTTATTCCCGGACTCCAATTATCTGTTCTGACAATCATGTACCACGCACCCGCAAAATGTATATATCTGCCGTTTTTAATAAGCTCGTTCCTGCCGCAGAAAATTTTATAGCTTCTGTTTTCGGACAAAGTACCGATTGTGCTTTCAGCGCCGTTTTCGTACGGCTGAATGTCGCACGCAACCGTACCGATAAGCGTCTTTTTTCCTTTTTCGGAATACGAATCCGCTTCCGTATCGTACACGCTTATTTCCGTATCATAAAATCTTTCAAACGGATTCGTCATCGCTCTCCACCTCCGCGTCAAGGTCTGAGGGGACTTTTACGCTTCTGCTCACAAACGGCTTCAGTCTCGCGGCGTACGCGGCGAGAAAATCATAGTCGCCGTCACAGTATTCGACGCGTCTCTCACCCTCTGTAAGCGCTTTTACTCCCTCGTTTTTATTCAAACGGTACTTTTCCGCCACAATAACGGGAATCAGACTTACAAGCTGTCGCGGCGGCGTCTCTATACGGCAATAGGACAGAACAGCGTTTACCGTATCGTCAATCAGAAGAGAAAGTATTTCGTCGCTTTGTGCATCCTCAATGCCGGCGAGCGTTTTTACCGCCGCAAGAATTTCAGTTTTCGCGTCCTCCATAACACTCACAGCCTTTCATAAATTATTCGTCCGAAGACGACCCTGTTTTAAATACATAAATAGCGTTCTTCTTATTGTCGAGTACAAAAGCGTCGTAATAAACTCTGCCCTCGACAAGCCAGCCGTTGATGCCCGGCGGATTATCGTGAATTTTGTACTCTGACAGTTTCACGGGAGAGGTGACAGCCGCCTGATTTGTGATAATAAACTCCACGCCTGCCGGAAAATACGACTTGGGAACGACAATAACCGGAATACCGTCAATAGCGCCTATCTGACCCTTTACAAGAATCTCCTGCGCCATATCTCCGTTTCTGATAAAGCTCGAGTCTTCTTTGACATACTTATAAAAATCGCTTGAAACAAAAGCGACCGTGCCCGCGAGAGGAACATTGTTGTCAATGAGCTCCGCCGCGCCTGTCAGGAACGCGTCGTAAGCGGTTGTCTTTGAAAGAGCGCCTGTCACAGTTTTACCGGCGTTGGCGCAAATCTGCGCGAAACGGTACTTGTCAATCTCGGGAACGACAACCTCGCGTATCTGTCTCTGCAAAGCCGCGCCCGCCGCGTTTGACATCTGCGTATCGCTGTAGGTTCCTCTGTCAATCGTGAATGTAAAGCTTCTGTCCTTAGACATCGCCAGCTCCTGCGTTGAACCTTCAAGCTCCGTCGGAACGCCGTAGCGGCTTGTGGACGACGTAAGGTCGTAATCATTCATATCGGCAGTGGGAATAGTATAAATCTTTACTGTCTTTACCCCTACAAAATCATAATCATCGTTTACCGCCGGAGAAGTCATGGACTCTCTGGCAAATTTCTCGTCTATTTTCCGAGCGTATTTTACAGCGTAATCTATAGCCATTAATAATCAATCCTTTCCTTTTTTCAAATTACATTCCCAGACCGTTTAAAAACGGGTCGGAAATACTTTCCTTTTCCTTGGACACTCTCGGGAGCGTGCCCTTTAGACGGTTTGAAAGCCCCGCCTCGATCGCTTTCATATATTCCGTCTTGAAAGCGTCGATATTTTTTATCATAGTCTCCCTGTCGGGATTTGCCGCCATCTTGGCGAAGCTCACGGGAAGGTCTCTCGCGGCAAGCTCCTTAGCCGCCTCGAACTCAGCTCTCTCGCTGACATACTGCGCTCTCTCGCTCTCGAAATCCTTTTCGCGTCTTTCCATTTCAACCTTCGCTCTGTCCTCCGCGGACATGGACGCAAGTCTTTCCGCGTCCTCTCTTTCGGAGGCGATTCTGCTCTCAAATTCCTTTTCAAAAGACGCTCTCTCGCTCTTTACCGCATCCGCGACAAGCTGAGCAATAAGCTGTTTAAGCTCGTCGTTTACATGAGCCGCGCCGTTTTGGGACGTCTTGTTTCCGTACTTACCGCCGGAAAAACCGTCCTTCATTGTTTCTTTTTTCTTCTTCTCGTACATGTTTCCTTCCTTTCCGTACAGCAAAATAAAATTTTATGAGCCGCTCTCATTAATTATTCCTGTACATCTACCTTTTTTTCGTTCATCATACGTTCCTTTGCGGCAAGCTGCGCCTCCTCCTTCGGGTCGCCCACGAAGGAAAGCTGTGACAGCAGCGTTTCGCTTGTCGCGATACCGGCAAGGTTCTGCACCATCTGCGAAACCTCCAGCTCGTTTACCGGCAGATTTCTCGTGAATACCGCGTCCACCCTGTGAATCGGCACATACTCCATCGCGCCCTTGAGCGACAGAAAATTCGTATAAAGCTCAAAACGCTTTTTAAGCGATTTCGAAAAATATCTTTCCTTGTTTCTCACATGCTGCTCAAAACCCATCAGCTTATACTTAATCGCCACACCCGACAGATTTGCGCCAAAGGTTCGGTCGGACAAATCGGGTATCATCGAGAAACGGTGAATATCTGTTTTAAGACTGTCTTTTAAAACCTCTACGTCGCTTTCGGACATAACCTTTGCAAGATACTGCGCCTGAGCGCCGTCATAGCCCATGAGAATACGCTCCTCCCTGAGCTTTTTCGCCTGCTCGCTGTCGAGGTCGATATTTGTGAGGAACAGAAACGCGTCAACGAACTGCTCCTTGTCGTTCACTCTGTCCGACTCAAGAATATTGTAAGCGTCAATCAATGGAATAAGCTGCTCAAAATCACCCTGTCTTTCCTCATTGTTGCGGTACTCTATCATCGGAATGGCGCCGAAGTAATGGCGGCGCTTTTCCGTGAGCTTCATGTGCGCGAAGCTATCGGCGCTGTTTGTATATGTATACACCGTCGAATCATCGCACACAACGCAGCATACTCCCGTAACGCCGCCGTCAATATCGCGCTTCCTGTAATAATGTATGCCGTAAAGCGGAATTTCGCCAACGCCCGCGCCGTACACCATAAACGTGTTCGTCGGCGGAAGGCTTACGCTCTTAGGCTGCGAATCCTCGTCGGTATACACCATTTCATACGCTCTGCCGAAAATACTCATCGTTTTCTCCAAATCCGCGTCAATACTCGCCATATCCTGAACGCAAAAGCTGTTTTTGACCGCTTCGATATCGTAGCCGTCGGAGCATGTGTACGTTACTGGATTTCCGACGAGATAGCTTTTCGCTATGTCTACGATATACTTGGCGTGATTGCACACAATTTTGTTATTCGCAATACTGCCGCTTGAGCGTTTTCTCGAACATATCGCGTGATTGCCCAGATAATAGTCGCCGAGCCTTTTGAACCTTTCCTGCTCGAGAGAATGTCTCGCGATGAGCTTTGACAAAATTACGTCGGTCATACCGTCTTTAAGAATGTCCTCGTCAATAATCATAAATTCAACTCCCTCCTGTTAATAATCCTTGCTTTTCTCCTTGTGATTTCGTCCTCCAGCGCGTAACGCGCGGCGTCAATGGTATGATTGTTTTTATCCGGATACGACGACATAAACTCGCCGTCGTCGCCGCGTTCAAGCTCATATTCGGAGAACTCCCTCGCGGTATTTTCGCACCTTTTCGGGTCAATCACAATTTTTTCAAGCCCCTGCAAAAACCTTATTCCGTATTCGATGCTGTCGGGACCCTTTCTCGCCCCGCGTACGCGAAGTCCGAAGCAGCGCAAATCGTTAATGCTTTTCGGCTCGGCGCTGTCGCAGACAATCATTTTATCCGTAAAACCCTTTTTGCTTATTTCCTCCGCGGCGCGGATGTTTGTCATTCCGCGCGCATATATCTCGTCAAAGATATACAGTCTGTTATTATGAAAATAACATGCGAGATAAACAAACGGGTCGGCGGCATAGCCGAAGTCGATTCCGCACTTTATATTGTCAAAAGCGCCGATTTCCTCATCAGCGAGAGCGCGTATCTCAAGATTTTTAAAAATCTCGCCGCCCGTTCCCGTGACTTCGCCGAGGTACTCGTGACGATACTGTTCGTTTTGTACCTTTTTAAGATACTCAGCCTCCAAAAAAAATTGCTCTCCGAGCCATTCCTTCGGCACGCCTAGGTACGTGCTTTTATGGATAAGCATATCGTCCCGCTCCCTCATCGCCTCACGGTTTACCCAATTGCGTCCGTCCGCGGGAGGATTATAGGAGTAGAATACGGTAAACTTTTCTCCGCCTCTCATCATTGACTGATTGATTGAGCGGATTTCCCGCATGCCGCTAAACTCCGAAAGCTCCTCGTACCATATGTAACGGATATAGCCGTTTGCGACCTTTGTTGACTTCAGCTTCTGAACCTTGTCCGCGCCCCGAAACAGTATCTTCTGACCCGTCTTTTTGTATACCATTTCCGGAACGCTCGGCTTTACCTCCCACATATCGGCGACGCCAAGCTTTTCAATCGCCCACTGAAGCTGCGCGAAAACGCTGTCGCGGATATACGCGCCCACCTTTCTGAGCGCGACGGCGTTCGCGCCGGGGTTCTTCATTATACCGAGAATAATCTCGATACTCACAAAGCTCGACTTTGCCGAGCCGCGTCCGCCGCACAGCCAGAAGTGAGTATAATCGTCAATACTGCCGTGAACCTCATAAAAAGACGGCGCGATAAGCTCGTTTAAATTATTCTCTCGGGATGTTATCAACAATAATAACGTCTCCAACCTCATCGCCGATATTTTTCTTATCGCCGAACATCCCGTAATATTTACCCAAAAGCTCCGCCGCCTTAAACGATTCCGACGTCTTCACCTCGTCGTTGCGCATTACGCCTGTCAGATATTTGAGGACTTCCTCCTCGTTTGCAATATCCATCGCATCACCCCGCTTAAAACAACACGTCTGTCCTGTACACGCACTCGCTGCAGCCGATACATTCCTCGTCGTCGTCGAGGTAATAATATTCGGGTTCGTACGCACCGCATACAGGACATTTCATTTCGTCGCCGCAGTATTCATCACAGCCGCCGTAATTTCCCGTACGCTCCATCTCCATAGCCAAAATAGCCATTGGATCGTCATTTGAATAAATCATAAGCGTCTCCTTTCTATCTTTTTAAGATACTTTATGTGTAAAAAATATATGCCGTAAATCCGGCATGACCTTTAAGACACGGTTATTATATCATTAAAGGATACTTTTGTCAAGAATAAATTTCTTTTTTAGATATTTTTATGATATTTTCCTTACTTTTCAGATACTTTTTTTGTGTAAATACTTGAAAAAAGTTTATTTTAATGATACTATTATACCGAAGAATAAAAATCACAATTTAGGCGCGCGTGTCCGCGCGCGCCTATACCGCTGTAATTCATCAAAAAATAAGGAGGAACTCGCAATGACCACAGGAGAACGAATTAAAACGCTCCGCAAAGAACACAACTTAACCCAGGAGGAGCTCGGCGCGAAGATAGGCGTGCAGAAAGCCGCAATCCAAAAATATGAAAAGGGTACGGTCAAAAACATCAAGCGCGACTCGCTCCTGAAGCTCTCTCAGATTCTTAACACGACGCCGGAATACCTGCTCGGATGGGACGAAATTCCGTCAAATCTTGAAATGTCCAACGACGCGGAATTTATAAAAATTCCGGTAGTCGGCAAGGTTGCGGCGGGCATAAGCTGTTTTACCGACAACAATATTCTTGACTACGAACTTGTTAACAAAAACGACGTCCGCGGCGGCGAGCAGTACGCGTTTCTGCGCGTCGTCGGCGACAGCATGTATCCGGTATTCATAGAAGGCGACCTTGTCCTTGTGCGCTGTCAGACCTCCGTGGACAGCGGCAGCTACGCCGTCGTCACGATAGACGGCGAAGACGGCGTCATAAAAAAAGTAGTTTACGGGAAAGATTTTATAGAGCTTCAGTCCATAAACCCGATGTACCCGCCGCGCCGTTTTGAAAACGAGGACGTCTTGCGCATACGCGTGTTCGGACTTGTAAAGGAAATAAAAAGAAAATTCTGATAAAGACGGAACAAAAAAACGCATATTTACGTCTAAATATATAGGAGTTTAAATAAATTTTATGTATCAGTACAGAACGCTTGCGAACGGCGTACGAGTCGTCGCCGAAAAAATAAATTATCTCAAATCTGTTTCAATAGGAGTATGGATTGGAAACGGTTCAAGATATGAGGACCGCGACGTAAACGGAATTTCGCATTTTATCGAGCATATGCTGTTCAAAGGCACGGCAAACAGAAGCGCCGCGCAGATTGCTTATGAAATAGACGCCGTCGGAGGTCAGCTTGACGCGTTCACAACGCGCGAATATACCTGCTTTTATACAAAAACAATCGATTCTCAGATTCCCGTCGCGCTCGACGTGCTTTCGGACATGCTCTTCAATTCGCGTCTTGACGAGCGCGACATGACGCTTGAACGTCAGGTTATAGGCGAGGAAATACGCATGTACGAGGACAGTCCCGAGGATCTTGTTTTCGACCTTTCCTCTCGCGCCGTGTGGGGCGACACGCCTATGGGCAGGACGATTCTCGGCACATATGAAAGCCTCGAAAAAATAACTCCGGATATAATGCGCTCTTATATGAATAATCATTACACAAGCGCGAATACTATAATATCAGTGGCGGGAAATTTTGACGATAACTTTTTTGAGCTGCTTGAAAAATATTTCGGCTCCGAGAAGACGCCGTCCTCAAAACCGGTTATGCCCGAAGCGGACTATATGAGCGGAAACAGCGCCGTAAGACAGAAGGATATCGAGCAGGTGCAGCTTGCGGCTTCGTTTAAAGGCATAGACGTTATGGACGAGAGCGTGTACAGTCTGCTTGTATTCAACAACGTTTTCGGTAGCGGCATGTCGTCAAGACTTTTCCAGAACATACGAGAAAAACGCGGACTTACGTACTCCATAAGCGCGGGTCACAGCGCGTATATAAACACGGGCGTGTTTGATATCTCCGCGGGCATGAATCCGGAAAGTCTCAGCGAGGTCGCGGAGCTTATTTCAAATGAAATCAATATCATAAAACGCGATAAACTTACAATTGACGAGATAAACAAATCCAAGGAACAGCTTAAAGGCAATTATATCCTCTCAAACGAAAGCGCCGGAGCGAGGATGCAGGGCGCGGGACGCTCTCTGCTGCTTGACAAACCAATTTATACGCAGGAGGAAGTACTCAAAAAAATAGACGGCGTAAACTCCGATTCCGTCGCCGAAATCATCGACCGCGTGTTGGATACGAAAACGCTTTGCGTAGCCGCCGTAGGACCGGTTGACAGCGTTGATAATTTGTTTACGCTTATATGAAAACTGCGTTAAATATATATTAATATTTTATAAAATTTCGTCAAAACTCTTGCAATTCACTCTCTTTTGTACTATTCTATATTTAGTGGGTTACACTGCCCTGTAATACTACATCAAGTGAATTGCTGTGAATAAGACATGAAAGGGTGAATGTCATGGAATTTAACGAAACAATGAAAATCAACCTCGAGTTCGATAAGGAAAAGGAGGTCAGGGAAATAGTCGCGAAGGTATACGAGGCTCTGAAGATAAAGGGCTACGACCCTATCAGCCAGATAGTCGGATATATCCTTTCGGGCGACCCGACCTACATAACCAGCTATAACGGGGCGAGAGGTCTGATTGTTAAAATAGAGCGCGATGAGCTTTTGGAGGAATTTGCCAAAACTTATATTAAAACGCTTTAATTTCAAAGCTTAATAAAGAACGACCGCGTTAAAAAGACGTCGCGCGCGGTAAGCGAAAGCTTATCCGCGTGTCTTGTCTTTGAGACGCTTTTTTTGTTTTCCGGCGTCTGATCCCGCAACGTCGTACTCATAATCTACAACTTAGTTATTTCCGCTTATACCGCGCATGGTTCCGAACAAATTTCCGGAATCGCCGTGGTAATTTGCCGTAAAATGCGTTTACGTCTGTCGTACAGCAGCTATCGGATATAACCGCTGTTTTGTGATATAAATCGCATAGTACAATCTGTAAATTTCATAAATTTTACTGAGGTGAGTGAATTGCAAAGTATAGCCGTTGATGTTATTCATTACAACAGACAAAAAGAGAAAATTGATATACATTCTTATGAAAGCCGAGAAAAAATAAAAAACGCTGTATTTGACATTATAAATAATAAAATTCAGGGATAGGACTTTTTTGCGTTATCATATAAAAGACGATATTATTATATATGATAATGAATGTGAAGTCCTCTTTTTAGGAGGATTATACATTATGGAATATGTAGCGCCGGAATACAAACCGATGAATGATATATTATTCCAAAATATATCGTTAAGAGAGATTACAGTAGCTATTTATGTTCGTTTATCAAAAGAAGATTTAGACAAAGGAGAGTGTGAGAGCGAGTCGATTCAAAATCAAAAAGCGATGTTGCTCAATTACGCAATAAGCCGCGGGTGGCAGGTTTACAATATTTATTGCGATGAAGATTACAGCGGAGCATACGCGGGCGGCGATAACGACCGTCCCGAATTTAATCGTATGATAAACGACGCTTCGCAAAATAAATTCGGTATTATTTTATGTAAAAGTCAGTCGCGTTTCAGCCGTAATATGGAGGTAATCGAGCAGTATATACACGGCAGATTTGTCGAGTGGGGCGTACGATTTGTCAGCCTTGTCGACAATGCGGATACAGAGGTTAAAGGCAACAAAAAAGCGCGTCAAATAAACAGTCTTATGAACGAATGGTATCTTGAGGATTTATCTGAAAATATAAAATCGGTATTCAGATATAAAATGGAACGCGGCGAGTTTCTTGCGGCGTTTCCTCCATACGGTTATTCAAAGGACAACAATAACAAAAATCATCTTGTTGTAAATCCGAATACCGCGCCTATTGTCAAGCAAATTTTTGAATGGCACAGTGAAGGCTACGGCGCGGCAAGAATAAGCCGTATGCTAAATGATAGGGGTATTCCGAACCCGCGAAAGCGGCAGGAGCTTGACGGATTAAGAAAAACATATATGTACAGTCCCGATGAAACGGGCTGTTGGAGCGCCGCTACAATAGGCGATATATTGAATAATCAGGTATATTGCGGCGATGTTGTCCAACACAAGGTAGAAAAAGTCAGCTATAAATCAAAGGTAATAAGAAAAGTCAGTGATGATAACAAAATTATTATCAACGATATGCACGAGCCTATTATCAGCCGAGAAATGTTTGAAGCGACACAAGCGCGCTTATCCAAACGCAGAAAAGCGACGGGGACAGGAAAAGTACATATATTATCCGGCAAAGTATTTTGTCATTATTGCGGAAAGCCGATGCAAAAAAATCACACAGTATCATCAAAAGCGGGTCATATAGGATATTTAAGGTGCAGAGATAAATATTCTTATGCCGAAAAAGACAGATGTCCGACTCCGAATATAAGAATAGATTATATTTTGGACGCTTTGCAAATACAGCTTATAAATAAATTCAAAAATGTTGCGATCGACAGCTTGGATGAAGAATTTATAACAGAGCTTCTCAGCCGGCATAACGATGAAAATACATTGCTTGAAACAGAATTGACAAATCTGAAAAAGGAACGGGAAAAAATATCAAGGAACCGGAAAAATCTTTATAACGACCGTCTGAACGATATTATATCCGTTACCGAATATCTTAACTATAACAAGGGTTTTATTGAAAAATTAAACGAGATTGAAAAGCGTATTGCGGAAATCGAAAAACAATTTACAAAAAAAGACGATACGCGAAAACACGAAAATGTAAAAAAAGCATTATTGAATTTTCTTGAAACGAAGTGCATAGACAGGGAAATTATCGACCGTCTTGCGGAACGCGTTGAGTTTGGAGAAATCAACGAGGAAACAGGAAATCCCACGCTTAAAATATATTGGGCGTGGGAGTGAGCGTTGCTCTGCAATGCGGGACGGCGGATTTGTCAGTGAACGTCAGCGGCTTTCGCCGTGAAACGGCAGTCGGTTCGCGAGAGTGAACGCTCGGTATAATATGTTGTACATTGAAACCTCGACAGATGTGGAGCCCGTGCCGTTTAACCGCGGATTCTACTCTGTTGATTTGAAATATTTCTTCCGCGTTAAGCTGGCGGTATTTACGGGAATAGGCCGTCCGACGGAAGTCGAGGGACTCGCGACGTTTGATAAAAAGGTAATACTTTTCGGTTCCGAGGGCAACGCTAAGATATTTGAGTCTAAGTATAAAGAGGACGCGTTCGACCCTCAGCTCTGGAAAAAAACAAATATGCCCCGCGCTGTCGTAGAGGTGGTGGACCCGATAACGCTCGGCGCGAAACTTGTAGACGTACACGATAAAAAGCGCTGTTGCTGCGACGATGATTTTGACCTTGCGTCCGTACCCGAGTCGGTTTGCAGAGTATTTGACGACAGCTTCATTACGGGTAACGAGACGAAAAATGTGTTTGTTTCACTCGGCGTTTTCTCAATAGTAAAGCTTGAGAGACGCGTACAGCTTCTTATTCCGTCGTACGACTTCTGTATCCCGCGGAAGGAATGCGTAGGCGCGACTGATGACAACCCTTGCGATTTGTTCGAGCGTATTGATTTCCCGGTTGCGGACTTCGCTTAAAGAACCGCGCGGAAAAAGACGCGAATTTTGTAAAGATGTTCAAGTCTTTTTTTGTAACTGAAAATAACTATGATAAAATGTCAAAATAAGCAAGCCGCTTCTTAAGGAGAAAGGCGGATCGCGTTTTAGTTATAATCCAAAACTATAACAAGCAATAAATATTAGCAATTGGACAAGCGAAAAAAACGGGAGTATAATATAACTAAATCAGGGAGCATATGGCGCTGCGGCCAATGGTTTGGCAAGGGGTCTCATAAACTTTTAAATTTCGGTTCAATTCCGGGCGGCGCCGCCATTTTAAAATTGCCGTAATACGGGCTAATCGTTTTTGTATACGGCTGTATACGGAAACGATCGGGCAACGCGGTTTGGAAACAATACGGTTAAACAAAACAGTCGACTAAAAAGATTGGAGACTGATTTCGGGTAAAATCCGGAGTCGGTCTTTTATTTTTCGGTTATTGCCGGGCAGGGGGTGATTTAAATGAAAAAAATATATATTTCCGGTCTTCTGTATATAATAATCGGATTACTTATCGCGATAGGACCGTTTACGATTTTTCACGTATGCGACGCGCATGACGCCGATATGATTATGAAATGTCATTGGACGGCAACGGCGGAACTCGGACAAGGGATTGCCATCTCGATTTTGGGACTGATACTGCTTATACAAAAAGAGTATAACTCACGGCTGACGGCGAATTTATCGCTTGCCGTAAACGGCGCGCTCGCCTATCTTATTCCCAACGTCCTTATCGGAGTATGCGACGGAGCGCATATGCGCTGCCATGCGGTAGCGCGCCCCGCGCTCAGCGTATTAAGCGCTCTGATAGTCGCTATAGCGGTAATTAACATAATATATCTGTATGGGAAAGGAAGAAGTATCGGCAATGAAACGCAAAGCGCTGACGATTAGCGGACTGTCGTTATTAAATTTAAAGCGAAAACCCCGTAGGACGGCGGGGCTCGCCGTAATATCGGCGTTACTGTCCTTTGTCTTGTTTGCCGGTTCGATTCTTTCGCTCAGCATGAAAAACGGTCTTGAGAGCGTAAAGGCGAGATTTGGCGCGGATTTAATGGCTGTTCCGCCGGGATATGACGAGGGAGTAGAAGGGATTTTGCTCAAAGGCGAGCCGAGCTACTTCTATTTCGACAAATCAATGGAGAATAAAATCAAAAAAATCGACGGCGTTAAAAACGTATCGTCGCAATTTTTTCTGACTTCCACAAATCAGGATTGCTGCGAAATTCCGGTGCAGTTCATAGGCTTCGATCCGGATACCGATTTTGCTGTTCAGCCGTGGATATCCGAGGTTTACGACGGCGCCGTAAAAGACGGCGACCTTATCATCGGCGGCGATATTACGGTGAAGGACGGTAACCGGCTGAAATTTTTCAACAAAGAATATACCGTCGCCGCGAGGCTTGAAAAAACAGGCACCGGACTTGATCAAGCCGTTTACGCGAATATGAACACGCTTGCGGACTTGTTTAATTCCGCGAAATCAAGCGGCTTGTCGTTTACGAAAAATATCGACCCCGAAAATTCGATTTCAAGCGTTCTTATAAAAATCGAGGACGGTTATGACGCTGATACCGTCGCGCATAATATACGCGCGCAAATCGACGGCTTGCAGATTATTAAAACAAAAAGTATGGTTACGGGTATTGCCGATAATCTGGGCAGTCTTGTTACATTCATATACATATTCGCGGTAATGTTTTTCCTCGCGGCGCTTGTAACGCTCGCAACCGTATTTTCCGTTACGGCAAACGAAAGGAAAAAGGAATTTGCCGTTTTGAGAACGCTCGGTTTATCGGGAAAACGTCTGTCATCGCTTGTTTTAAGCGAGTCGCTGATTATAAGCGGCGGCGGAGGCGTTATAGGTATAGCGATTTCGGCGGTTCTTGTGTTTTCATTTAACGTATATATCGGCGATAAATTAAATTTACCGTATTTGCAGCCGTCCGCCGCGGCAATAATCGCCGTTACGCTTATAACACTGCTTATTTCAGCTCTGATCGGACCTCTCGCGTCCGCGTATTCGGCGATAAAGCTGAACAGGCGCGAGGTGTATCTCACAATGAGGGAGGGCGAGCAATAATGCGGCTGGAAATACGGGATTTAAGCAAAAATTATAAAAGGGGCGGCAGAGTATTTTCCGCCGTTAAGAATGTAAGTCTGTCGGTGAACGGCGGCGATTTTATCGCTATAACGGGACGTTCGGGCGGCGGTAAAAGCACGTTGCTCAATTTAATCGCGGGACTGCTTCTTCCAACGTCGGGAGAAATCCTGATTGACGGACAGGATATATCGAAGCTGTCCGACAAGGAAGCGTCGCTTTTGCGCAACTCCGTAATCGGATACATTCCTCAGGGGCAGAGCCTTTTGTCAAATCTGACCGTATTTGATAACGCGCGGTTACCGTTTTATCTCGCAAAGCGAGAGGGTAATCCGAACGACGCGGCATCTAAGCTGCTGTCGCGTTTCGGAATCAAAGACCTTGCGGACAGCTACCCCGAAAGTCTTTCGGGCGGCGAAATGAGAAGGGCGGCAATAGCGCGCGCGCTTATAAACAGTCCCGAGATACTGCTTGCGGACGAGCCGACGAGCGACCTTGACGCTGAAAATACAACCAAGGTAGCGGAGCTTTTCAGAGATATCGCGAAGCGGGGAGCGTCGGTAATCATGGTAACGCATGAGACCGACGCCGTAAGAGGTGTTGATAAGCTTTATACAATGAAGACGGGAAACCTCATACAAACGGAATAAATCCGCGATACGGCGGTTTATTATTAAAAAATAAAAAAGGGGTGTTTAACTATGAAAAACATTACAAAAATCGCGGGCGCGGTCGCGCTTGCTCTGACGCTGAGCGTATCGCTTACAGCGTGCCAAAGCTCGAATACACAGTCAAAGAGTACCGGCGGCACGGCGGAAACCGCAAGCGCGCGGGAATATAAATACGGAAAGATTGATATTCCCGCTCTTGACGGCGCGCTTTGCGGAGCGCC
Source organism: uncultured Clostridium sp. (assembly GCA_964426905.1). Taxonomy (GTDB): domain Bacteria; phylum Bacillota; class Clostridia; order UBA1381; family UBA1381; genus Hominilimicola. Next base: position 3,617 of record CAYRSG010000035.1, on the reverse strand, counting down.
GATATACATAGCGTATGAAAAGGGCTTTTTCGCCGACGAGGGCTTTGACGTAAATCTTATATCCGCGGATTTTGAAACAAGAAAAATCGGTTTGAACAACGGCACAATCCCGATTACAAACGGTGATTTTCAGTTCTTCCCGTCAATAGAGTCGGGCGTTAATGTTAAGGTTGTTGACGGACTTCATAACGGCTGTATAAAACTCGTTGTTCGTCCGGACTCCGATATTTCCAAGGCGGAGGATTTAAAGGGCAAGAAAATCGGCGTTGACGAAATAGGCGGCACACCGCATCAGGTGGCGAGCGTATGGATAGAGCAGGCGGGTATTTCGGCGCTGCAGCAGGATAATGAAGTGACATTCCTGCCGTTCTCAGACGGTAATCTTGAGCTTGAAGCCTTGTACAACGGTGAAATCGACGTTGCCGCGATGTGGGATCCGCTGGGAAGCGTAGCCGAAAAAGAGGGTAAGGCGAAGGTAATATTCGACTTATCGACAGACCCCGCGTTCGCCGGTAAATACTGCTGTTTCCTGTACGCGTCAAACAAGGTTCTGGACGAAGAGCCGGAAAAAATTTCCGCGCTGCTTCGCGCGTTGCGTAAGGCGCAGAATTGGATAAGCGAAAATCCCGACGAGGCGGTGGATATTATAATCTCGGGCAAGTATTCGCAGATTGAGGACAAGGAGCTTGCGGTCGAGCTTATTAAAACCTACGCCTATCCGTCAGAGGAGGATAGAGAAAATAAAACGCGGGATTTGCAATCGGACGTTAAATATTTCGTGAACGCGCTGCACGACATAGGTTATCTGGAATCGGAACCGGAGCGGTTCGCAAAGGATATTTATACGGAAGTTGACTTGACTCTCGGAGAGTAATACGAGGTGATATTCTTGAGTACTGTTAAAAACGAGCCGGTTCCGAATAAGGGACGGCTCAATATCAAATTCGCGACTGTAATACTGTTTTCCGTCGCGGGCTTTATAATAGCCGTATTGACCAATATTTTTATACCGCAGATTTCATCGGGCGTAATTATAAAGGATTACGCCGTCGGAGGGCTTACGCTGAATATTAACGGCGCGTACAGAATCGTACTGACCGCGCTTATTATATTGTACTTGGCTATCGGCGTTTTTTCGGCGTTTGATAAGGACAGACGGAAGAAATATAAAAAACGCGCCGCGTTCAGGTTCGCCGTAGGAATTGCCCTCGCTCTGTGGGATTTGTTCGGAACAAAGCTGCAGCTTCTGCCGCAGCCGTTCTTCCCGGGACCCGCCGGTATAATCGAGGCGTTTCTGGCGGAAAGCGGATTTATATTGCAGAATACGCTGTATTCGCTGCGGTTATTCGCGGCGGGATTTTTGCTGGGCGTAGTGTTCGGCGTTGGTACGGGAATACTCATCGGCTGGTTCCCGAAGGTATATTACTGGGTTGCGCCCGTGCTTAAAATTACGGGAGTAATTCCGGCTGTGGCGTGGACGCCGTTTGCGCTGACGCTTCTCCCCACGCCGTTTACGGCGGCTGTATTTTTGATTGTAATATGCGTGTGGTTTCCCGTGGCTTCGCTTACGGCTTCCGGCGTGCAAAGCACGCCCAAGGCGCAGTTTGAGGCGGCGAGAACGCTTGGCGGAAAAACTCCGTATCTTGTGTTTCACGTGGCAATCCCCCACGCTATGCCGCAGATTTTTACGGGTATAACCACGGCGAACGCGTTCGCGTTTACAACGCTTGTAATGGCGGAGATGATGGGTCAGCCGGGCGGACTCGGATATTACATTAACGCGTCTAAGGTGTGGAGCGCGTATTATAAGGTGTTTGCGGCTATTATCGTTATGGCGATACTGTTCAGCCTTATTACCAAGGGCGTCAGTCTGATCGAAGCCCGCGCGCTTCGCTGGCAAAGGGGGCTTTTGAAATGAGCGATGTAATTTTAGAGATAAAAGGGATAAACAGGGTCTATAAAGACGAGGATAACACGGTTGAGGCTTTGCGGGATATAAACTTATCCGTCATGGAAGGCGAATTTGTTTCGATTATCGGTTCGTCGGGCTGCGGTAAAACGACGCTTTTAAGACTTATCGCGGGGCTTGACAAGCCGCAATCGGGCAAGCTGCTGCTCAAAGGAGAAGAAATAACGTCGCCCGACCCGCGCAGGGGATATGTTTTTCAGCAGGGAAGCCTGTTTCAGTGGCTCACCGTTGAGCAGAATATCGCCGCGGGTTTAAAGGCGCGGCATATATATAAAGAGAACAAGCGCAGAGTGGCGGAATATATAGATTTAATCGGCTTAAACGGCTTTGAAAAAGCGTATCCGCACCGGATTTCGGGAGGTATGGCGCAGCGCGTGGCAATCGCCAGAGCGCTTATAAATAATCCGGAGGTACTCTTGCTTGACGAGCCGATGGGCGCGCTCGACTCCTTCACGCGCGCGGACATGCAGGATAAGCTCTTAGAACTTCGCCGCGGCAATAACGCGACTATGATACTCGTTACGCACGATGTAGACGAGGCTATTTATCTTTCCGACAGGATTGTTATTATGACTCCCAGACCGGGTAAAATAAGCGAAATTCTCGAGGTAAATCTGCCGCATCCGAGACACAGGGGCGGAGTGGAATTTTTAACGATACGCAGAAATATTCTTGAAAAATTCCATATGGCGAGCGCCTATCCCGAACCCGAATATAAAATATAACTTAATTTAAATCGGAGCGCCGCTCCGTCAAACTTGCTCGAACCGGAGCTTGCGAAAGATTGCGGTCTGCGCTTAGGTTATAACTTTTTTCTATAACGCGTTCTAAATAAACAGAATTAGACATGGCCGCCGCAAGGCGGTATAATACAATACATAAAAAATAAAGCGGTTTTAAGGAGCGTGTATGAAATGAAATATGATTTTGATACGATAACCGACAGAAGAAATACAAATTCGTTGAAATACGACTTTGCGGCCGAGCGCGGAAAGCCTGAGGATATACTGCCGCTTTGGGTTGCCGATATGGATTTCCCCACATCCGAGGCCATAACAAATCAGCTTCGGACGGATATACAAAAAGGCATATTCGGCTACAGCGACAGCGGCTATGAATACTTTTCGGCGGTGGAAAAGTGGTATAACGACTATTTTGACTGGCGGATAGAGCGGGATTGGCTTACAAAGACCCCGGGCGTCGTATACGCGCTGGCGATGGCGGTTCAGGCGTATACCGGCGAGGGCGACGCGGTACTTATACAAAAGCCCGTTTATTATCCGTTCGCGTCGGTAATAAAGGATAATAACAGACGGCTTGTGAATAATTCGCTGGTATTGAAAAACGGTCGTTATGAAATTGATTTTAAGGATTTTGAAGCAAAAATCGCCGAAAATAACGTAAAGCTCTTTATCCTGTGCAGTCCGCATAATCCGGTGGGACGCGTCTGGAAGAGATGGGAGCTTGAAAAAATCAGCGAAATATGCGTAAAATACGGCGTTACGGTAGTCAGCGATGAAATCCACGCCGACTTTACCTTTGGGAACAACAAGCATCGCGTTCTTGCGTCGATAAACGAGGAAATCGCGCAGAGGTGCGTGATATGCACGTCTCCGAGCAAGACCTTTAATATAGCGGGCTTGCAGGT
>CAYRSG010000034.1:17619-19048 GCA_964426905.1 uncultured Clostridium sp. | reverse complement strand
ATTTTGGAACTATTCTCTTCTTTTTTTTGTCACCTATCAATTATATCATAACAGTTTTGTAAATTTTTCTTAAAACTTTTGTATTATTAATGCGATAAGCTATAATTCGCCGCTGTATTTATATATATCCGAAGCGGCGCGTCAGAAAAATCCAGAATGTCAGCGTCACAGACGACAGAAGCGTCGTCGCGACGACGACGATTGAAGTAAGCGTTCCGTCATGCCCCATATTTTTCGCCATTATGTAGCTTGACGGCGTTGTCGGCGAGCCGAGCATTATAATCAGCGCGACAAGCTCCTGATTGCGAAAACCGAATTTCAGCGCAAGCGGCAGAAAAACAGCCGGAAGCACAACGAGCTTTACAAGCGCGGCGGCTATAGTCGGCTTAATTTTCGCTATCGCCTTTTTTCCTTCAAATCCGGCTCCTATACCTATCAGCGCAAGCGGCGACGCCATCTTTGCGAAAGAGTCCAGCGTTTTATCTATTATTTCGGGAAAATTCACTCTCGTAAGCGACGCGGCGGCTCCGAGAGCGACGCCGATTATAATCGGATTTTTTACAATATTAATCAGCGTTCTTTTTATATGCCCCGCTCCGCTAGCCTTGTTTTCACCATTTAAAGTCAGGACAATCACGGCGAATATATTAAAAAGCGGAACGCAGCCTATTATCATAACCGGCGCCATACCGCTGTCTCCGTAAATATTCTGAATAAACGCGACTCCGAGAATCGCCGCGCTGCTTCTGTAGCCGGATTGAACAAATTCTCCGACGATTGCTTTATCCTTCAATAATAATCCCGCCCCCGCCCAAAGTCCGGCGAATATCGCCGTCGTAACCAGCGCGCAGAAAAGAACGTATTTCAAATCGAAATCCCCGATTATATCCGTCGCCGCAAGATCCGTGAAAAGCAATACCGGCAGCGTCACCGTAAAATTGAATTTATTCGCGCATTTCACAAAATTTTCATTCAGCATACCTATCCGTCTGAAAACGTATCCCGCGGCAATGACGAGAAATACGGGAATTGTAGCGTTTAAGCTGTAAATCAGACTATCCATTTTTCCACCTCGCAATTTACGCGCAAAAATCTGCCGGATGTTTCGTTTTCCGACAGATTTTCGACTGAAATAATTTATTCTATGTTCATTACGGCAAATCCGGTCATTGGGCGCATTTCCCGTATGTTATTCCATACAAACGCCTTTATCGTCTTTGTTCCGCCGTCTTCCGGAATATGTATATACTCATTTGAGGTTATTTCTTCTATTCCAACCGATAACAATTCGCCGTTTTCTCCGTAATCCGCCGTTATAAGCAGTCCCTGAAGTCCCTGCGGTACAATTATCTTCGCGCCGCCGTTTTCCGGTATAATTCTGAAGTCGGAATAACGCGACGTCGGCTCGGGAGTCGGACTCGGCGTCGGC
>CAYRSG010000034.1:0-17519 GCA_964426905.1 uncultured Clostridium sp. | reverse complement strand
AATTCTGAAGTCGGAATAACGCGACGTCGGCTCGGGAGTCGGACTCGGCGTCGGCGTGGGACTCGGACTCGGCGTTGGTTCGAGCGTCGGCGTGGGACTCGGACTCGGCGTTGGCGTCGGAGTCGGACTTGGAGTCGGCGTCGGCGTTGGACTCGGACTCGGAGTCGGCGTTGGACTCGGACTCGGACTCGGAGTCGGCGTAGGAGTCAGCGTGGGACTCGGACTCGGGCTCGGACTCGGAGTCGGCGTAGGAGTCGGCGTGGGACTCGGACTCGGACTCGGGCTCGGACTTGGACTCGGAGTCGGCGTAGGAGTCAGCGTGGGACTCGGGCTCGGGCTCGGACTCGGGCTCGGACTCGGAGTCGGCGTTGGAGTCGGAGTTGGCGTCGGAGTTGGAGTCGGACTCGGTGTTGGAGTTGGAGTTGGAGTCGGCGTCGGACTTGGACTCGGACTCGGGCTCGGACTTGGACTCGGCGTCGGCGTCGGAGTCGGCGTTGGACTCGGACTCGGACTCGAACTTGGAGTCGGCGCCAGCGCCGCCGTTTCACTCACCGCGTTATACGCATTTAGTCTGCCTCCCGATTTTATTTTATCCGCAAGCACAGTAAGCTTATCGGAGGAATCGCAAAGTATGCTTTTCATCTCGGCGGGAGTTATATCGGGATATACCGCCTTCATTACCGCCGCCGCGGCCGTGACCATCGGACACGCCATTGACGTTCCCGTCATTTTGCCATATGTTTTGGTCGGGATCGTACTCACAATAGATGTTCCGGGAGCCGCGATATCGACGGAATTTTTTCCGTAATGAGACGACGAGCTAAGCGCGTCGCTGTTTGTAGTATTCGCCACGGATATTACGTTATCGTAGTTTTTTGTGTAGGTCGCCGGATAAATCGGAACTATGTCGTTATCCGGCTGCGTTGCCGTGTCGGTATTCCCCGCCGCGAATAAATAAAAAATCTGCGGAGTGGATTTTATAATCGCCTCAAGCGAAGTCATTTTACCCGTACCGCCCCAGCTGTTATTTAATATGGATATTCCGTTATTTTTAGCGTATTCAAACGCCTCTATTATAGCGTCGTACGTTGTAGAGCCGCTGCTGTCAAATATTTTGAGCGGCGCGAGCTTTACATTCCGCGTAATTGACGCGACTCCGATTCCGTTATTGGTTTCCGCGCCGATTATTCCCGCTACATGCACGCCGTGACTTGCGGAATATGTCGGATCGTTGTCGTCGTCGACAAAATCCCATCCGTTTACATCGTCTATCTTTCCGTTTCCGTCGTTATCTATTCCGTCGCCGGCGATTTCAGCCTCGTTGACCCATATATTGTTTACCAAATCCGGATGCGTAAGCTCTATTCCCGTATCGACGATTCCCGCAACGACGGAGGAACAGTCTATATCCATGTCCCAAACTTCAGGCGCGCCTATCAAATCCAGCGCGCTCTGATACCCGCCGCTGTAATACGTATCGTCCGGCGACTCAAACAAATGCAGTATGTAATTAGGCTCGGCGCACTTTACGTAGGACAGCTTTTCAAGCTCCTCCACCGCGGCAAGAACGTTCTCCTTTCCGCTCTCCTGAAGCGTCAGCTTTAAAATTCTCGTCATACCGCCGCCGTCCGATGAAAACATCGAAACTCCGACAGGCTGATTTGTAAAAATACACTCGCTGTCCGCTATTCCTATCGAGCTGAAATTATCCTCATACAGCGAGACAGCGTTTATACTGTCGTTTAAAACAACTACAACGCTGTCGTCTTTAAAATCCATATCCTGAGCGCAAACAGGCATAATAAAAAGAAGCATTGCCGCCGCAAACAACAAAACAAACTTTTTCACAAAATCACATCCCATATTTGTATTAAAATCTATTTTTCAGTGTTCTCTCAATGTTCCTTTTAGCGTCCCTTTTCGCGATATCCTCGCGCTTGTCATAGAGCTTTTTGCCCTTCGCCACGGCAAGCGATACCTTTACAAGCGAACCTTTAAGATAAACCGACAGCGGTATCAGCGCAAAACCGTCCTGTTTGAGCTGTCCGATAAGCTTCATTATTTCCCTCTTATGCAGAAGCAGCTTACGGTCGCGCACGGGGTCGCGGTTGAATATATTGCCCTTTTCAAAAGGACTTATGTTCATCTGCTTTATAAAAACCTCGCCGTTCTGTACGGAAGCGTAGGCGTCCGTGAGATTTATTTTACCCTGTCTCGCCGATTTAACCTCTGTTCCGGCAAGCTCTATGCCCGCCTCCAGAGTTTCAAGTATAAAGTATTCGCGCCGCGCTTTTTTATTCTGCGCGAGCGTTTTTATATTCTCATTTTTCGCGCTCACTCCTATGCTCCCTTCACCTGAAATTTTTACCGTTAAGATTTTCTTTTATTATGCAGCTTGTGTCTTTTCTCACCCTCAAGGTAGAGTTTTGTTTCATATGCGTTGGACTCGTCATATATGAGCTTCGGCGTCTGAGAGGGTCTGCCGTTTTTATCAAGAGCCACCATAGTGAAAAAAGCTGTAAGCGCAATCTGTTTTTTTCCCGTTATAGGATTTTCCGATTCCACGGTGACAAACACCTCCATTGAGGAACATCCGGCATATATAACCTGCGCCTTGCATGTCACAAGCTCTCCGACAAGCACAGGCTTTTTGAAGTTAAGCTCCTCAACCCTCGCCGTTACGCAGTTCGTGTGCGCGTGCTTCTGAGAGGCTACTCCCGCCGCGCTGTCCATCAATTTCATTATTTCGCCGCCGTGAACGTTTCCCGCGGGATTAGCCTGCATAGGCAGTACAAGCTGCGCGAGCGTGGAAAACGATTCCTTCATATACCGCTGTTTTTGTTTCATGTACGTCCCCTCCCGAAAATGTTTAATTATTACCGTGTCCGGCGTTAAAAAGCATCTCGCGCGCGTGCGAGAGCGCAAGCTCGGTGACCTCTCCGCCGTCGATTATTCTCGCGAGCTCCTCTTCTCTGCCGTTTTCATCAAGCTCAGTAAGCGTCGTACGCGCCATGTCGCCGTCAGTATCCTTTTGGATAAGATAATGATTATCGGCCGCCGCGGTAAGCTGCGGCAAATGCGTTATGCAAATTACCTGCTTTGTTTTGCCTATCTGCGACAGCTTCCTTGCTATGCTCATCGCCGCCTTGCCGGAAACTCCCGTGTCTATCTCGTCAAATATAAGCGTATCGACTCCGTCCGTATCGGCAAGAATCGACTTTATAGCGAGCATTACCCTCGACAGCTCGCCGCCCGACGCTATTTTTACCAGCGGTTTAAGCGGTTCTCCCGGGTTAGCGCTTATCAGAAACTCCGCCTTGTCCATGCCGTTTTCATAAAAGCCGTCTCCCGATTCTATCTCCACATGAAATCTTGCCTTTTCCATATTCAGTTCATGGAGCGCGTCCTCTACGCCCTTTTCGAGTTTTAACGCCGCTTCCTTTCTTCTTTTGGAAATTGCTTCGCCCTGTTTTCTCAGCTCGTTTGTTATCTCTTTAAGCTCCGCTTTAAGCCCGGCGGTTTTCTCGTCGCCAAGCCTTATATCCTCCAATTCGCTCTGAGCTTTTTTGAGATACTCAAGTATTTCTCCGACGCTTCCGCCGTATTTGCGCTTGAGCTTTGAAATAGTATCAAGACGCTCCTCAATATCATTCAGCGTCTGCTCGTCGAACTCGACGCTGTCGCCGAACTCCTTCAGCTCGTGCGCCGTATCCTCAAGCGAATATCTTATGCTGTTAAGCGTCTCGTACATCGATCCGAGCTGCGGATTGACTCCGCTTACGGCGCCAAGAGCGTCCGCCGCTATGCTTATTCCGTCATACGCCGACTGTATATCGTCTCCGCCGTAAATATTCTGATACGCCTCGCTGACTGCCGACGTTATCTGCTCGGCGTTTTCGCAGATTTCGCGCTGTTCCTTTAAATCTTCCTCCTCGCCTTCCTCAAGCGACGCCTTTTTTATTTCGTTTACCTGATATTCGAGAAGGTCGATTTTACGCGTTTTCTCCTGTTCGTCCATTTCAAGCGACGCGAGTTTTTTTTCCGCCGCCCGCTTATCAGATAATATTGCCTTATATTTACAAATATATTCCTCATTCTCCGCGTACGCGTCCAAAAAATCAACATGCCTGGTCGGCGTTAACAGCGCCTGATTGTCATGCTGTCCGTGAATATTTATTAATCTGTCCGAAATCTCACGCAGAATATTAAGCGTTACAACCATTCCGTTTATACGCGCAACGCTCTTGCCTTCCTTTGTGATCTGTCTTGTAATTACAAGCTGTCCTTCCTCATCGTCAACGCCGTTTTCTTCAAGTATTTCGCGCGCCTCCTCCGGCGCGTCAAACACCGCCTGCACAACAGCCTTATCCGTGCCGTAGCGTACAAGCTCCTTATTGGCTCTGTCGCCGAGAATCATGTTAATTGAGTCTATTATAATTGATTTTCCCGCGCCTGTTTCGCCTGTCAGCACGCTTACGCCGCCGTGAAACTCGACGTCGAGAGAGTCTATAACCGCGACGTTTTTTATGGAAAGCTGATTTAACATAAACACGACTCCTTAGTTAAAAAGTTTTTTTAGTTTCCCCGCTATTTCCGCCGCCTTTTCTTCACTGCGCGTAATTATAAGCAAAGTGTCGTCCCCTGCGATAGAGCCGAGAAAATCCTCTCTCATGGAAGCGTCCACAGACGCCGCGACCGCCGAGGCCATACCGGGATACGTCTTTACAACGACGTCGTTAAGAGCGTAATCTACGCTTCTGACGGTGTCGGTAATCATATTTATGCGTCTGTCCATTTCCTCGGAAATATCCTTTGCCGAGGAATATACGCTTCCGCCTCCCGGAAACGGTATCTTTACAAGCCCCAGCTCCTTTATGTCGCGCGAAACAGTCGCCTGTGTGACGTTGAATCCTCTTTTCTCAAGCTCTTTTATAAGCTGCTCGTGTGTTTTTATATTTTGTTCGTGTATTATTTTGAGTATTTGTCCCTGTCTCTTGTATTTCAATTCGGTTCCCTCCCCGCATTTTAAGACAGCTTCTTTATAAGCGTGTCGTAAAAAGACTGATTTCCGATTTTTACAAGCTCAAAATCGTATTCCGACTCTGTTATTATCACTTCATCCGAATCCTTTATATATCCCTGAATATCGCCGTCCGCCGTTACGACGGCGTCGCAGCCTCCGTATTCGCTGTTAAGTTTTATTTTCATGACTTTTCCGGAGGACAGCACGGCGCTCCTTACGGAAAGCATATGCGCGCATATCGGCGTGGCGACGTAAAGGCGCATACACGGGTCCACAACGGGTCCTCCCGCGGAAATCGAATAGCCTGTCGAGCCAGTAGGCGTAGCGATTATAAGTCCGTCCGCCGTATAACGGTTCACCGCCTCGCCGTCGGTGGAAAGCTCAATACATATGAGCTTCTCAGACAGAGATTTTGATACGACAACGTCGTTTAAGGCGTGAAAAGAAAACTGCGCCTTGCCGTCTCTCCATATTTCCGCCTTTATCATCATTCTTTTCTCTGTTGTAAAATCATCGTTAAGAAACTTTGCGAGCGCGTCTTCCATGTCGTCTATCTCAATTTCGGTCATAAACCCGATTTTACCGAGGTTTATTCCTAGAATCGGTATCCCGCGCTTCGCGCATTCCGCCGCCTGCTGAAGAATTGTGCCGTCTCCTCCAAGCACAACGGCAAAATCAGCGTTATTGTAAATCTCGGAAGACGGCGCGTATGTAACGTTCATTCCGACGACGCCGTAAGCCTCGTCCATACAAATTTCGGCTTTTTCTTGCAGGAACTCGATGAGTCTTTTTGTATTTACAAGTCCCGTGTCCTTGCCGTTATTCGGAATAACCGTGATTTTCTTCACTCGTCATCCGCCTCCTCCGATACATTATATCCCTTTTTATTATACAACACTTTTTTATCTTTTTCAATACATTTCATTACTTTTAGGGGAAATATTTGTATCGGTTTGCAATTTCTTCACCGTTATGGTAAAATATATATAATCGGTAATTTAAAAAGGAGGCTCGGTTATGTCCGTTTCATTCAGAGGAGCTAAAAAATATAAAAAACACAACGGTTTTCGCGCCTTTTCGGAATTTAAGACTCCGCTTCCCTCGCCGGCTTATTTCTATAAGCTGCGTCAGGAAAACGGCATAATTCTCACCCCTCTCGTTAAAGAGGGCGACAGAGTTCTTCGCGGCGAAAAGCTTGCCGACCTCGACGCCTTCGGCGCGCTTCCCGTATTCAGCTCCGTTTCCGGCGGCGTAATATCGGTTAATGAAGAGGTAATCGCGGTGGAAAACGATATGGCGTTTGAGGAAGCGCCGAAAATTACATTTGAAAAAAGCGTTAACGAGCTGACTCCCCGCGAATTGCTGTGGATTATACGCGAATTCGGGGTATGCGAGGCAAAGACGGGCGCGCCCGTTCATACTCTTTTAAGCCCCGAAAAGCCTGCAAAAATCGTTCTCGTATGCTGTTTCGACAGCGACCCTTACGTTTCGTCGGCGCAGGCGTCGGCTCTCGGAAACGCTGAAAAAATACTTGACGGTCTGGGCGTTGTTCTGCGTATTCTCGGCATAAAAAAAGCCGCCGTCGGAGTCGAGAGCGACACAAACAGAATATATTCGGATTTTAAATATCATCTCCGCTACAATACGGACGTCTCTCTTTATTCCTTAAAGCCGTACTATCCGCAGGACGATGATGAAATATTGGCAAAAACGCTTACGGGCAAAAGCGTTTCCGACGCCGGAGCGGTGATTCTGTCAGCCGAAACGCTATGCAATATTTCCGACGTGTTCGCTAAAGGAGTCCCCGTCACGGAGAAAGCCGTAACAGTTTCGGGCGACGATATTCTTCCGCCCGATAACTTTCTCGTTCCGATAGGCGCTCCCGTATCAATGCTTCTGACAAGCGCGGGATATACCGAACCGCAGACCGTTATAATAGGCGCGGTGATAAACGGTGAAAAAACAACCGACCTCGATACTCCGGTGACAAACCATACGCGCGCGGTTATCTCGTTTAACAGAAACGAAAATATTCCGTCATACAGAAATAAAAACTGACTCGGACGTCCGAGCCGGTCCTTCAGGCTGTCGGCAAACTGTCGGCAAGCTGAGACAAACCCGCGAGGGTTTTGTCCGAGGTATTTATTTCATATCAGATTTTCACGCGTAAGAATAAGATACAGCAGCTCGTACGCGCACTCGACAAAATTCTTGATCTCATCCGGTTGCGTATACAGGTACTCCCTATCCTCATTACACTTATAATTCTCGTAATAGTTCACAATGAATTTCACCTGAACCGTAAGCTGGTTCTTCTCATAGTATGTAAGATAATCCTTTATCTCTCCGGCATTTTTAAGGATATTAAGCGAAGGAGCGTTACGAAGCCGTTTCAGATACGCCGCGTCAATATCGTTCCAGTCCCTCTTTATCACCTTGAGAAATTCCGGATTTTCGGCATACTGTTCCGCATATTTTATTCTCGTCGGCATATACATCGTCACCGACCACATTATATCGGTCATAAGATGAACGTAATAGCCGAGATAAAACCAGTAATCATCATTTTTTTCGCCTGTAAGATAGGTATTGTAAAAATCCCTGTAACGGCAGTCGCGCTTCATTCCGCTCGGCGACCAGTGCGTCACCCTCGGCGGAGGGGTAAACTCCCCGAAGCTGTCCTTCTCTCCGTATCCGCAGTCGGGAGCGACGCTCCCGATTACAAATTCCCTGTGATGCTTTTTATCTATTTTGTCAAGAAAAAGCGTCGCCACTCTCAGATGCACTCCCCATGTTGCCAAAACAATACACCTCCGTTTACCATTCAGCCTCCGCCAGCTCGCTCACAAGCCGTACGCAGCTTTCTATATCGTCCGCGCAAGCCATCTCCGACGGCGAGTGAATATATCTTACGGGAATTGATATTCCGCCCGTCTTCACTCCCGCGCGCGTAAGATGAATTGCGCCGGCGTCCGTACCGCCGTCGGTCATTATCTCAAGCTGATACGGTATTTTGTTCTTCTTCGCGATTTCAATCATTTTCGTTCTCACGTCCGCGTCGCACATAATCGAGCGGTCCATAATCTTTACAGCCGCGCCGCCGCCAAGCTTGACAGCCATAACAGGCGCGTCCGGCGTGTCGCCCGTGTCGGTAACGTCAACGGCTACCGCTATGTCGGGCTGTATGTTAAAAGCGGCTGTTTTGGCTCCGCGCAGTCCGACCTCTTCCTGAACCGTGAATACAAAATACAAATCGTTATCCGTTTTACCTGTTTCACTCATGGCCTGTAAAAGCGCCGCGCAGCCGGCGCGATTGTCAAGCGCCTTTGATACGACGTTATTTCCGCATTTTATAAATCCGCCTTCAAACGCCGCCGTATCGCCCGCCGAAACCTTTTTCTCCGCGTCTTTTTTGCTTTTCGCGCCTATATCCGCATACAGTTTTGAAATTGCCGGTTTTTCCTTGAACGCCTCTTCCTCCGCTTCTATGATGCCCTCCGCGCCGCCGCGGAAACATACTCTCAGATGCACGAGATTTCTCAAATCAAGTCCTCCGACTGAAGAAAAGCGGATAAATCCTTTTTCGTCAACGTACGTCGCTATTATGCCGATTTCATCCATATGCGCGGCAAACATGATTTTTTTGCCGTTTCCCTTTTTACGCGCAATAAGATTTCCCATCACATCGGAAGTTACCCCGTCGCAATATTTTTTCGCTTCACCGGCGATAAAATCCCTTATTGAGCCTTCATTACCCGAGACTGAATTTATCTGCGTCAATTTTTCAAGCAGCTTCAATATTTCCATTATATCAACTCCCCGACTTTATTTAAAAATAAACTTATATACTCCGACGTATTTCTTATATCCTCAAGAGACGCCAGCGACGTCGGCGAATGCGAGTAACGGCACGGGATTACCGCGTTAAAGCACGCCGCGCCGTCTCCGCCGCGCTGCATTGCGCCCCAGTCGCCGCGCTCCTGCTTCAAAACTCCCGTCTGTACTTTTATATCCGCCTTCCGCGCGGCTTTTATCATGGCGTCCGCTGTCTTCTTATCGGCGGAGGCTGTATTATCGGCGTAATTTATAAACGTTCCTCCGCCGAGAACCGCTCCCGAGCCGTTCCTTTCACAGCCGTACATATCCTCCGTATCCGCCGCCGACACGGTGAGAAACGCGTCGGGATTCAGCGCGTGCGACACTATCCGCGCTCCCCGCGCTCCAACCTCATGCTGCGTCAGAAAGCACGCGTACAGGTCGCAGGGATATTCTCTTTTCATCGCGCTTATCAGAGCCGCGCACGGTCCGCTTCTGTCGAGAGCCTTGCCGCGGACGTTATTTCCCACTGTCTCAAACGTTGTGTCAAACGTTACGTAATCGCCGAGACCTATTCGCTTTTCCGCCTCTGCTTTATCTTTCGCTCCGATATCTATAAAGAGCTTCGATACGCTCGCAACGTTTTCTCTTTCCGTCTTTGTCTGAAGATGTATCGCTTTCATACCGATAACGCCTCTGACTTTATTTTCACCTATTATAACTTTTTTTGAAATAATCTTTCTCGGATCGATTTTTCCGACAGCCTTAAATTTCAGATACCCTTTATCGGTTACGGAGCTTATTATAAATCCGGGTTCATCCATATTCGCCGTTACGGCGATTTTTTTGCCGCCTTGCGCGCCTTTTTTCAGAGCGATTATATTTCCCATACTGTCAATTCGTATATCGTCGGCGTCAGACGATATTTCGCGCAGAATTATATCTCTTATATCCTTTTCATTTCCGCTCGCCGCGTTTGTCTCGCTCATAAGCTTCAGAAGTTCAACCATGATACGTCCCCCTTCTGTTCCTTTATAAATTCGCAAAGCAGCTTTACCGTTGCCTTTACATCCGATACGGCAAGAGTTTCGACGCTTGTATGCATATATTTAAGCGGAATAGAAATAAGCGCCGTCGGCGTTCCGTCGCGCGCGACTTGTATTTCCCACGCGTCTGTACCCGTGTTTCCGCCGTCGACGTCCGTATTCACCTTTATTTCGTGACGCTTCGCCGCGCCAAACAGCGCGGCGGTCAGCTTCGGATGAAGATTAGGTCCGACGGACAGCGCCGTACCCGAACCGACCTCAAAAGCATTGTCGCTGTTGTCGGGCGTTACGCCGTGGCACACGTCTATAGCTATAGCCATATCGGGATTTATTCCGTACGCCGCTGTTTTCCCGCCGCGGCATCCTACCTCCTCCTGAACCGCGGCAACCGCGTACACGTCAACGTTTAAATCCGCGTCCGCTATCTTCTTCATCACTGTCATTACCGCCGCGACGCCCGCCCTGTCGTCAAGCGACTTTCCGCTGAATTGCTTTTTGCCGAGTTTGCCCACGGACTGCGCGAGCGTTACGCTGTCGCCGACAGATACAATTTTCTTTACGCTGTCCGCGTCGAGTCCGACGTCTATCGCCATATCCTTTATTTTAACCGTCTTGCCCTTTTCAAGAAGATAATCCGGCTTTATGCCGATAACTCCCCATATATCTTCTTTTCCGTGAACCGTCGCCTCCGTCATAGGCAGCGTCCTTTCGTCTACGCCTCCCACATTGGCGAAGGTCAGATATCCCTCGTCTGTTACAGATGTTACAATAAGTCCGATTTCATCGCAATGCGCCTCTATCATAATACGCGGCGCGTTATCCTTTCCGCAGTATCTCGCGGCGATAACGCTTCCGAGAGCGTCAATTCTCACTTCATCGCAGTAAGGCGCGAACATATCCGCTATTTTATCCGTAATGCGGTATTCGTATCCCGATATGCCGCGCATATCGCTAAGCTCTTTTATAAGTTTTCTCATGTTATTTCAACTCGTTTACAATTTTTTTGAACAGGTTTCCGCGTTCCTCAAAGTTGCGGAACATATCGAAGCTCGTGCTCGCCGGAGTCAGTATAACTACGTCTCCGACGCTCGCTCTGCTTCTCGCGGTATTTACCGCGTCCTCGTAAGAGACTGCGCGGATTACCTCTATATCCTTTCCCTTTCCGGTCTTTTTTATTTCAGCGTTTAGCGATTCCTGTATTTTATCGGAAGTAGCTCCTATAAGTATCAGAACCTTGACATGCTCCGCCAGCGACGGTCCGAGCTCGTCGTACGGTATGCCCTTGTCCTTGCCTCCGCCTATCATTATAACCTTTTCGGGAAATACGCGGAGCGTGTTTATCGTCCTGTTGGGGCTGGAATCAATCGAGCTGTTGTAATACCTTACGCCGTCAAGCGTTCTGACAAGCTCTATTCTGTGTTCTACGCCTCCGAATGTCTTGGCGACGCCGCGTATCACTCTGTCGTCGACAAGTCCTTCTACGGCGGCTACAGCCGCCATATAGTTCTCCACGTTGTGCATACCCGGAATTTTTATATCGTTAATATTCAGAACCGCGCCGCCGGAACGCTTTATGACGTCTCCGTCAAGATATACGTCGGCTTTTCCCTTTCTTGAAAAATAACGCACGGCGCCCTTAGCTTCTTTTCCTATCTGCGCCGTAACGTCGTTATCGGCGTTTACTACGAGAACGTTATCGCCGCTCTGATACAGCATAACGTTCTTCTTCGCGTCGATATATTCCCGATAATCCTTGTGCATGTCAAGGTGATTCGGGCTTATGTTCGTTATGACCGCAATCTCCGGCGACTTTCTCATGGTGTGAAGCTGGAACGAGGACAGTTCGAGTATTACCCAATCGTCCTCTTTCATGTTCTCCGTTTCCGCAAGCAGCGGATTTCCTATATTTCCGCCAAGCCACGTCTTATATCCGGACGTCGTCATCATTTTATGGATAAGAGTCGTCGTCGTTGTTTTTCCGTCGCTGCCGGTCACGCCTATTATATGCGACGGACACACGTCGAAAAATATTTCCATTTCGCTCGTGACAACGCTTCCGTTCGCTTTTGCCGCGAGAAGCTCGGGAACGTCAAATCTCATGCCGGGGGTTTTGAAAATCACATCGCCCGAAAGATTTTTTAAATAATTATCTCCGAGACTGAATTTCACTCCGAGACTTTCCGGCTCGGTATAGTTTTTTCCCAAATCCTCTTTGCAGCGTTTATCGCAGGCTGTAACGTCGGCGCCGAGCTTTACAAGGTACTTTATAAGCGGCAGGTTTGATATTCCGACGCCTATGACCGCGACTTTTTTATTTTTCATATCGGTTTTGAACTCGTCAAGTTTTGTCATCATACGATACCCCTTTTTAATATATCCGTCAAACGCGGACAGCGTCCGCGTGATTGATTTCAATCCGTTCCATAAAAAAAGGCAGGAGTCAATCCCGCCTTTATCTCAAAAAATTATTCAGCGTCCGCTTTTGCGTCCTCAGCGGCGGCTGTCGCGTCTTCCTTGTCCGCTTTTACGTCCTCGGCGGCGGCTGTCGCGTCTTCCTTGTCCGCTTTTACGTCCTCAACGGCGGCAGCGGTTTCTTCGGCTTCTTCAGCAGGTTCAATTTCAATCGCTTCCTCAACCTCCACGTCAGGGTCGGTTGAATATACAAGCGTCTCGGCCTTCTGAGGCTCTGCGGGGATTTCATCCTCAGGCTCTTTCTCTTTCTCAGGCGCCGGAATAAGCGCTCTTATAGAAAGGCTTATCTTCTTTTCATCCCAATTGACGTCGGTAATCTTAGCGTCAACCTCTTCGCCTATTGTCAGAACGTCCTCGGGCTTGCCTATTCTTCTGTCGGCAATCTGAGAAATATGAATAAGACCGTCGATATTCGGCATGATTTCGGCAAACGCGCCGAACGGCAGCATACGAACAATCTTACACTTTACAACGTCTCCGACGCTAAGCTTCGACTGAGCTATTATCCACGGATTATCCTCAATCTTCTTAAAGCCGAGAGAAATTTTCTTTGTTTCTCTGTTAAGATCCTTTATATACACGTCGAGAACGTCGCCTTCCTTAACGACCTCGGACGGATGCTTGATCTTGTTCCACGAAAGCTCGCTTATATGAACAAGTCCGTCGACTCCGCCTATATCAACAAACGCGCCGAACGATGTAAGAGATTTTACCGTGCCCTGATACTTCTTGCCCACTTCAGCCTCAGACCAGAATTTCTCTTCCTTTTCTTTTCTCGCCGCTTCGATAATAACTCTTACCGAACCTATGACGCGCTTTCTTCTCTCATCGATTTCGATTATTTTGTAATTAACTGTTGTTCCTACGAGACTCTGAAGGTCCTGCACAAATCTTCCCGCGGCTTGGCGCGCCGGTATGAATACCTGCGACCCGTCCGTAACAGCGATTACTCCGCCCTTTACAGCTTTAATAATTTTTCCTTCGAGAATTTCTCCCGCTTCATAAGCCGCTTTGATTTTGTTCCAGCTTTCCATAGCTACCAATTTCTTTCTTGATAAAACTACTTTTCCCTCAGCATCGTTTACGCCAACGACGTAAACCTTGATTGTATCGCCTTCTTTTACAACATCAGACGGCTTAAGTGCAGGGTCGTCCGTCAGCTGGTCAGCCGCAAGCTGTCCGTTATACTTAAAGCCACCCAGATCAACGATGACTTCATTATTACGAACCTCAACAACCGTTCCCTCCAGAATGTCCCCGTTATTCAGAGTTTTGCTTTCATACTGCTCAAACAGCTCCGCAAAATTCTCCTCATTTTTTACATTTTCACTCATAGCCTTTACTACCTCCTCGATAATACTGCCCGGCGTTGAAGCCCCCGCAGTAATACCTATTTTATTATATGTTTTTTCTTGAGGTAAATCCTCAAATGTTTCGATGTAATAGGTTATGGGGCAGTTCCTTTTCGATATCTCAAACAGCTTTCTTGTATTCGAGCTTTCCTTTCCGCCGATTACAATCATCATGTCCGAATTTTTCGAAAGTTCATCAGCCTCTTTCTGCCTATCCTTCGTCGCACTACATATTGTATCAAAAACCAGGGTACTTTTGCAAGTTTTTTTTATATTTTGTACGATTTCACCAAAAAAATCTCTATTTATTGTTGTTTGTGCTACAATACAAAGGTCTTTTTTGGTCAAATTTTCGTCAATTTTATAATTCAGGTCATTTATGATTAACGCTTCCCCTTCGCACCAGCCATTTATGCCTATTACCTCCGGATGATTTTTGTCGCCGACAATAACAATCTGATACCCTTTTTTATAATGCTCCGATACGATTCTGTGTATCTTAGAAACAAACGGACATGTAAGGTCAACATACTTTCTGCCTTCAAGCTCATCATAAACCGATTTAGGAACTCCGTGCGCCCTTATGACAACCGTATATTCCTCCGGTATTCGCGCAACAGAGTCATATGAAATTACACCCTTTTCCGCCAAATCCTCGATAACCTGACGGTTGTGTATAAGATGTCCGAGAGTCGCGATTTTGTCTGTATTTTCTATTTCCTTATAAACTCCGTCTACCGCCCTCTTAACACCGTAGCAGAATCCGGCGGTTTTTGCAACCGTTATCATAACAATCCTCCATTAAATAACAATCCTTCATTAAACCGCAAGCGCTCTGATTTCATCAAGCACTTCATCGGCAAGCT
This sequence comes from uncultured Clostridium sp., assembly GCA_964426905.1. GTDB lineage: Bacteria > Bacillota > Clostridia > UBA1381 > UBA1381 > Hominilimicola. The sequence continues at coordinate 2,944 of CAYRSG010000034.1, read as the reverse complement.
TTTGCATTTCCTCCTGGTCAATTTTTTTATCAAAATCATAGTAAATCGGCTTGCCGTATGTAACTGTTATTTTATGCAGCCATTTATATTCGCCCGAAATATTTACAGGCACAACAGGGACCTTTGCGAGGTGCGCAATCATTGAAACTCCGGGCTTCGCTTTTTCTTTTTTTCCGTCCTTCACTCTGCGTCCCTCAGGAAAAATAAGCATAGCCTCGCCGCCGCGCAGAATTTTCATCGACGCTTTTATCGCGCCTATGTCGTTTCTGCCGCGGCTTACCGGAAACGCGCCCAGACTTTTAATGAGTCCGCCGAAAACGGGATTTTTGAAAAGCTCGTTTTTAGCCATAAAATGCAAATGTCTTTTCGACATAATCGCCGCCGCGACAGGATCCCAGAAGCTTCTGTGGTTAAACGCAAGAATAACTCCGCCCTCCTCGGGCACGTTCTCAGCTCCGCGTCTTTCCAGTCTGAACACAAATATAAGGAAAAAACGCACTATTACCTTGGCAATACTATAAAACATTCTGTATTAACTCCTTTATTTTTTTAACCGCTCCGTCAAAGTCAAGCTCTGTTGTATCAACAAGAACCGCGTCGTCAGCCTTTTTCAAAGGCGAAACCGCTCTCTCCGCGTCATTCTTATCACGGTATTCCATATCCGCCTTTATCTTTTCAAAATCACATTCCACACCCCTTTGGCAAAGCTCGTCATATCGTCTTTTAGCCCTTGCTTCCGACGATGCCGTGAGGAATATCTTGACCTGCGCGTCAGGCAGTACGTGTGAGCATATGTCACGACCGTCCATAATAACATTTGCGGTCTTTGCCATTTGCCTCTGAAGCTCAACCAGTTTTACCCTTACCTCCGGAATAACCGCTACATCAGACGCGCCAACGGAAACGTCCTCCTGTCTTATACGCGCAGAAACGTCTTTTCCGTTCAAAAAGATATGCTGACAATCATCGCTATTCTTAATATCTATTTTGATTTCATCAAGGCGATTTATTAGCTTATCCTGCTCGTTCCTGATATCAATACCATTTTCAATTGCAAACAATGCGGCGCTTCTGTACATCGCGCCTGTGTCTATATATGTATATCCGAGACTTTTTGCAACAGCCTTGGATACTGAGCTTTTACCCGCCCCTGCCGGACCGTCTATTGCCACTGAAACAAATTCCATGTTTACCTCCGATTATTCATCATCAGCAAGATCCGGTCTTAATGCCTTGGCGCCACGCAAATATACGTGACGAATCTGCTGTTTTGTCTTATCTGTGTTAATATGTATCATTATGCGTATGCACTTTTCAAGGCTTCCTTCTATATCCGGCGCCGCCATATCAAGCAAAGGTACATATGTAAGTCCCATTTCTCTTGCCGCCGCTGCCGGAAAAACTGCTGTAAGGTCCTTTGTTATTGTGAAAATGATTGAAATTGCATCCGCTCTTTTAAGGTCATTCTTTTCTTCAATCACCTTTAGGAGTTCAAGCGTTGCGCCGATTATTTCCTCTCTTGTGTTTGCCTTTGCCGTTGTTGCTCCCCTTATTGCTCTGACTGCCATGTTACTGTACTTCCTTTCTTTTTATACTGCTCTGTGTCCCATGCCGATTGCTATATCATTAAGATTAAGCAAGCCTATCGCAAAGAATATACACACGCTTATATGCGAATTATACCTCGCGATACCGATTTTACCGCCAAGATTAAGTCCTACGCACTTATTCATTATCTGCTGCAGCGCCTCATGCGCCGCGCCTGCAACCGCGCCTTCTTCCGCGTGCGATGTTCCTATAACATTCTCGCGTTTTGCGGCAACAACCGCTCTCTCGAGAATTTTCGACACCGCGCTGTTAAAATCACTGCCGAAATCTATTGCAACAGAACGTATACCTTTTTGGGCATGTCTGTCCTTGCACATTTTCTCATCATCGCGTGTGTCTGTCAGCGCGATTTCAATCGCCGCCTTGCACACCTCTCTGCTTCCGACTTCCATAATAATCTCCATAGCCTTTCCGCCCGCAAACAGCGCGGGCAATTAAATCAATTAACGTGATTTTTAGTCCTCCGTTACGCAAGCTGCATTTTCTCCGGCAAGATAACCTGTTGAAAATGCCGCCTGTAAATTATATCCGCCTGTATAACCGTCAACATCAATGACCTCGCCGGCAAAATAAAGTCCTTTTATAATTTTTGACTCCATTGTTGACGGATTTATCTCGTTAACCGACACACCGCCCGATGTTACTATTGCCTCCTCAACAGGACGCACACCCACAGCAGTAAGAGGAAAATGCTTTAATACTCTCACGAGTTCATTTCTCTCCGCCTTTGTTATCTCGTTAACCGCCTTGTGAGGCATGATACCCGCAAGCGATATCACAACGGGAATCAGCGCCTTTGGCAATAAATCATCAAGGCTGTTTATAAGATGCTTTTTATTATACTTCTCAAAGTCACGCATTATCCTTGCGGAAAGCTGTTCATCGGTAAGCGCGCTTTTAAGGTCAATCTCAATCCTGTATTTTTCAGAACCGATATTATTCAGATATGCCGACATTGAAAGCACAACAGGTCCTGAAATACCGAAATGTGTAAACAGCATTTCGCCAAAATCGGAAAACACCTTTTTATTTTTTGCATTAAATGCCGTTATCCTTATATTCCTCAGTGACAGTCCCATTATATCGCGTACCCACTTTTCCTCTGTCACAACCGGTACAAGCGACGCTTTAGGGGTTATAACAGTATGTCCTGCCTGCGACGCAAATTTATATCCGTCACCGGTAGAACCGGTTTTAGGGTACGATTTGCCTCCTGTGCATACTATCACACTGTCGGATGTGATACTGCCGCGCACAGTTTTAACGCCTTTCGCTTTGCCGTCTTTTATTATAAGAGATTTCACAACGTCATGCCTTAGCTCAACATTGTCTTTTA
>CAYRSG010000033.1:0-19436 GCA_964426905.1 uncultured Clostridium sp. | reverse complement strand
TTAAGGACTACCGATAATATAGCTTTGGTTATGAAGCGGTATTAGAGGGATTTTTAATCATAACCTGCACTCGGAGAAGCTTGGGTGGATTTGTTTTCGGACATGAGTTCAATTCTCATCAGCTCCACCACCTATGATACCGCGTACATCGGCGCGCGGTATTTTTTTAATTATTTTTCCGACGTAATATATGTCAATTATTTTATTTCTTGTTCCAAAGAATTAAAAACATCATCATTAAAAAATTCCGGTAAATAAATTTCAAGACCGCCGCTGATTTTTTGACAGCGGATATAGTCGTAAAATTGACCTTTCATAATTAATAATACATACAGTAATCCCTCCGGCACGCCGCAAAAGCATCGGAGGGATATTTTAGATAAATTACATTCAAATATTTTCGGCGATAAGCTCAGCCATCTTTTTACAGCCGACTCTTGTCATACCGTCGGACATAATATCGGCTGTTCTGTAGTTCATGTCCAGAACCCTTGAAACAGCCGCCTCGACAGCGTCAGGCTCGTCTTTAAGGTCAAGAGAATAGCGCATAAGCATCGCAGCCGACAGAATCGTTGCAATCGGGTTCGCAATATCCTTACCGGCAATATCGGGCGCGCTTCCGCCGCTTGGCTCGTAGAGCCCGAAGCTCGTCTCGTTAAGACTCGCCGACGGCAGCATACCGATTGAACCCGTTATCATTGAAGCCTCGTCGGAGAGAATATCTCCGAACATATTTTCCGTAACCATTACGTCAAACTGCGCCGGGTCGCGCACAAGCTGCATCGCCGAATTATCGACAAGCATATGCTCAAGCTCTACCTCGGGGTAATCCTTAGCCACATCTTCGACAATTTTTCTCCACAGACGCGAGGAATCAAGAACATTTGCCTTATCAACGCTTGTAACCTTCTTCCTGCGCTTCATTGCAACCTCAAACGCCTGAACGGCAATTCGTCTTATCTCATTTTCATTATATGACAGAGTATCGACCGCAGTTACAACCCCGTCAACCTCCTCTGTCTTTCTTTCGCCGAAATACAGACCTCCGGTAAGCTCGCGCATAATAAGCATATCAAAGCCCTTTGCGCTTATTTCTTCCTTAAGCGGGCATGCTCCGCTGAGCTGCGGATATAAAAGACACGGTCTTAAATTAGCAAATAACCCAAGCTCCTTGCGGATTTTCAGAAGTCCGGCCTCCGGTCTTAAATGCGCGGGCAGCTTGTACCATGGGGATGTTGTCGTATTTCCGCCGATTGACCCCATCAGAACCGCATCCGACTTTTTACATATATCTATCGTTTCGTCCGGCAGCGGAACGCCTGTCGCGTCAATAGCGCATCCTCCCATCAAGACTTTTGTATAGTTAAATTTATGATTGTATTTTTTCGCGATCGCATCAAGAACCGTTACAGCTCCCGCCGTAATTTCGGGACCTATTCCATCGCCCTCGATTACGGCGATATTAAATTCTGCCATTTTTTAATTTCCTTTCTTTATATATTCCACAAGACCTCCCGCGTTAATGATTCCCTGCATAAATTCAGGGAACGCGACTGCCTGATACGTCTTGTTTTTCGTTTTATTTGCGATGACGCCGGTATCGAAGTCTACCTCTACTTCGTTTCCCGCGTCAATATCCTCCGACGCTTCGGCGCACTCAAGTATCGGAAGTCCGATATTAATTGAGTTGCGGTAGAAAATTCTCGCAAAATCCTTCGCGATTACGCACGATATCCCGCTTGCCTTTATAGCTATAGGGGCATGCTCGCGCGACGAGCCGCAGCCGAAATTCGATCCACCTACCATTATATCGCCTTCCGAGTGATTATCCGCAAATTCTTTGTCGATATCCTCCATGCAATGCATGGCAAGCTCCTTAGGGTCGCTTGTATTAAGATATCTTGCCGGAATTATTACGTCTGTATCTATATTATCTCCGTATTTTATAACCTTGCCGTTCGCTTTCATATTAATTTCCATAGCCTTTCTGCCCGCGAATGATAATAGGAAACGTATAACGCCTTATAGCGGGCGGATAAGGCGTTAAATGGAATTATACCCATGCGCGTTTTCCGCTTACAGAAGGGAAAACCGCGCGGGCAATCAAATCCATACGACGCGAATACGTCACATTACCTCCTCGGGAGCTGTTATTTTTCCCGTTAGAGCGCTTGCGGCCGCAACCTCGGGACTCGCGAGGTAAACCTCGCTCTCAACGTGACCCATGCGCCCCACGAAATTTCTGTTTGTCGTCGAAACGCACCTCTCGCCCTCGGCGAGTATTCCCATATGACCGCCGAGACAAGGTCCGCAGGTCGGAGCCGAAATAACGCAGCCCGCCTCAACAAGCGCGGACAGCGTTCCGTCCTTTAAAGCCTCGAGATAAACCGCCTGTGTAGCCGGGAATACGAGTACTCTTATTCCCTTTTTTACCTTTTTGCCTTTGAGAATTTCCGCGGCGCGTCTCAAATCGGAAATGCGTCCGTTTGTGCACGAGCCTATAACAACCTGGTCTATCGCGATTTCTCCCCAGTTATCCGGAGTTCTCGCATTTTCGGGAAGATGCGGAAACGCTACGGTATGAGGAACCTTTGAAAGGTCGACGTCAATAACGCTCGAATACTGCGCGTCGTCATCCGCTTTGAATATCTTATACTCCTTATCCGAATGTTCCTTCATGTACTCGACGGTGAGGTCGTCCACCTCAAATATACCGTTCTTCGCGCCGGCTTCAATCGCCATATTCGCGATAGTGAAACGGTCGTCCATCGTCAGCGTATGCATGCCCTCGCCCGTAAATTCCATTGACTTATACAGAGCTCCGTCGACGCCTATCATACCTATTATATGCAAAATAAGATCCTTGCCGCTTGTGTACTTAGGCAGTTTCCCGGTAAGATTGAATTTTATTGCCTCCGGCGCTTTGAACCACGCCTTGCCCGTAGCCATACCGGCAGCCATATCGGTTGAGCCTACTCCTGTAGAAAACGCGCCTAAAGCGCCGTATGTACAAGTATGCGAGTCGGCGCCGATAACTACGTCTCCGGCGACGACAAGTCCCTTTTCCGGCAGAAGAGCATGCTCGACGCCTACTTCGCCGACTTCAAAATAGTTCACAATATTCTTGTCATGCGCAAAGTTTCTGACCTTCATAGCCTGCTGAGCGGATTTTATATCCTTGTTCGGAGTAAAATGGTCGGGCACAAGCGCAATCTTTGTCTTGTCAAATACGTCGGTTCTGCCTATCTTGTCAAATTCGCCTATCGCGACGGGCGTTGTGACGTCATTGCCGAGAACAAGGCTCAAATCAGCCATTATCAGTTCTCCCGCCTTAACACTGTCTCTCCCCGCCGCTGCGGCAAGAATTTTCTGCGTCATGGTCATTCCCATAAAAAATCACCTCGTATTATTTTCTAATATTTCTATTATACAACGAATTTGCATTATTGTAAATATTAAATTTGCATAAAATAAGCGGCTGTATCATTTCGCCTTTTTCACCTTTGCGAATGCCGCCATAAGCCGTTTAAAGCCTATATCCTCAAAATCTATTTCAAGTATGCAGTCGTTTCCGCACGGAGTAGCCTTTATAATTGTGCCGCGTCCGAATTTCCTGTGTTCTACCGCGTCTCCCGCCTTGAATTTTGTGTAATCCTCCGCGTTCGTTCCTACACGCGGCTTTAAATAGCGTTTTTTATTCGGCTCGGATAAATTATAAAATCCTAAATTCTGAAGAGTCTGCGCCGCTTTCGGACGTATCGTCGTCTTATCCTCAAGATATTCGGACGGAATTTCATTAAAAAATCTGGACGGAATAGCCGGCATTGTTTTTCCGCGGAGCGTACGGCTTAGCGTCTTTGTTATGTAAAGCCGGTCTTTTGCCCGCGTAATCGCCACGTAGCACAGACGGCGTTCCTCCTCAATATCCTCATCCGAATCCATTGAGCGCATACCCGGAAACAATCCCTCCTCAAGTCCTGTCAGAAATACAACGGGAAATTCCAGTCCCTTCGCACTGTGAATTGTCATAAGCGCCGCCGTATCGTCATTTTCATCGTACCCGTCTACATCCGAGACAAGCGTTATGCTTTCAAGAAACTCGCTTAAAGTATTTCCCGTTTCCTCGTTTTTCCTGAATTCCTCTATTACAGACATAAATTCACCGATGTTCTCTATTCTCGTCTTGCTTTCCGTCGTATTTTCTGCAATAAGCGCCGGCATATAACCCGTATCGTTCAGGACACGCTCTACCAGTTCATTGAGCGGAATAACGTCCTTTAATTTTATAAACGACTCAATCAGTTCCGAAAACGCCAAAAGCTTTTTTATCGCCGTTTTAAACTCCGGATAATTATCCGCATGGGATACAACGTCATAGAGCGACAAGTCGTTTTCTTCCGCAATATCTCTCGCCTTTTCGAGCGTCGCGTTACCTATTTTACGCTTCGGCTCATTTATAATTCTCGCGAGACTGACGTCGTCTCTCGGATTTGATATGACGCGAAGATACGCGATTATATCTTTTATTTCCTTTCTGTCATAGAAGCGCAGTCCCGACAAAACCTTATATGGTATAGATTCGCGCATAAGCATTTCTTCTATAACTCGCGACTGAGCGTTTGTACGGTAAAGCACGGCGCAGTCGGAAAAGCTTCCGTTTGTATCAAAATATTCCTTAATGGTTTTCGCTATGTACCGCGCTTCATCGTATTCATTCGTACCCGTGTATACAAAAACCTTATCTCCTTCTCCCTTATCCGTCCAAAGAGATTTGCCCATTCTTCCCTTGTTGTTTTTTATAACGCTGTTCGCCGCGTCAAGAATATTTTGTGTCGAGCGGTAATTTCTGTCGAGCGTTATTTTTTTTACATCCTTAAAATCATCCTCAAAATTCAGAATGTTCCCTATATTAGCGCCGCGGAATTTATATATGCTCTGGTCGTCGTCTCCTACCGCGCACAGATTCCTGTGCTTCTGCGAGAGCAGATTTATCAGCAAATACTGGGAATTATTCGTATCCTGATACTCGTCCACAAGTATGTATCTGAATTTATCCTGATATTTCATAAGAACATCGGGATTTTCGCTCAGAATTTTAACTGTATTTAGTATGATATCGTCAAAATCAACGGCGTTGTTTTTCCTAAGCTTTGTCTGATATCTGAAATATATCCTCGATATAATACTCATACGGTAATCGCTTCTGTACGCGTTCTCAAATGTAGCGGCGTCCATAAGGTCGTTTTTGGCGTTGCTTATTATTGAAAGAACATTCCTTACAGGAAAACTCTTTTCGTCGACGTCAAGCTCTCTTAAACACTCCTTCATCAGCGTTCTCGTGTCCGCCGTGTCGTATATGACAAAATCGCGGCTGTAGCCGAGAAGGTCGATGCACGCGCGAAGAATTTTAACGCATACCGAGTGAAACGTTCCTATCCACATATTTTTCGCATTATCGCCGAGAATCCGTTCTATTCTGTCCTTCATCTCGTTTGCGGCTTTATTTGTAAATGTTATTGCCAGAATATTCCATGGGTTTACATGTTTTTCCGAAATCATATAGGCAATCCTGTTTACAAGCACCGTAGTTTTGCCGCTGCCGGCGCCCGCGATTACAAGAACCGGTCCTTCTGTTGCAAGCGCCGCCTCTTTCTGCCTTTCATTTAACTTGTCAAGTATGTCGTTCATTATATCTCTCCTAAGAATCAATTTAAGGTAATAACGTACAGAGATTGCGCGTAAAACCCGTAGGACGGTCCTTGTGCGGTATTGCCTTAAGCAATTATACCACAAAATCCGAAAAATTAAAAGCCATTTCTTCAATATGTTTTACAGTATAAACATTTTGCAATCAGGCAAATTTAATCTTGTGAAAGGTGGTGATACTTTTGAGAAAATCTTCCAGAAAAGTCATTTTATTTTTTGTTTTGAGCCTGTGCTTCTTTTCCCGCGCAAGCGCTGAGGAAATACGCGTTGTTCCCGTCGGAAAAACCGTCGGCGTAAAAATTTATACCGACGGACTTCTTGTAATAGGAACGTCGGAGGTAGGCGGTGAAAATTTGGCAAAAAAATACGGTATCAAAATCAACGACCGCATAAAAAAAATCAACGGAGAGGATATAGAGACTGCCGAAGAATTTGCCCAAGCTGTAAACGAGCATTCCGAAGGCGTGCTGCTGTCGGTGACGCGGGATAATCGGAATATAGAACTTAACGCCGTTCCTTCTCCCGACGACAGCGGCGTCTATCGTCTCGGATTATGGGTACGCGACAGCGCCGCCGGAATCGGCGCCGTAACGTACTACAACCCCGCCGACAAAACCTTCGCCGCGCTGGGGCACGCGATAAACGACGTTGATACCGGTAATATTTTATCCGTAAGAGCGGGCAATATTCTTAATTGCGATATTTTATCCGTAACAAAAAGCCAAAAAGGTTCTCCCGGTGAGATAAACGCCGCTTTTGACGGCGATAAAATCGGAAATGTGTATGAAAATGAGGAAACAGGCATATTTGGTAAAATGTGTTCCGATGAGTTTTCCCTCGCCGGCGATACAATTCCCGTCGCGGCAAAAAGTCAGATAACGGAAGGCGAAGCGTATATTATTTCAGACGCGTTCGAAGGCGAAGACGACAAGTATTCGATTAAAATAACTAAAATTACAAACAATGCTGATAAAGGACTTGTTATAGAGATAACAGACCCGAGACTGATTGAACAGTCGGGAGGTATAGTTCAGGGTATGAGCGGCTCGCCTATAATTCAAAACGGGATGCTCGTTGGAGCCGTTACGCATGTTTTTGTAAACAGTCCGCTTAAAGGATATGGTACTTTGGCGGAAAATATGGTCGATGTATCAAGCAAAATAGAATAAAACAGGCAAAGAAAAAATAGTTTCAGACTGTAGACAGAGAGTGCGAGAAAAAGGCTCGCGCACCCATTTATGCGAAGCGTAACTGATGAGGCGCGGTTAATTTACAGGATTTATAACGCTGTCTACAGCCTGATAAACTATATTTCAATCAAATCCTTCGGCGCGGACGTAAGATTAACCGCCGCGCCGTTTTGCACCGCAACAAGGTCTTCTATTCTCACACCCCCGAAGCCCTCGATATATATTCCCGGTTCTACCGTTATAACGTTTCCGTTCCTTAAAATATCGTCGCTCTTCGGTGAAAACGACGGATTCTCATGTATCTCGATTCCCACGCTGTGTCCGAGCCCGTGACCGAAATTATCGCCGTATCCGGCGTCCGTTATCACTTTTCTCGCCGCCGCGTCAATATCGCCGCACACCGCTCCGGCGCGAATCGCGTCAAGCGCCGCCTTCTGCGCCGACAGCACAATATTATATATTTCCTTTTGCTTTTCGCTCGCTCTGCCTATGACGACGGTTCTTGTCATATCGGAGCAGTAGCCTTCATACACGCACCCAAAATCAAGCGTCAGAAAATCCCCTTTTTCCAGATTTTTACCGGAAGCGACTCCGTGCGGCATTGCGCTGCGCGCTCCCGACGCGGCTATAGTGTCAAATGACAGGGCGGTTGCGCCGCGTTTTTTCATAAAATATTCAAGCTCGACGGCGATCTCTCGTTCGGTCATCCCCTCTTTTATTACGCCTAAAATATGAGAGAACGCCTCGTCGCCGATTTTTTCCGCTTCGCTTATTTTAATTATTTCCGATTTATCCTTGATTCTTCTCGGTTTATCTATAACGCGCTGCATTTCAACAAAATCCTGATTTTCCGCCAGCTTCATCCGGAGCGCTTTATATTCACGGACGTTCATGGCGTTTTCTTCAAAGCCTATATATTTTTCAGCCGCCTTCGCAAAAACGCGTTCAAAGCCGTATTTGATATCGAGAATCTCAAAGCCTTTCGCCTGCTGCTTAGCCTGAAGCGTATAACGCGAATCCGTTATAAGATATTTGCCGTTATGCGTCAAAAGCAGATACGCGTCGGAGGAGGTAAAGGAGCTGTAATAAAAAATATTCGGAAAGCTTGATATAAACACAGCCTCGTTTTCCTGAAGCTGTTCAAACAGCTTGTCTATTCGCTCCTGCATACCAGCGCCTCCAATGCAAGCTCATATCCTTTAAATCCAAGACCGCATATCTGTCCGACACATTCCGGTACAATTACGGAGGTATGGCGGAATTCCTCGCGCTTATGAATGTTGGATATGTGAACCTCAATAACGTCCATTTTCACCGAACCGAACGCGTCGCGAATCGCGTACGAATAATGCGTAAACGCGCCCGGATTTATAATTATTCCGCTGTAGTTTCCCATGGCGGAATGAATTTTTTCGACTATCTCTCCCTCGAAATTGCTCTGAAAAAAATCAACCTCTACGCCAAGCTCGTCCGCTTTTTTACGGAGATTATTTTCCAAATCCTCAAGGGCGCTGTTTCCGTAAATCCCCGGTTCGCGTATGCCGAGCATATTGAGATTAACTCCGTTTATAACAAGATATCTTTTCATTTCTATCCCTCTTTACAGTTTTTCTATTTCCTTCATAAGTTCGTTTACTATTTCGCTTTCGGGGACTTTTCTCACAATCTCGCCTTTTTTAAAAATAAGTCCCTCGCCGTTTCCTCCGGCTACGCCGATATCCGCCTCACGAGCCTCGCCTGGGCCGTTCACGGCGCAGCCCATAACCGCGATTTTTATCGGCTTGTCTATATTCCTTACAAGTTTTTCAACCTCGTTCGCAATCGGTATAAGGTCTATGCGCGTACGTCCGCATGTGGGACAGGATATTATCTCCGCGCCGCTTTTCCTCATACCGAGAACCTTTAATATATCATGCGCCGCATATATCTCCTCAACGGGATTTGCCGTAAGCGACGCCCTCATGGTATCGCCTATACCCTCCGATAAAAGAGCGCCGATACCAACGGCCGATTTCAGCGTCCCCTGTTTTAGCGTCCCCGATTCGGTAACGCCTATATGAAGCGGAATATCCGATATTTCATTAAATTTTCTGTTAGCGTCGAGCATCTTCGGCACATCCGAAATTTTTATCGAAACGACTGTATCGGAAAAATTCAGCTCATCAAGTATCGCGACATGACCCATTGCGCTTTCCACAAGCGCGTCCGCCGTAACGCCGCCGTATTTTTCGAGAAGATTTTTTTCGAGCGAGCCGCCGTTAACGCCTATTCTTATAGGAATCTGTCTCTCCTTCGCCGTCTCCGCAACCTGCCTTACGCGTTCCTTATCGCCGATATTGCCGGGGTTTATCCTTACCTTATCCGCTCCGTTTTTCATGCACTCCAACGCGAGACGATAATCAAAATGAATATCGGCCGCAAGCGGTATATGAATCTGTCTGCGTATTTCCTTAACGGCTTCGGCGGCTTCCATATCAGGGATCGCGACGCGGATTATTTTGCATCCGGCGTTTTCCAGCTCGAGTATCTGCGCGACGGTAGCGCCGACGTCGCGCGTATCGGTATTGCACATGGACTGCACGGCGATAGGATTATCGCCGCCTATTTTAACTCCGCCTATATTTACAACTCTCTTTTGTTTTCTCATAATCAACCTCCGAATAAACGCATTATATCGTGGAATGAAATAAATACGACGAACAGCAGCAGCAACAACATTCCCGCTCCGTGTACTATGCCCTCTTTATCGGGGGGAACAGGCTTTCTTCGAACCATCTCAAGCAGTACGAACAATATTCTTCCGCCGTCAAGCGCGGGAATGGGAAGAAGATTAAATATACCGAGATTTATCGTAAGCAGCGCGACAAGATTCAGGACGTTTAAAAGACTGTATTTTCCCGAATTAACCGCGTTGTTGACCTCGCTTACAATACCGACGGGCCCCGACATCTCCTGAACTCCGATTTTTCCGGTTATCATCTGCCAGAAGGATTGATAAACGAGTTTTACGACAAACCTCGTCTCATTCCACGCTTCGCCCCACACGTTAAATACGGTTATATCCTTGGATTTCGGCGTAAAACCTATTATATAGCGCGTAACCGTCTGCGTTTGTCCGACAAGCGCGTCATCCTTTTCAAGATTCTCTCCGTAGCTTGTAAAGCTGCTCGTTGTATATCCGTTTATAGCGCTGTCAACCTGCACTCCGCTGTCGTTGTATATCGACGTTATAATCTGCTCCGTGGGCTTAAACGTAAAATCGAGAGTCTCCCCTCCGCGCTTTACGGTAACGGATGCGTTCTCGTCTTTTTTGAAATTCTGCGTATACAGCGTAATATCGTTGTAAAAATTGACGTGTTTGCCGTTTATTTTTATAATTTTGTCACCGGGTTGTATTCCCGCTTCTTCTATATAGCTATGCTCGACTATCGTATCTACCACGTTGGTGCTTACAGGCGAAGCCATCGGGACAATCGCCGCAAACAGCGCAAAGCCGAGAATTACATTAAATATTCCGCCCGCCAAAAGAACAAGAAGTCTTTTCCATGGCTTCCGGTTTGCAAAAGCTCTCGGGTCGGGATTATCCGCCTCATCCTCTCCGTCAAATTTACAGTATCCGCCTAAAGGCAGCGCGCGTATTGAATACTGAGTTTCGCCCTTTTGTTTCTTGAAAATTGCGGGACCCATACCGACCGAAAATTCGTCTACCTTAAAGTCCAAAAGCTTTGCGACTATAAAATGACCGAATTCATGCAGCGAAATCATTACAAGAAACATCACTATTGACACAATTGCAGTAACCAAATTCAACTCTCCTTTTTAACTTTTCGTACGCATTCTCTCGCGAGAGCGTCCGCCGCAAAAATATCCTCTATCGTCGGGTTTTCTTTATTCTTAATCTCTCCCATGGCTTTTTCAATCGCGTCCGATATGCCGAGATACGACAGCTTTCCCCGCATGAATAATTCAACAGCCGCTTCGTCCGCGCTGTTGAAGACTGTCGGGAGTATGCCGCCCTCTCTACCGGCTTTTTTCGCAAGCTCAAGCGCGAAAAACGTCTCGGTATCGGGTTCTTCAAATGTAAGCGTTCCGTATTTTGTGAAATCCGGTTCGTTCCCTTTAATCGGGAGTCTGTTCGGATATGTCAGAGCGTACTGTATCGGCAGACGCATATCCGGCGCGCCGAGCTGCGCGATTACTCCGTTATCAGCATATTCAACCATTGAATGAACTATGCTCTGACGGTGTATCAAAACCTTGATATTATCAATATCAACGTTAAAAAGCCACTTCGCTTCGATTACCTCAAGCCCTTTGTTGACAAGCGTAGACGAGTCAATCGTAACCTTTGCGCCCATGTTCCAGTTGGGATGCTTCAGCGCGTCGGCGGGAGTAATATTTTGAAGCTCGCCGCGCTTTTTGCCGAAAAACGGTCCTCCCGACGCGGTAAGCAGTATTCTTTTTATCTCGCGTCTGTCAGAGCAGCCCTGAAGCGACTGGAATATTGCGCTGTGTTCGCTGTCCACCGGCAGTATCTTCACGCCGCTTTCCTCCGCGAGACGAGTTACGATATGTCCTCCGCTCACAAGCGTTTCCTTGTTTGCGAGAGCGATATTTTTTTTCGCCTTGATTGCCTCAATCGTCGGAACAAGTCCCGATATTCCGACCACGGCTGTGACGACGGTCTTCGCGCTGTCAACCGTCGCGGCTTCGGTAAGTCCTTCTTGTCCGCCGACGACCTTTATGCCTGTGTCCGCTAATTTAATTTTCAGCTCGGCGGCTTTTGTCTCGTTCGTCACGCATACAACGGAAGGTTTAAACTCCCTCGCCTGCGCTTCAAGAAGTTCGATATTTGAGCGCGCCGACAACGCCTCAACGCTTATGCCCTTGTATTCGCGCGCTATTTCAAGCGTCTGCGTACCGATCGAGCCTGTTGAGCCGAGTACTGATATTTTATGCTCAAATTCTGTTTTTTTATCGCTCAATTTTTATTTTCTCCTTATATTCCGAATTATTTCGGCGCAAAACCACAATTTTAATATGCCTTATTAACTTCAGCGGATTCAATTCCCGACGTTCGATGCATATATTTTACCATATATCCGATAGATTTTCAACCAATAATCGGTTTTATTATTAATTTTTGTTTATATCGCCTTGAGAAGCTTGATTTTTCACCGTAAATCCGTTATCGCCTTCAACCGAAGCCGTGAACGCTGTTTTTTTCTTGCCGACAGCTTGTCGGCAAGAAAAAAAGGACGCTTACGCGTCCTTTCCGACCGGCTATTTTTTTAACCGCAATCCATATTTCGCGGGTGTAATCGGCGTTCCGAATATCTGCGGAGGGATACGCTTCTATTTCAACTCCCGCCGGCTCGTATTCGCTTGCCGGGAAAAATTCGGCGCTGATATATTTATACGCCTTTTGTACTTTATTCTCCGCTTGCCGCATAATACTCAATATTTTCATATTGCTTCATAATTTCCGGCTTTTCCGAGTTTCTCTCATGCCATTCCCCGTTTGCGTCATAATATCCCATAGCGTTTATCTGCGGTATCTGAGCGCTTATTTGACTCGTAAGCTGTCCGAGTCTGCTTTTGGGTATGCCGGCGATATCAAGCGCGAGATTTGACAAATAATTAGGACTTGTCTTAACTCCCTGCTCGCTCCCGATATCATAATTCGCCCATATTACAAACGGAATCGCGTACCTTTTTCTCAGCTCGCCGCTCGACAGGCTTTCAAGCGGCTTGCCGTACAATTCTTCAAAAAATCCTTGCTCCACTGCCGGCTGATGGTCTCCGAAGAACACGACGAGCGTCGGCTCGTCATACGACTTCAGACGTTCTATAAATTCTCCGAGCGCTCTGTCGCTTTCACGTATAAGCGACAAATACTGCTCCGTTTCTTTATAAACTCCTTCCTCGCCGCTTACCGTGACTTTATCAACATCGCAGTTCTCGTATGTATAACCTCCGTGATTCTGCACAGTAACATTGAATATAAACATTCTTTCGTCGTCGTTCTTTTGCTCAAGACGGTTCATAACCGCAGCGTATGAGGTCTCGTCGCTCAGGTAGCCTCGTATGTACTTCCAGTCGCTTTCATTGAGAAAATCACCGAGATTTTCAATACTTATAAATTCGTCGAACCCAAACATATCATACACATTCCGCCGATTCCAGCACGCTCCGTAATACGGATGAACCGCCGCGGTCTTATATCCGAGCTTCGAAAGGTATGACGGGAGCGCAAAATCGTACGGCTTTTTTACATATTGCAGATACGGCGTTGAGCCGGATGGCAGAAGCCCCATTGACAAACCCGTAAGAAATTCAAATTCGGTGTTGCAGGTATACCCTCCGAACGGCGAGACGAGAAGCTCTCCCTTGACCGCGTTATCGCTTAGACTGTCAAAAAACGTCATATACTCCTTATTGGTTTCAAATTCGCCCGCCGCGCTTAAATCGGCGAAGCTTTCATTCATTACCGCTATTATGTTGGGCAAATTTTCAACCGGACGGATATCGTCTTCTTCAAAAAATTTTTCAACCTCATCCCGCGAATAACCTTCCGGCTTCTTTAACATAAGATTTTTCGCGTTCACATAAAAGCTGTACGCTGTGCCGTATGTTTTATTTGCGTAATGCTGGTCGGAAAAATTCATATCCGAATAATCGGCAAGCGACAAAGCCGAGGCGAAAATAAGCGCGACGGCAATTCCTCCCGCCGGGATAATAATATTGCGGCGTCTGAATTTCAGTTTATACGAAAATTTAACAGGCAGCGTTATTAAAACCGCGGTCAAAGCAGTTCCCGCCGCTATTGAGCCGCATAGCTGAAACGTGTAATGCCCCGCGACCTGAGCCGCCGTTCCGATCGCTATTATATCGCCCGGCACAAACGGCGTTCCGCGCAGAATATTAACAGCCACGCTCGCCAGATTAAACAAATACGCTATAAAAACCGTTATAACAGACGTTATCCTCATACTCCGCGACAGCGCGAAAACAATTCCCATTAGGGAAATATAAAACATAAGATTTATTAAATATATCCCTATCGAATAGCTCCATGTTTCCGTCAGAACCATTGATATCGTCATGCAGAAAAAAGGAATAAGCGCGAATATTGCAAACGATACCGATTTATGTATTCTTTCTTTTAAATTAAATTTAACGGCAAGCAGTCCCCCGAAAAGGACTGAGCAAACGTATGACATGACATACATAACGACGTCTGCCGCGCCGCTCATGTCAAACGCGCCGGTATTCGCCGCGGTAACCGCGCACAGCGCCGCCGACGCAAATAACGCCGTCAAAATATAAGGTAATTTCTCTAATTTAATCATATCTTTACTTTTCTCCGATAACCTCGATCGCTTTTTGAAGCTGAACGTCCTTATCTCTCTCAACCATGGATGCGAACGTTCCCGCATATTCCTCGGGCATAGCCACATATATATCGGGTTCTATGCCGATTTCATGTATGCACACTCCGTTGGGAGTATAATATTTCGAGGAAGTGAGACTTATTCCCGAGCCATCGTAAAACGGATAAACATCCTGTACTATTCCCTTTCCGTAGCTCTTCTCGCCTATGATAACCGCCTTGCCGTAATCCTTCAGCGCTCCCGTAAGAACCTCCGACGCGCTTGCGCTGTTACCGTTTATAAGCGCCGCCATCGGAATATCCTTTGATTCGGCGTCGGAATTATAGTATTTCTTTTCACCGTCCTTGTTTTCGGTATATGTTATCGTCCCTTCCGGCAAAAGCATGTCCGCTATGGAACACGCTTCGTTAAGTATTCCTCCGGGGTTATCGCGCAGATCGATAATCAGCCTTTTCATACCGGCGCTTTCAAGCTCGGCGAATTTATCCTTAAATTCCGAAAAAGCGCTATGCTCGCCGTTTTCCGATTCCATATTAAAACCCGTAATTCTGATATATCCGATATCGCCGTCAAGCATCTCGCCTTTTACAGAATCCGAGGGGATATCTCGTCTTTCGACGTCAAGATTAATCGTCTCGGCGCCGTTTCTCAGAATCGTTATATTTACAGACGTTCCCTCTTCGCCGCTTTTAATACTGTTTACGGCTTCGTTCAGACTGTCTCCGCCGTACTCGACGCCGTCAACCGCAGTAAGAATATCCCCGGGCTGTATACCCGCCTCATACGCGGGACTGTCCTCATACGGAGCTATAACCTCTATTTGGTTCGCTTCGTTAACGCCCACAATAACGCCTATTCCCACATATCCGTCCTGAATATTGGTCATATACGATGAAAACTCTTCCGGAGTGTAATACTTCGTATAAGGCTCGTCAAGCGCGTCAACATACGCCGAGAGAGCGCTTTCTCTCGCTTTTGTCTTGTCGTAATCGTAAAGATATTTTTTATCAAGCATCATTTCAACCATGCCGAATTTATTCGAAAACGCCTTTTCTTCATCATCCGACGGAAAGTATATCATGATTTTATCCTTTACAAAAGACGTCGCCGCGCAGCTTATAACCGCAGTAGCCGCCGCGGTTATAACGGCTGTAAGTACAATTTTCTTTTTTGAACTCATAAATTTTCACCTTCTAAAAAAATACAGGGAGGTTTTCACCCCCCTTATTTCAAATTTTCATTGAATTGGACTCAAGATACTTATGCACCATCATCGCAACCTTGAAAACTATAGCCTGGTCGAATTTTCTCAAATCAAGTCCGGTCAGCTTGTATATTTTTTCAAGTCTGTACACAAGCGTATTTCTGTGGACAAAAAGCTGTCTCGAGGTCTCGCTCACATTCAAATCGTTCTCAAAGAATTTATTTATCGTAAGTATTGTTTCATCGTCAAGCGTAGATATATCGCCCTTCTTGAATACCTCCTGCAAAAACAGCTCGCACAGCTTAATCGGAAGCTGATAAATAAGTCTGCCTATTCCGAGGCTGTCGTAATTTAATATATACTTTTCCTCATCAAATACCTTTCCTACCTCAATGGCAATCTGCGCTTCCTTGTAAGCGTTGTTTATCTGGTCGATGTTGTAAGCCACCGTACTCAGTCCGACGCATACGGTAAGCATCGTTTCCGCGCTTACCGTATCAACTATCGCCTGCGCCGTTTCCTCAAGCTTTTCTGAGGTTTCGACTTCTTTAAGCTCCTTAATGAGGACAATATTTCTCGCGTCGACGCTTATCACAAAATCCTTTTCCTTGTCGGGAAACATATTTCTCAAAACGTCGTATATTCCGTTTTCACCGTCCTCAAGAACCTTTATATAAAACACGGCTCTGGGAGTGTCTATATCGACATGCAGCTCTCTCGCTTTCTGGTGCAGGTCAAATGAAAGCAGGTTATCGAAAATGATATTTTGCATAAAGTTGTTCTTATCATACTTTTCATCATAATAATGGCGCACATTGTTCGCCGCGATAACAATAGAGTTACAGCAATACTTCGATACTTCGTCGGTGCCGTCTACATAAACCACATATTCGGCATACGGTTTATTCGGCATTGCCCTTACCGTATATCCGTCCTTAAATAGAAGCTTGTCGTTATTGGTCGCCGCGTTTACGAAATTTTCTATAATTTCCGGATTAGGCTCGTTTCCGTTATTCGCCAGTATCAGTCCGTGAGAATCCACGATTCCGAATTTTTTCGGAAAAACGTCGGTCATTTGCGTTACAATATTCTGAAATGCCTTGCTTATCATTTTCATTCCTCCAACTTTTCAACTATAACGGCATCATTGTACCATATACTTTATTATACATGAAAATTTGCTTAAATGCAAGGGTTCATGAATATTTTTTCGACAATATTTTTATTAAATATATTTTCTAAGCTGTTTTAAGGCGCTTTTTTCAAGCCTCGAAACCTGTGCCTGCGATATACCTATTTCCTCGGCGACTTCCATCTGCGTACGGCTCTGAAAAAAACGCAGATTCAGTATATGCTTTTCTCTTTCATCAAGGCGCTTCATCGCCTCGCTCAGAGCTATACTCTCAAGCCAGTTTTCATCCACATTTTTTGTGTCCCTCACCTGGTCCATAACAAAAATCGCCTCGCCGCCGTCATGGTAGATAGGCTCAAACAGCGAAACAGGATCGGCAATCGAGTCGAGCGCGAATACGACCTCCTCCTTAGGTAAATCAAGTTCCTTGGCAATCTCTGAAATCGTCGGCTCCTTGGAGTTCATTCCGGTGAGCTTTTCTTTGACATGCATCGCCTTATATGCGATATCCTTCAGCGAACGGCTGACGCGTATGGCGTTGTTGTCACGCAGGTAACGCCGTATTTCACCTATAATCATAGGCACGGCGTATGTCGAGAACTGCACGTTCTGGCTCAGGTCAAAGTTATCTATAGCCTTTATAAGACCTATGCATCCGACCTGAAACAAATCGTCCACATTTTCGCCTCTGTTGTTGAACCTCTGTATAACGCTCAGCACAAGACGCAGGTTTCCGTTTACAAAAGTCTCCCTTGCCTCACGGTCTCCCTGCTTAATTTTTATAAAAAGTTTATCCTTTTCTTCCCTTGACAGAATAGGCAGCTTAGATGTGTTTACGCCGCATATTTCTACTTTTGTTGTCATATCCGTTTTCCTCCTTGATAAAAACCGCACTTTTTAAACGCGGTTATGTACGTGATATGACAAAGTATGTCTGCATTTACGGTTTAATCAGCACATTTTGGCTATTTCCTTTTTCAGTCTTCCTATAATGCGCTTTTCAAGCCTTGATATGTATGACTGCGAGATTCCGAGCATATCGGCAACCTCCTTTTGAGTCTTCTCCTTCTCGGCGCCCAGCCCGAATCGCAGACGCATAATCTGCTGTTCTCTGCCCGAAAGCTTGCAAAGCGCGTCGGAAAGAAGCTCCTTGTCAACCTCATCCTCAATATTCCTGCATATAATATCGTTATCCGTACCGAGAATATCCGAAAGCAGAAGCTCGTTTCCGTCCCAGTCAACGTTAAGCGGTTCGTCTATCGATATTTCGCTGCGCACGTTAGAATTTTTTCGCAGATACATCAGTATCTCATTCTCAATGCATCTTGACGCGTATGTGGCGAGCTTTATGTTTTTTGCCGGATTAAAAGTGTTTATCGCTTTTATCAGACCTATTGTGCCGATTGATATTAAATCCTCAACATATATGCCTGTGTTTTCAAATTTACGCGCTATATATACCACAAGCCGGAGATTTCTTTCTATAAGAGTCGATTTTACAGTCGTATCCCCTCCGGCAAGTCTTTCGATAAGCTCCTCTTCCTCCTCCTTTTTAAGCGGCGGCGGCAAAGTATCGCTTCCTCCGATATAAAAAAGTTCATCGCATTTAAGCGGATTTGAACCGATTACCATGAATTTTGAACTGATTTTTCTTAAAAGCTCCATTTTTCATACTCCTTTATAATAATCCCGCGTTTACTAGCGCGTGATATTCTTCATTTTTGGAAAGTCTGCCTCCGTAAATCCCGACAAAGGATTTGCCGATCGTCTTTTTTTCATCTTCTATTACTACTCTGTCGGCAAGAAACGCGAATAAAATTCCCGAAGGATTATCAACGCTGTGAAACGGTATCGCCCACAGCTTCATTTCCTCTATATGCTTTTCTATGTCGTCAAATTCGCACTCGGCTGAAAACAGCTTTTTTGCCTCCTCCCATTCGAGAATACTTACTTCTTTTCCTGTTATAGGTTCTTTAAGCAGGTTTCCGCTGTCAAATAACGCCGTAACAGTTACTGTTTTGCCGTTATGCGTCACCGACATTATGCAGTATCTTTTATTTTGCCTGTTTTTAAACGCCTTTACAAGTAAAATCATAATTGTATACGACAGGACAAATATCGGAATAAATACAGTCAACGGTATGTCGATATAAATAATTCCCGCCTTTATTACCGCTCCCACAGCGGTTTTAAGCGCCGACGCCATCGCCAGCATTAAAAATACCATTACGCTTGTCATTACAGAAAACCACGCAAGCTGTGCCGCTATTCTTTTTCTCTGTTCAAAAAATGATATTATTACCATTAAGAACACAGACGCAATCCGAATTATATATGAAAAATACAGCGGTATTTCCGCGCAGAATATAACAGCCGCAAAAGTTCCTCCCAAAACCGACGCGGCAATCAGCCGTTTTTTTCTGATTTTTACTCTGTTGATTACCTTGCCGAGAATATAAAGCATGATATACGATGATACGAAGTTGACCGCGAATATCACATCGGCGTATATCACCATTCTTCTCACCTCTAAAAAGTATTATACTCCTCATAAAGCGTGAAAAATGTCAAAGACGGTTGTCGAATAAAAAAAATATTTCGACATGCAAAAAGCGGGCGCGGAACGGTAAAATTTCATTTCAATCGTGAAAAATTGTGAAAAAGCGGAAAAATTGTTGAAAATACGGACAATATATGATAAAATAACATTCAGCGGAGGAATCCGTTACATAGGTTTACCTATGCGGAAAAAGGCTTGAACACTCTTAACGGTGGTTTCACCGGCGGTTATGCCCGCTTTTATATTCACA
>CAYRSG010000032.1:0-19943 GCA_964426905.1 uncultured Clostridium sp. | reverse complement strand
CGTCATGCCGTCCTCGTCAAAATACGCGTCCGTAAGCTCCAAATCATACGACGGATTTACGGAAATTGTATATAAATCGGTTTTTACAATTTCGTTATCCTCCAAAATACCGTTGTTAAACGCGACAACCATTGAACCGTCGTTGTTTATAATACCGCTCGGATATTTTGCTTTGTTGCCGATACTTGTCGCCTGAATTTCGACGCTCCACTCGTTATCCTTATATAATGAAAAATAAACCTCCGCGCCGCTCGCATTGGCTTTCGTCCACCAAATCGCGATATCGCCGTTATCGTTGCCGTCAACGACAAAGCTATCTGTTAAGCCGGGCATTGCTTCGCTGAATACCGTCTGTTTATTTGTACCGTCAATATCGGAATACGCGATATTACCCTCGCTGTAATAGTAAATCATATTATTTGCAAAAACAGGGTTGCTGTCGAGGACGTCGTTATCGGTAAGCCGCGTTTCCGTACCGTTGCTTATTATGCGTATATCGCGGTCGTCAATCGTGTTAAGGTCGTTATCGTCGTCCGCCGCATAAGCAACGCAAAACTTGTTATTCACATTTCCGGCTGTTATATTCGTAACAGCGTTAAGCTTTGACTTAATCTCCGTCGGATCGCTCCAATTCGTACCGTTAAAATCCGACTGCATAATCGTATTTTCGCCGGCGATACCCATAATGTCGTTTTCGGTATTTGTCGTCCAGACAACGCTTGCGCCGACGCCGTTCGACGCAATCTGCGGCTGAGTATCAAGAGCATTGTTGTCCGTTATCTGAACAGGCTCGTCAAAGCCGTTTTCGTTCCATTTTGATACGCATATTTCACCGAGCTTTGCAATATCCGTTAAAGTCATATCGTCAGTAAGCGCTGTTTTTTCATTCTGCCATACAAGACAGCCGTCTTTAAAGCACGGATAGAAATCCGCCGTACCGTCGTCCGCGACGGCGACGGGAGCGGACCATATTTTACTTGCTTCGTCATATACGGAATAAACAAGCATTGTTCTGTCGGCGTCCGCGCGCTCGGTACTATCCCACTGCATAACCATAATCTTTTTGCCGTCAACCTCGCATATCTGCGGCGCGCATTCGGTGTAGATATTTTCGGCAAGTTTGCGTAAATCCTTGTTCGTGTAATCCGCCGACATAAGGCTTATTTGCGGCTCGTCGCCAACCCATTCCGTCGGGTTTTCGGCATACGCGCGGCTTTCGTTTTCATAAACGGAGTTTACGTCAATGCTATACAAACCGCCGTCAACCGAGCTTAGCGAAATACCGCCGCCGCTTATTAAGCCCTTGCTGTTTCCGGTTTCATAAATTAAGAAATTACCGCTCGCAAACTCTTTTTCCGCAACCGTTTTTCCGAAAATTTTTACATTAAAGTTTGCGCTTCCGTCAACATCGGCTTTGAAATATGAATTTTGCAGACTTTTCTTCAAGTTCAGCGCGGCTTCTCCCGCCGCGCCCGCCGTCGCGACTTTCGCGACGCCGACTCCGCCGCCTATCGAGCCTTCGATCTTGCCTGTAATATACGCCTCAAATTCGGGGGAAAAGGATATAGGGTTTACATCTTTCATATCGCCCTCAAAACCTACTCCCGCGCCGCCGCCGAACTCATAATACAGCGGCACGACCCAAATGAATATCTGTCCCTGATAATTATATGTAAATTCAACGTTTACGCAAAGCTGTCCTTCCGCAAACTGCAAGCCGTTTTCGGTAACGTGCATTTCGGCGTAGCCCGCGACGCCGCCGTTGCTTCCGCCTTTTCCCGAGCCGCCGCCGAGCAGATTTCCGCCGAACATATTCATCTTAATATCGTCGGACATTTTAAAATCGTTACGCAGCTGCTTAAGAGTCCTGTTCTGCTTGCTCGCCGCTTTTTTTACGCCTTTTTTATATTCCTTAAAATCAAAATCGCTGAAATACTCTCTGCCGTCGTCACCTTCCTTTTTTGTTATGTTTGTTCCGAACACAACGTTTATTTTATTATTGTCCTCTTTATCGTATTCAACCGAAATCGGTATAAAATCAAACTCCCAGTCTATTTCCGTACCGCCGAATACGGGAACGCTGTCTGGAATTGTAAATCCCGTATTTTGACCGAGCTTGAAATTTAAGCCGTCGACTCCCGTCTGAGCGCCGAGCTTTCCGCTTGCTATAGATGAAACTTTAAGCTTTGTCTTTTTTGATGTTGATTTGCCGGTATCCTCGTCAACGGCGAGAATATATATGTCCTTATTCGCGCTGAAGTCCTTGCCCGGCTGCAGATCCTTGCTTCCTCCGGTTATATCGATCTCTGTTCCAACGCCCTGCGTGATATAAATCTTAACGTTTTTGCAACCGTTATTGTCCGCAGCCGCTTCTATCGTGGCTGTAATATCGCTGTCCTCCTGAATGGTTATATTTTTAGAAAATAAATCGTATTTTTTTTCGTTGTATATTATCTTTGCTGCTTTAATTTCAGGTGCATTATTCGACGTGCTGCTGCTATCAATAATTGAACCCTCTTTACTTATGCTAATTGCATATTGATATAAATCATCAAGCGATTTTCGAGCAAATCCTGAATTATAATGAGTATAGTTGTGTTCCCATGTCAAACCTGAGGCAATAATTTTCCCTTGACCTAATGGATATTCTATCAATGTGGGAAGATCGGAACTACATTCCCTAAGAATTACATTTGTGTCTTTGGGCAATTTTTCTTCAATAAAACCTATATGACTGCAATATTTGTATCCTTTAAGATCGCAATCCTCAAGAACAATATTATCTGTTAAAACTCCGGTTACAATTGGATGATTATAATCTACAATATAGTTATCAGCCGCATATATATTTGTTTTTGTAACCCCACCTGGTAAACTTTCCATAAGATCACCATTAGCCCAGCCACTATCACACGCTCCAAAAACAATAACTCCACCTAATTTAGCAAATGTTTCTAGATATTGTTTTATATCTTTATAATTTTCATATGCCCCTAATGTTTGGTCATTAGCAAAAATAATAACATTATATAAAGATAAATCAACATCCAAGAAATCGTAAGTAGTTACTTTGTCAAAATTAGCCATATTGGATAAGACTTGCTGATTTGTTACCGTATCCCATGGATTTGTATTTTCTATTAATAATACCCGCTTAGATTCATCGTTAGCATATAACATAACATTATTATCGACTTCAAGATAAGTGTTATTCCCCTTGTAACCTTGCGGTCTGCTATCCGAAGACGTCGTTTGAGAAATTTCTGCCTGCACAATCACAGGAAACAATATCAGAACCATAGATAACGCCACTACCAAACTTAAAATCCTTTTTTTCATAACTTTTACCTCCATAAAATAAATATTTCCTTGCGCATTAAAAAATGCGTAGCCTATCACAGCTACGCACTAAAAAAACGCAGCTATGTTTTTAATGCTGCGACACATTCATTCCGAACACAGGATATGACAATCAAAGCCTGCGCTTTTGCCAAACGCAAACCTGTGTTCAAAATATGTCGCGCTTATATAATACCTTATTATTCCGCAAAAAGCAATAATTTTTGAAAAAATTTACCTCTCCCGCTCGCCGCGCTTGCGGCAATTTAATTCATGTGTCTTTTCGCATAATTTACCTCTGTTTGTAAAACACTAACGAAAAAAGGAGAGATAACAATGCAGAATATCAGAACAGACCTCGCGGTTGAGGCGCACGAATTAACAAAAAATCAGGCGAAAAACGCGTCTGAAATTAACGGAGTAATATCGGATATTGAAGAAAAAGACGGCGTATCCGTAACGCGCGTGCAAATAACGAATAAAAACGGTTCCGAAGCGCTCGGAAAGGCTATCGGCAATTACGTTACGATCGACGCGCCTAATCTCAAATACAGTCTCGATGATTATGAGTCCGTATGCTCGATAATAGCCGATGAGATACGGAAAATGGCGGATATAAAAAGCGATACGCTCACTCTTGTCGTCGGACTCGGAAACCGCGACGTGACGCCGGACGCGCTCGGCGCGAGCGTTGTGTCAAAGCTGCTGGTGACGCATCATATAAAACAGCGAATGAGCGGATTTTTCGACGACAGCGTAAGCGGCGTATGCGCTATAGCGCCGGGAGTTCTCGGAACTACCGGTATCGAAACGGCGGATATCATAAAAGCGGTTACGGAAAAGGTGAAGCCGCAGCTTATAATAGCGGTCGACGCGCTCGCGGCGGCGGACATTCGCCGCGTCAGCACGACGATTCAGATCGCCGACACAGGCATACAGCCGGGCGCGGGCGTCGGAAACAACCGCGAAGGGCTTAACGAGGAAAGCACGGGAGTAAAGGTGATTGCGATAGGAGCGCCGACTGTAATAGACGCGGCGACGATTTCAAAAGCGGAAATACCTAAAGAACTCGCGCCGCTCATGGTCACTACAAAGGATATCGACCTCGTGATCGAGCGTACGTCGAAAACGGTTGCGAACGGAATAAACTTAGCTCTGCACCGTTCTCTTACGCTTCGCGATGTGGAAAGTTACGCCGGATAATTGACATAACGCGGAAAAAGGAGTAAAATAATTTAAAAAGCAAAGGAGAATAGAGATGGATTGCGTAAAAATAAATTCAAACATAAATCTGTATTATATACCGATGACAAAGCTGAAGACCACTACCGCCGGAGTGTATATACACAGAGAATTAAACGAGGCGGAAGCGTCGAAAAACGCTCTTCTTCCGTATGTTCTGAAAAGAGGCTGCGGGATGTGTCCCGACAGCGCGGAGATTTCAAAATATCTTGAGAATCTTTACGGCGCGTCGTTTGGCGCCGGCGTGTTAAAACACGGCGGCGACCAGATTATTTATCTTACGTTTGAGACAATCTCCGACAAGTACGCTCCGAATGGCGAGAAGCTCAGCGACGGAATTATAAAGCTGATGACGTCCGCGCTTTTTGAACCCGCCGCGTTCAGAGACGATGTTGTCGAACAGGAGAAGAATAACGTTAAAGACAGAATTATGGCGGAGATAAATGATAAACGCCGGTACGCGCTAAAGAGATGCGCTGAAGAAATGTGCAAAGGCGACGCGTTTGCTCTGCCTCGTCTCGGCACGAAGGAGGGTATCGACGATATCGGCGCCGATATATTGAAGAAGCATTACGAGAGCATTATAACCTCGTCTCCGATTGATATTTATATATGCGGCGACGCGGACGTGAATGCAATTGCCGACGAGATTAAATCATATACCGAAAAAATCGCGTTCTCATCTTCGTCAATTCCGAAATCGGAAATATTTGTTAAAAAAGGCGATATCAAAAATGTTACAGAAAGAATGGACGTTGTCCAGGGGAAGCTCTGTATGGGCTTCGCCACGGGCGTAAAGCCCGAAAGCGGCGATTACGCCAAACTTATGGTAATGAACAGTATATTCGGCGCCGGCGCGCATTCAAAGCTGTTTAACAACGTCCGCGAAAAGCTGAGCCTCTGCTATTACGCGTCGAGCAATCTTATTCAGGATAAGGGTATTATGCTTGTTAACGCGGGAATCGAGTTTAAGAATTTCCAAAAAGCGCATGACGAAATACTTTTACAGCTTGACGCCATACGAAAATGCGAGATTTCGGAGTCGGAATTTACGTCGAGCGTTAACGCTCTCTTAAACGAGCTGGAATCGTACAGGGATAATCAGGAGCTTATGCAGACGTTCTATCTTACGCAGAAGGTTTCCGGAACGGATTACACAATAGATGAAATGAAGGACATGATAAAAAAAGCGACTCCGGAGGATGCGGCTGCCGCCGCGAAAAATATTGAGCTTGATACGGTATATTTTCTTACCGGAAAGGAGGAAGCGTGATGGAGCTTAATTACGTAAAGAACAGTATAACGGGAGAGGAAATGTATTACGGAAAACATTCCTCGGGACTCGGCGTCTATATAATCCCTAAAAAGGATTACAGCAAAACATTCGCTATTTTCGGCGCTCGTTACGGAAGCGTCGATTCCGAATTTATCGTTCCCGGCGAAACCGAGGTTACTAAAGTCCCAGACGGTATAGCGCATTATCTTGAGCATAAGATGTTCGACCAGCCGGACGGCGGCAATGTGTTCGATAAATTTTCAAAATACGGGGGAAACGCGAACGCGTTTACATCTTTTAATATAACGGCGTATCTGTTTGAAGCGACCTCCAATATAGAAGAAAATCTCGCGGCGCTTATGGATTATGTTCAGAGTCCGTATTTCACGGAGGAGAGCGTCAAAAAGGAGCGGGGGATAATAGGTCAGGAAATAAGAATGTACGACGACAGCGGAAGCTGGAGACTGTTTTTTAATTTTCTCGACTGCCTGTATCGGAATAATCCGGTAAAAAAAGATATTGCCGGAACTGTGGAAAGCATAAGTCGTATTACTCCCGAGTATCTATATAAATGCTATAATACGTTTTATAATCTTTCAAATATGTCAATCGTAGTAGCGGGCAACGTCGACCCGTCGAAAGCGGCTAAGGTAATTAACATCGGGGTGAAAAAGAACGAGCCGTTTAAAGAGGATATAAGAAGAATTTATCCGGAAGAACCCGACGAGATATCAAAGAATTACTCGGAACAGAGTCTGAGCGTAGCGAATCCGCTGTTTATGACAGGCTTTAAGGATACGGATACAGGCTTCGGAGGAGAGAAACTGCTGAAAAAGAGTATAGAAACGGATATACTGCTGAAAATGCTTTTCGGAAAATGCTCGCCGCTGTACAATGGTTTATATGAAAAAGGACTTATAAATAATTCTTTTTCCGCGGAATACACGATGCAGCCTGATTACGCCTATTCCTCGATAAGCGGGGAAAGCTCCGACCCTAAAGCCGTTTACGAGGCTGTTATCGGAGAGACGCAGAGAGTTAAAAGGGAAGGGCTTTCAAAAGAGGACTTCGATAGAAGCAAGAAGGTGGTGTGGGGCGATTATATCCGTTCGCTCAACGATACGGAAAATTACGCCGTAACATTTATACAAATGCTGTTTATGGGCATAGATTATTTTAATTTTGCCGACGTTTATAAAACGGTTACGTTCGAGGATGTGCAAAAACGCTTTGAAAAGCATTTTGTAAAAGAACGCTCCGCGCTGTCGGTAGTAAACCCTATTGAAAATTAAATGATAGGAGCTGCGCGCGAACGAGCGGTTTAAAATCCCGCCCGATTTACGGCGGCTCCTTTTTGCGGACGCGCGATTTCGCGCCGTATTTTGCTTGCGAAATATTCAAAAGCGCGTCTGCCGCTTTATTGAAAAATGAAAAAGTTGTAAATAATTTAAAAAAATAATTGAAATATCCGAAAATAAGTGATATAATATACGCTATGTTAATATGTCTCAAACGGGACGCATAAGGAGGATAATATCACTATGGCAGTGAAAAACGAACAAATCGAGAAGAATCTTGTTAAGCTTACATTCGAGGTAAGCTCGGAGGATTTTGAGAAGGCAATCAATCGGGTATACAAAAAGAACGCCAAAAAGTTCAGTATACCGGGCTGGAGAAAAGGCAAAGCGCCGAGAAACGTTATAGAGAAGTATTACACGCCCGCTGTATTTTACGACGAGGCAATAAACAGCGTGCTTCCCGAGGCTTATGACGCGGCGGTCAAGGAATCCGGCGTCGAGTCTGTCGCGAGACCGGAAATAGACGTAGATGAGATCAAGGCGGGCGAGCCTGTCATATTTACCGCGCTTGTTACAACAAAGCCGGAGGTTAAGCTCGGCGATTATAAAGGTATAGAAGTGGATAAAATCGACTATAATGTAACAGATGAGGACGTCGATAAGGATATAGAAGCGGCAAGAAACAAGAACGCGAGACTTGTCACTATTGACGACAGAGCGGCGCGCAACGGCGATATAACCGTTATTGATTTTGAAGGATTTGTTGACGGCGTTGCTTTCGAAGGCGGCAAAGGCGAGGACTATGAGCTTGAACTGGGTTCGGGAACGTTTATTCCGGGATTTGAGGAACAGCTCGAGGGAGCCGAGACGGGAGCCGATGTTGAAGTAGAGGTTACTTTCCCCGAGGAGTACCACGCGGAGAATCTCAAGGGTAAGGACGCGGTATTCAATGTAAAGGTAAAGGAAATTAAGAAGCGCGAGCTTCCGGAGCTTGACGATGATTTCGCGAGCGAAGTAAGCGAGTTCGACACTCTTGACGACTATAAAGCGGATGTGCGCAAAAAACTGGAGGAAGCCGCCGCGAACAAGGCTAAGACAGAGACGGAAAACTCTATTATCGACAAGGTTATAGAGAACGCGGAATTTGAAATTCCGGAAGCTATGCTTGAGGCGCAGATTGACAACATTGTAAGGGACTTTTCTCAGAGAATAGCTTATCAGGGAATGAATCTTGAAACGTACTTGCAGTACACCGGACAGACAATGGAAACCTTCAGAGCTAATTTTGCGGATCAGGCAAAGAAACAGATAAGCGGTTCTCTCGTTCTCGAGGCGGTTCAAAAAGCCGAAGGAGTTGAAGCGGGACCCGAGGAGGTAGAGCTTCATCTTGTAGATATGGCGAAGAAGTATAACATGGAACTTGACAAGCTCAAGGAAGCTTTGAGCGACGCCGAGAAAGAAAATATCAAGAAGGATCTTGAGCTTCAGAAGACGATTGACATGATTGTAAATCATGCGTCGGTAAAATAATTTCATAATATTTGAAAGGGATGAATAGTATGGCATTAGTACCAATGGTCGTTGAACAGACAAACCGCGGCGAACGTTCATACGATATTTATTCGAGACTCTTAGAGGACAGAATTATATTTTTGGCGGATCAGGTCGATAACACGACGTCGAGCCTTGTTGTTGCGCAGATGCTGTATCTCGAGGCGAAAGACCCGGATAAGGATATTCAGTTTTATATAGACAGTCCCGGCGGCTCGATAAGCGCCGGTATGGCGATATATGACACCATGCAGTATATAAAGTGCGACGTATCGACGATTTGTATCGGTATGGCGGCAAGCATGGGAGCGTTTCTTCTTGCCGCGGGAGCGAAGGGCAAGCGGTTTGCTCTGCCGAACAGCGAGATAATGATTCATCAGCCTCTTATTTCGGGCGGCGGTCTGAGCGGTCAGGCGACCGATATCAAAATATATACCGATCATCTTGTTGAAACAAAGAAAAAGATGAACGAAATTCTCGCGGAGCGCACCGGTCAGACTTATGAAAGACTTTGCGCCGACACTGAGCGCGATAACTTTATGACGTCGCAGGAAGCGCTGGAATACGGGCTTATCGATGAGGTCATAATAAAAGCCGGAAAATAAAGCTTCATATAAAGGAGTAAAAACATGGACGAGAAAAAGCATTTCAGATGTTCATTCTGCGGAAAAACAGAGGATGAAGTAAATAAGCTTCTTTCGGGACCGGGCGTATATATATGCGACGAATGCGTAAGCACATGCAACAGTATACTCGGCGGCGAATTTGAGAAAAAAAACGATTTTGACGCTCACGAGCTGCCCAAGCCTAAGGAAATCAAGGCTTTTCTTGACGAGTATGTAATCGGGCAGGAGGAAGCAAAAAAGATACTGTCTGTAGCTGTGTATAATCATTACAAGAGAATCGAACATTCTGATATGGCGGACGATGTGGAGCTGCAAAAGAGCAATATACTTATGATAGGTCCTACGGGAAGCGGAAAAACCTTTCTTGTGCAAAATCTTGCAAGAATATTGAATGTTCCGTTCGCTATTGCCGACGCGACGTCGCTTACGGAGGCGGGATATGTCGGCGAGGATGTTGAAAATATTCTTTTGAAGCTGATCCAAGCGGCAGATTACGAAATTGAAGCCGCCGAACGCGGAATAATATATATAGATGAAATCGATAAAATCGCCAGAAAAGCGGAAAATCCGTCGATTACGCGCGACGTCAGCGGCGAGGGAGTTCAGCAGGCGCTTTTAAAGGTACTCGAAGGAACGGTTGCATCCGTGCCTCCGCAGGGCGGAAGAAAGCATCCGCATCAGGAGTTTATTCAGATTGATACTACGAACATTCTGTTCATATGCGGCGGCGCCTTTGACGGAATAGAGAAGATAATAGACAGCCGTACCGGCAAACAAGGACTTGGCTTCGGAGCGAAGATTGAAAGCCGCGGAGAAACGAATATAAACGAGCTTCTCGCGAATATTATTCCGCAGGATTTGCTTAAATACGGACTTATCCCTGAATTTATAGGCAGACTTCCCATATTTGCAAAATTAGATAAGCTAGACAGAAAAACTCTGATAACGATTCTTACAGAACCGAAAAACGCGCTTGTAAAGCAGTATAAAACGCTGTTTGCTTTTGACGGTGTGAAGCTTGAGTTTGAAGACGGCGCGATCGAGGCGATCGCCGATAAAGCGATTGAGCGTAATACCGGCGCGCGCGGACTTCGTTCGATAATCGAGGAATCGCTTTCGGACGTAATGTTTGAGATTCCGTCGGACGACGCCGTAAAGACCGTAATAATAAACAAAAAGTGTATAACAGACGGCAGACAGCCGAAAATTATACGAATAGACAGCAAATTGGAGGAAGCAAAAATACTTGACGACTTAAAACACGACGGAACACAGGGTTAAGCAATTATCGGAAGGTGTGAGAAAAATGTTTGTATCGGAGAATTTAACGGTTAATGAAAAAAATCATCTTGTTATAGGTAAAAACGATACTGTGGAGCTTGCGAAGGAATTTGGCACGCCGCTCTATGTACTTGACGAGGACTTAATAAGAAAGAATTGCCGCGTTTATAAAAATGCGATGGATAAATATTACGGAGGAAACGGTCTCGTTCTCTATGCGAACAAAGCGTTTTGCTCGCTCTTTACATGCAGACTTGTGAATGAGGAAGGTCTCGGCGTCGACGTGGTGTCGGGCGGCGAGCTTTACACGGCTATAAAGGCAGATTTTCCTATGGATAAAGTCTATTTTCACGGCAATAATAAGACTGCTGATGAAATTGAGATGGCGATTAAGAATAAGGTCGGAAATATAATTGTCGACAATATTTACGAGCTTGAGACTCTTAGCGAGATCGCGCGCGGCTACGGCGTTGTGCAGAATGTAATGTTTCGTATAAAGCCGGGGGTTGACGCTCATACTCACAGCTTTATTCAGACAGGTCAGATTGACTCGAAGTTCGGCGTGGCGCTGGAAAACGGCGAAGCTTTCGATATAATAGAAAAAGCGAGTAAGACGCCGAATGTGAAGGTAAACGGTATTCATTGCCATATAGGCTCTCAGATATTTGATATTGAGCCTTTCTGTAAGGCGGCTGAGGTAATGATGAATTTCATAGGAGATTTGAAGGACAAGCTCGGACTTGAAATTGATTGCCTGAATCTCGGAGGCGGTTATGGTATAATGTATACGGAAAACGACGACCCTGCGCCGTATGACGAATATATTCGTCACGTAAGCGAGGTTGTAAAGAAAACCGCTGATGAAAGAGGAGTAAAGCTGCCGTTTATTCTTATGGAACCGGGGCGTTCCATTGTCGCTCCGGCGGGAATTACGCTGTATACGGTAGGCGGAATTAAGGATATTAAGGATGTAAGAAAGTATGTTACAGTTGACGGCGGAATGGGCGATAATCCGAGATATATTTTGTATGAATCGGAATATGAAGCGGTTATCGCAAACAGAGCCGGCGCGCAGAGAACAGAAAAGGTAACAATAGCGGGCAAGTGCTGTGAATCCGGCGATATACTTTTAAAGGACGCTATGATGCCTGAAATTAAGGTGGGGGATACTCTTGCCGTACTTGCCACGGGAGCGTACAACTATTCTATGGCGAGCAATTATAACAGAATACCGAGACCGGCGGTTGTCGCCGTGTCGGAAGGTAAAGCCAAGGTAGTTGTAAAGCGCGAGTCTTATGACGATATTATCAGAAACGATATCTGAATAAATTAAAAAAGAGAAATTGCCTGCGCAGTTTCTCTTTTCTTATGCAATTAAATATTTAACGATACAGTATGTAAATATCTGATTCTCAAAATTGCCGTACTATTCGGCGCACTTCGCGCATGCCGATTTTCCGCTTGCCAGCGCTGCCGACAGAGTTGTCGCGCGCGCATTTTTTCCCGCACAGCTTGCGCTGTAATGATATTTTTTCCCCGTTGGAGTAACGTACACAGTCGAACCAATATATGTGCCGCTTCCCGATGATGTTGAGGCTCCGGAACTGTAATTAGTTTTTGGCGGTGTATATGGCTCTGTATACCAACCAACCCCCTTATACGCTTCCACTTCTGACTTTGGAGCATATGTAGTTCTTCCGTCTGCCGCATACATCAGCACAACCGGCTCTGTATACCAACCAACCCCCTTATATGCTTCCACTTCGGACTTTGGAGCATATGTAGTTCTTCCGTCCGCCGCATACATCAGCACAACCGGTTCCGCGTACCAACCAACCCCCTTATACGCTTCCACTTCGGACTCCGGAGCATATGTAGTTCTTCCGTCCGCCGCATACATCAGCACAACCGGCTCCGCGTACCAGCCCACGCTTTTATATGCTTCTGTTTCAGATTGAGGAATACTGATAGTTCTTCCGTCTTCCGCGTACATCGTCACAAATGATTCGGTATTATTAATTTGATCTGATGAAATATTTACTGTAGACGTCGCATCATCCCATGAAACTTCCGCATCCAAAGCCTGAGAAACAGCTCTTATCGGAATAAAGGTTGTATCGTTTACGATAACAGGCGCAACATCCAATTGTTCGGATTTTTCGTTGCGTATCAAAACTTGAGAACCTATTTGCAGCGTAATCTTAATATCCTGTTTTTGAGCCGTAATTGTTTTTGTATCGCCGTTCCACTCAACCTGAGCGTCTAAGCGTTCAAATATATTACGCATAGGCGCCATAGCGCTGCCGTTTTCAATAAATGCGGGACTTTCGCATTCAAGTTCTGTACCATTGATGTAAATATTTATATTTCGTTCGGCATGAACAGTGACAAATGCAAACAGCATTGTCAAAACGATTAAAATACCAACGCTTCTTTTTCTCATTTGTATCAACTCCTATATCATAAGTTCGTTTTTCTATATAATAACATAATTTGATAATATTTTCAATATCTATTTTAGACGTCATTAAGCTTTATTTAGGCGGTATCTAAGATAAAACAAGCGCGCTTATATTGGCTTTATATCTAAAAATAACCTCCTATGATTCCGTCTTGTCATAGGAGGTTATTTTTGTGCGGCTTACTCCGATTTTCACGTCAGCCTTCCATATGCTTTCCGAGAAATCCGGCGGCGGATTCGGCAAGCTTTTCCTCTATTTCGGACGGCTTTTCGCCTTCCTTCATAATGAAAAGCACCGAACCGATTGTGTCTCCCTCAGAAACTATCGGGACAACTACTCCCGCGTTGTATTTTTCAACTCCGTCAGCCACTGACACAGGTTTGCCGTCTCTGTAGCTGACGGTTATCTTTTCGTTCATAACGTTTTCAAGCTCAGAGCTTACAGGTTTTTCCATAAGCTCTTTTTTCGGCAGTCCGGAAACCGCGATTACGTTGTCGCGGTCCGTTA
The DNA here is from genome assembly GCA_964426905.1 of uncultured Clostridium sp. GTDB lineage: Bacteria > Bacillota > Clostridia > UBA1381 > UBA1381 > Hominilimicola. The sequence goes on along the minus strand of CAYRSG010000032.1, from coordinate 6,361 downwards.
TGCACGCGCCGTGACCGCTTGCTTTCGCGAGCGTTTCGACATAATTCGCGGCAAAATCACCCAGCTCGCCTATCGGCGAGTACTTCTTAAATATAACCTCGCCGTCCTTTTCCGTATAAATTTCAAGCGGATCGCCCTCGCGTATACGCATAGTTCTGCGTATCTCCTTGGGAATAACGACCCTGCCCAAATCATCTATTCTTCTTACTATCCCGGTAGCTTTCATAATCAATTCCTCCTGTATATAAATAATTGCTGTTGACTATGACATTATTATGTTTTTTTTTCATGGGTATTATTCAAAAATATTACATAATTCCCGTCGGAAAAATTTAAGGAAAAAATAAAATTATGGCAGATTTTAAGTAATGAATATTATAATATATTTAAAATCGCGACAGACGCTTTCTCTTTTTTATGCCGGTTTCGCGCCGCCGTTCCGCGAATAGTTCCGCCGCTGTTTTTTCGGCTCTGCGTATTGTTTTCCGCCGACGCTCAAAATTTGCTCTTTGCGCGTCGTTTCGCTTCTTTAATCCGAGACGTGAAAACAGTCTTCCGTTTCATTGGAAACTATCGTTGCAAAACATCTTTTTTGCCGTATTATACAATATCATTGATATTGACAATTAGCCCTGTTTATGGTATATTCTTTATATCGTATCGGCGCCCTTCCCAAAGGAAAAACGCCAAAAATAAGGATTTATGATGATTTTGGAGGATATATGAATATATTATTTGTTTGCACGGGGAACACATGCAGAAGCGCGATGGCGGCAGCGATTATGAATAAAATAGCTGTTGAAAACGAGCTTGATATAAGAATAGAATCCGCGGGCATATTCGCGCAGGAAGGCGGAAACGCCAGTGAAAACGCGGTGAAAGCTGTTGAGAAATACGGTATAGATTTAACCGGTCACAGAACTCAGCCCGTAACGGAGGATTTAATAAAGAAGTCAGACATTATTCTGACGATGACCGAGGCGCATAAAAAGCTGCTTGAGCCGATGGCGGACGGAAAGGTGTATACGCTTCTTGAATATTCGGGAAGCGAGGGAGACATACGGGACCCTTACGGCGGCGATTTGGATGAATACGAAGAAACGGCGCGGGAAATATACGATGCGCTTGTGGACGCGGCGGAGAGAATAGCGGATAATAAATAATATGAAAGACATAGTAATTACACGTATGACTGAGGAGGATACGGCGGAGGTTGCCGAAATTGAGAAGAAATGTTTTTCCGTGCCGTGGTCCGAAAAGTCGTTTCGCGATGAAATAAAAAATAAGCTTGCGGTTTACTTTGTCGCCAAAACAGGGGGACGCTGCGTGGGTTACGCCGGATTCTGGAACGTATCGGGCGAGGGCGGAATAACCAATGTTGCGGTACTTCCCGAATACAGGCGCCGTGGAGTAGGAAGCCTCATTATAGAGGAAATGATACATACAGCGAATGCTCTTAATCTTGAGCTTCTGACGCTTGAAGTGCGGAAAAGCAATTCAGCGGCTCAAAGACTGTACAGGAAATACGGCTTCGATATAATCGGAGAGAGAAAACGGTATTACAGCGACAACAGTGAAGACGCGTGGATAATGACAAAAAGTTTTACGGATAGAGGGGAATTGTAAAGTGCTTATACTCGGAATAGAAAGCTCGTGCGACGAAACCGCCGCGGCTGTTGTTGAAGACGGACGCAACGCTTTGTCGAATGTTATAAATACACAGATTGCGCTGCACAAAAAGTTCGGCGGCGTTGTGCCGGAGGTGGCGTCAAGACGGCATATTGAAACGATAGACATGGTTATTGACGAGGCGCTTGCGGAAGCGGAAGTTACATTTGACGATATAGACGCAATAGCCGTAACTTACGGTCCGGGACTTGTCGGCGCGTTGCTCGTAGGCGTTTCTACAGCTAAGGCGTTAGCGTTTGCTCTCAATAAGCCGCTGACGCCTGTTCATCACATAAAGGGACATATAATGGCTAATTTTGCGGCGCACAAAGAACTGGAACCGCCGTTTGTCTGTCTTGTGGCGTCGGGAGGACACAGCCATATTGTTAATGTTAAGGATTATACTCATTTTGAAATAATGGGCAAAACGCGTGACGACGCGGCGGGCGAGGCCTTTGATAAAATCGCGCGCGTCCTCGGACTGGGGTATCCGGGAGGACCGCTTATAGATAAGCTTGCAAAAAAGGGAAATCCGGAGGCTGTACATTTCCCTCGTGTGAGAATAGACAGGGACTCGCTCGACTTTTCTTTCAGCGGAGTAAAGACGGCTGTTATAAATTATCTTCATAAGCTTGAGCAGAACGGAGAGGAATACAGCAAGGCGGATATAGCGGCAAGCTTCCAGAATGCGGTAACGGACGTATTGTGTGAACACACAATAGAAGCGGCTATGATTAAAAACAGCAAAATAATCGCGCTTGCCGGCGGCGTCGCGTCCAACAGCGCGCTTCGCGAAAAAATGACGCGGCTTGCCGGTAAAAAGGGGATAAAGGTGATTTATCCCGAACCGGCGCTGTGTACGGATAACGCGGTTATGATTGCGTGCGCGGGATATTACGGCTATCTTAATAATGATTTTGCGGATATGACATTAAATGCCGTTCCGTCGCTTCTATTGTAAATTTAATAAAATATGAAGGGAAAAATAATGGAAAAATTATATGTAGACTTAGGAGAAAATTCATACAATATATTATTTTCCGGCAGCTTTGATAATCTTGCTTCGGCTATGGCGGATATATCCGCGCCGGAGAAGCTGCTTATAGTAACGGACAGCAATGTAAAAAAGCTGTATGCGGACGAGGTAAATGAGATTCTTAAAAACAACGGCTATGACAGCGTGGTTTACGCGTTTGACGCCGGCGAGGAAAATAAGAGCATGGATTCTGTACTTGATATCTGCCGCGCGTGTATAGAGCATGAAATGGACAGAAAGAGCATGATTGTCGCGCTCGGAGGCGGAGTCGCCGGAGACATGGCGGGCTTTGCCGCGTCAATATTCATGCGCGGAATCGACTTTGTTCAGGTACCGACAACGCTGCTTTCGCAGTCTGACAGCTCCGTCGGGGGAAAAACGGGCGTAGACTTTATGGAAAGCAAAAATATTCTGGGCGCTTTTCACCAGCCTCGTCTTGTTTATATAAACGTGGAGACGCTAAAAACGCTGCCGCCCGAGCAGTTTGTTTCGGGAATGGGAGAGGTTATAAAGCACGGAATAATCAGGAACGCTGAATTTTTTGAGTATCTTGAAAAAAACAGCGACAAAATAAAAACTCTTGACAATGACGAGCTTATAAAGATGGATAAAGTAAACTGTTCCGTAAAAGCGGACGTTGTAATGCGCGACGAGCGTGAAACGGGACTTAGGGCAATACTGAATTTCGGGCATACTATAGGTCACGCCGTTGAGTCGGCATACGATTTTAAAATGACTCACGGCGAATGCGTCGGCATAGGCATGGTCGGCGCGTCATATATTGCGTGCAAACGCGGCATGATTGATTTGGGGACGCTAAAACGCATAGAAGACATACTTTCCGTATACGGCTTTAAAACGAGAGTGAATTTGCCGGATAACGATACTGTTTTCGCGTTTATGCAAAAGGACAAGAAAAAAATAGCGGGAAAACTCAAATTTGTTCTGCCGGTAAAAATCGGAGAAGTCACGCAGACGACAGATGTGACAAAGGACGAAATTTTTTCCGCGTTCGAATATATCAAATCGGGAGAATAAAATATGATTTGGCTGATTATTACATTAATTATTATCGCGGCTGACCAGGCGGTAAAGTATCTTGTTGTTTCGGGAATGAACGTGGGCGACACGGCATTTTCGATAATTAACCTTTTCGACATAACTTACGTTCAGAACAGAGGAGCGGCGTTTTCGATGCTGTCGGGCAGGCTATCGCTGCTGAGCCTTATTTCAATAGCGTTCTGCGTTGGCGCGGCAATCTATTGGATTAAGAAAAAACCGACGCATCCGCTTTTGCGCGCGGCGGTTACGATGATGTTTTCAGGAGCGTTCGCAAACGCTCTGGACAGAATATTCCGCGGTTATGTTGTGGATTATATACAGGCGTCTTTTATTAATTTCCCTGTATTCAATATAGCGGATATAGGAATTACAACGGGAGCCGCGCTCTTGGTAATCTATGTAATTTGGTTTGACAAAGAGGAGAAGAATGGAGAGAGTGATAATTAACGCTTCGTCGGAGGATATCGGAGAGCGTCTCGATAAATTTATAGCGGACAACTCGAACGTTTCGCGAAGCTACGCGGCGAAGCTGTGCGGGGACGGGCTTGTTTCGGTAAACGGAAAAGCGGCGTCGAAAAATTATAAAATCACGGGCGGCGAAGAAATAGTTACAGATTTTCCCGAGCCGGAGCCTCTGTCGGCTGAAGCGGAGGATATACCGCTTGACATAGTTTATGAGGACAGCGACATAATAGTGATAAACAAACCGCAGGGGATGTGCGTTCATCCCGCGCCGGGAAATGAGCGCGGAACGCTTGTAAACGGACTTGCATACCATTGCGGTAACGAGTTGTCAGCCATAAACGGCGTTATACGTCCCGGAATAGTCCATCGCATAGATAAGGACACTTCAGGACTTTTGGTAGCGGCAAAAAATAACGAAGCGCATCTGAAGCTGTCGGCGCAGCTTGGGGAGCGCAAGGCGATGCGCAAGTATATCGCGCTCGTAAACGGTAATATAAAAGAGGACGGCGGTACCGTAAATAAGCCGATTGCCAGAAATCCCTCCGACCGCAAAAAGATGGCGGTTGTACGGGGAGGACGCGAGGCAATAACGCATTTCAACGTGCTTGAACGGTTCGGACAGTACACGCTTGTCGAATGTATTCTTGAAACGGGCAGAACGCACCAGATACGCGTTCATATGGCTTCGATAGGACACAGTATCGTCGGCGATCCGCTTTACGGAATAAAAAAGGAGAAATTTAATTTGAAAGGTCAGCTTCTCCATGCCAAAACAATAGGATTTATACATCCTTCCACGGGCGAAATGATGGAATTTACAAGCGAAATTCCGGACTATTTTCAGAATATTCTCAACGGTTTAAAAAAAATATAACATAACAAAAAACTGTGGGCGCTATGAGCGTGTGCGATAAGACAGTATAGAATATGGTACTCAGAAAGTATAAAATGTGATTTCCGCATTTTATACTTTTTATTTTGTGCGTTAGTGGGTACTAAAGTGTTATGCTTGCTAAAAAAGAAAACGGATAATTTTATAGATTTATAGCTTTAAAAAATTAATTATAACAGATAAAAATTTTTAAATATCTTTTTTAGATATTTAATCTTGACGAATTGTTAATTTTATGCTATAATATCTAAAAAAGATATATTACAGTTTATAGCATTATTAAAGAAAGGAATATTATATGGAATTAGATTCAAAGCTTAAAATGACAATTATAACTTTAAAAATGTTGGGAATAGACGGGTTTTCACCTGTTGTTTCCGAAAGCAGGGAATGGAAAAAGTGGATAACAAATATAAGTTTAGGTACATGCGCCTATTGTTTTATAATGAACGGAAGGATATTCCACAGAGATAATCCACCATATCCGTATGCCGGTGAGGTACATCCTAATTGCAATTGCGGAACAATTATGTTATTATGTATAATAGCAGGAACTGCAACTATAGACGGTCTTAACGGCGCGGATTTCCATATTGCTCACTACGGTATTTTGCCCGAAAATTACATAACAAAATCTGAAGCAAGATTGAAAGGTTGGAAACGATATAAGGGGAATTTAAGAGATGTTACTTTAAATGGCGCCATCGGAGGAGATATTTATTACAACGATGACAGACGATTACCGGAGGCGGCAGGACGCATGTGGTATGAGGCGGATATAAACTATACAGGCGGTATAAGAAACGGACATCGTATACTTTATTCTAATGATGGTTTGATATTTGTAACATACGACCATTATGGAACATTTTATGAGATAAGATAGGAGGGCAATATGACAAGCTACATAGTAGATTTTAGTAAAGTAAAAACAATGTATGAATTACATCAAATGTTAAAGGACAGTTTTGATTTCCCCGATTATTACGGAATGAATATGGACGCTTTTTGGGACTGTATTACATGGGACATTGACATACCTGCAACGATATACATATCAGGTATAGACAGACTACCGAAAGACTTATGCTTAGCAAAAGAAAAATTAAAAGAAATATTGAATAGAGCAGTTACATGGTATGAAAAAATAGGTATGGAATTAAATGTCGTTTATGATGATTGAAGTACAAAAAATTCAAATGGAGCCGGTTTGAAACTGCTCCATTTTTGCAAAAAAA
>CAYRSG010000031.1:0-20016 GCA_964426905.1 uncultured Clostridium sp. | reverse complement strand
TAACTTTATTAGTGGAACTATATTATTTTAAGGAGGAATTTTTACAATGGCAAAAGAGAAATTTGAAAGAAATAAGCCGCACGTAAACATTGGTACCATCGGTCACGTTGACCACGGTAAAACGACTCTTACAGCGGCTATCACAAAAGTTCTGGCTCTTAAAGGTCAGGCTAAATTTGAAGCGTACGACATGATTGATAAGGCTCCGGAGGAGAGAGAAAGAGGTATTACTATTTCTACCGCTCACGTTGAGTATGAGACGGACAAGCGTCACTACGCTCACGTTGACTGTCCGGGACATGCCGACTATGTTAAGAACATGATTACGGGCGCGGCTCAGATGGACGGCGCTATCCTCGTTGTATCGGCCGCGGACGGTCCGATGCCGCAGACAAGAGAGCATATCCTTCTCTCGCGTCAGGTTGGCGTTCCTTATATCGTTGTATTCATGAACAAGAGAGACCAGGTTGACGACGACGAGCTTCTTGAGCTTGTTGAAATGGAAATCAGAGACCTTCTTAACGAGTACGAGTTCCCCGGCGACGATACTCCTATCATCTCCGGTTCGGCTCTTCAGGTTCTCGAGTCTAATTCAACGGACATTAACGCTCCCGAGTACAAGTGCATACTCGACCTTATGGACGCTGTCGACTCTTATATTCCGACTCCGGAAAGAAAGTCGGATCTTCCGTTCCTTATGCCTATCGAGGACATCTTCTCAATCACGGGTCGCGGCACGGTTGCTACGGGCAGAGTTGAAAGAGGTAAGCTGAATCTTAACGACGAGGTTGAAATCGTCGGTCTTACGGACGAAAAGAGAAAGGTTGTCGTTACGGGTATCGAGATGTTCAGAAAGCTTCTTGATTACGCTGAGGCGGGCGACAACATCGGCGCGCTTCTCCGCGGCGTTCAGAGAAACGAAATTGAAAGAGGTCAGGTTCTTTCAAAGCCCGGTACGATTCATCCTCATACAAAGTTCACAGGAGAGGTTTACGTACTGACAAAGGACGAGGGCGGTCGTCATACGCCGTTCTTCAACAACTACAGACCTCAGTTCTATTTCAGAACAACCGACGTTACAGGCGTTATCACTCTTCCGGAAGGCACGGAAATGTGCATGCCCGGCGATAACGTAAAGATGTCTGTTGAACTGATTACTCCTATCGCTATCGAAAAGGGACTTCGTTTCGCTATTCGTGAAGGCGGCAGAACAGTCGGTTCGGGCGTTGTTTCGGATATTGCCGAATAATTTGAATTTTAAAAATTTAAAGAGCCGCGCGTTTTGCGCGGCTCTTTTTTCGTATTGGATGGCATATATTCATTTTCCCAAAATATAATCAAAAATCTTCTCCGCGAGCTTATCCTTACTCATTATATCGAGCCGCGTCTCGCTGTTTTTCGTAATCAGCGTCGCAACGTTCGTATCGCAGCCGAAGCCCGCGCCGTCCTGTCTGAGATTATTCGCGACTATCATATCGACATTCTTGTCCCAAAGCTTTTTACGCGAATTTTCGAGCATGTTTTCCGTCTCCATGGAAAATCCGCAGATAAACTGGTTCCGCTTTTTATGCTCGCCGAGATATTTCAGAATATCGTCTGTGCGCTCGAGTTCAATCGTCATATTACCGCCGTTCTTTTTAATCTTCTCGGCGCTGACGGTTTTCGGACGGTAGTCCGCCACGGCGGCCGCCTTTACTATTATATCCATATCCTCCGAAACGGCTGTCACGGCGTCAAACATATCCTTCGCGCTCCTTACTTTAACCGTGTTCACAAGCTTCGGCGGCTCACTCTCGCACCTGCCCATGACAAGCGTCACGTCCGCGCCGCGGCGCATGGCGTTCTTCGCCAGAGAGAAGCCCATTTTGCCCGTAGAACGGTTTGTAATAAAGCGGACAGGGTCTATGTCCTCAATCGTCGCCCCCGCCGTTATAAGCGCCTTTTTGCCCGCCATATCCTTATCAAAAGCAATCTCCTTAATTATATATTCCAGAAGCAGCTCCTCGTCGGGCATTCTTCCGTCGCCGATGTCGCCGTTCGCAAGCATACCCCGCGCGGGTTCGACTATCTCGTAACCGAACCGTCTCAGCTTATCTATATTATCCCGCACAATAGGATTGTGAAACATATTGTGATTCATAGCCGGAGATATAATCTTTTTGCACGGACATGCCATGACGGTAGTTGTGAGCATATCGTCGGCGACGCCGTTCGCTATTTTGCCTATCGCGTTCGCGCTCGCCGGCGCGACCATGACGACGTCCGCCGCTTTTGCGAGCGCGACATGCTCCACACTGTATTCAAAATTACGATCGAATGTGTCGATAAGGCATTTGCGCTTTGTAAGCGTTTCAAAGGTTATGGGGTTTATAAAATTAACGGCGTTTGCCGTCATAAGCACACGCACGTCGCAATCGAGCTTTATAAGCATACGGGCGAGATTGACTGTTTTGTACGCCGCGATACTGCCCGTAACTCCCAGTACAACTGTCTTTCCTTTAAGCATATTAACATTCCTCTCTGTTTTGTTTCTTCTATTGTACCACAAAATCTCATATAATGAAATAAAAAAATGAATTATTGTTTGACGTAGAAATTGGATTTGAGGTTGTAGTGGCGACCCTTGCGGTCGCCCGTTTGGGAAATACCGTAATATGGCGGGCGACCGCAAGGGTCGCCCCTACTACAATTTATTTCAGGAGGTATTATATGAATTACATATGGTGCGCTATGATATTGTTTTCAATAGCGGCCGCGGCTTTTAACGGCACAATGGAGGAAACGGTAAACGCGGCGTTTGAAGGCGCGAAAAGCGCGGTAAATACCGCGCTGTCATTTGCCGGAATGATGTGCTTCTGGACGGGAATAATCAAAATTGCCGAAAAGTCCGGTTTATCTCAAAAGCTCGAGAAGCTTTTAAAGCCTGTTATCGGTTTTCTGTTTCCCAAAGCCGGAAAGGAGGCTAAAAAATACATAGCTATGAACATGAGCGCGAATATTCTCGGCATGGGAAACGCCGCCACTCCGATGGGCATAAAAGCCATGTCCGAGCTTGACAAAGAAAATACCGATCCCGCGCGCGCGTCGGACAATATGTGTATGCTTGTCATTATGAATACGGCTTCCGTGCAGCTCATACCGACAACCATAATCGCGCTGCGCGCCGCGGCGGGGTCGCGGGATCCGTTTTCCGTAATCGCACCCATCTGGATTTCCTCGCTGACCGCGTTTTTAACCGCGGCGCTTTCGGCAAAGCTTTACTTCGGGAGGAAGAAGCTATGATATATGTTATTCCCGCCGTAATCGCGCTTGCGCTTATCGTATCGCTCGTTAAAAAATTGCCTTCCTATGACATTTTCATAAGCGGCGCGGAGGACGGAATGAAAATAGTCCTTGGAATTTTTCCGCCGCTTGTCGCGGCGCTTACCGCCGCGTATATGCTTCGCGCGTCGGGCGCGCTCGACTTGCTCGTATCGCTTCTGTCGCCGCTTAAAAATATTATTCCCGCCGAAGTAATGCCTCTGGCTCTGATACGTCCGATTTCCGGCAGCGGTTCTATCGGCATACTTACCGAGATTTTAAACTCCCACGGAGCGGACAGTGAAATCGGCAGAATAGCGTCCGTAATAATGGGCTCGACAGAAACGACTTTCTACTGTCTTTGCGTATATTTTGCAAAAACAAGGGTAAAACATAATCTTAGAGCCGTACCGTTCGCGGCGCTCGGAGACGTCGCCGGTATATTAACGGCGGCGGTTATTATAAAATTATTACATTTTTAATTAAATTACATTATACACTTGAAAATCCGGTTGTTTTTATATATAATATTATAAAGAAAATCTGGTAATTTTACCTGTTAAAAAAGGAGATTTGGCTATGTACAACAAAATGACAGTTGAAGATGTTGACGTAAAGGGCAAGAAGGTTCTTGTCCGCTGTGACTTTAACGTTCCGCTGGACGGCGACGGAAATATCACAGACGAAAACCGTATAGTAGGCGCGCTTCCGACAATCAAGTATCTTATTGATAACGGCGCGAGAGTTATTCTCTGCTCTCATATGGGCAAGCCCAAGGGCGAACCGAAGCCGGAGCTTTCACTCGCTCCCGTAGCGAAGAGCCTCAGCGCAAAGCTCGGCAAGGAAGTAGTTTTCGCCGCCGATAATAATGTAGTAGGCGATAACGCAAAGGCTGCCGTAGCTGCTATGAAGGACGGCGACGTTGTTCTTCTTGAAAACACTCGTTACAGAAAAGAAGAAACAAAGAATGAGGAAGCTTTTTCAAAGGAGCTTGCCTCACTCGCAGATTTGTTTGTAAACGATGCTTTCGGCACGGCGCACAGAGCGCACTGCTCAAACGTAGGCGTATCTTCAATTTTAAAGCCCGCCGTTGCGGGTTATCTTATCGAGAAGGAAATCAACTTCCTCGGCAACGCGGTAAATTCACCTGTAAGACCGCTTGTTGCGATTCTGGGCGGAAGCAAGGTTTCATCAAAGATTTCCGTTATTGAAAATCTTTTGAAAAAGGTAGACAAGCTCATTATCGGAGGCGGTATGGCGTATACGTTCTTCGCGGCGCAGGGCAGAACAGTAGGCACGTCGCTTCTCGAGCCGGATTATATCGACTACGCGAAGAAAATGCTCGACGAAGCCGGCGACAAACTGATTCTGCCGGTTGACACCGTTATCACGGAAAAGTTTGACAACGACGCTCCCTCTAAAATTGTCGAGGGCGATATTCCCGACGGCTGGATGGGTCTTGATATAGGTCCTAAGTCTGTCGAGCTGTTTAAGAGCGTTCTTAAAGACGCTAAGACGGTTGTATGGAACGGTCCTATGGGCGTATTCGAAATGCCGAACTTCGCAAAGGGTACAAACGAAATCGCGGCTATGCTCGCAAATCTTGACGCTACAACAATTATCGGCGGCGGCGACAGCGTAGCCGCCGTTAATCAGGCGGGACTCGGCGGCAAGATGAGCCACATCTCGACAGGCGGCGGCGCAAGCATGGAATTTCTTGAGGGTAAAGAGCTTCCGGGTATCGCGGCTTTGTCAGACAAGTAATATCACGAGTCTCTCGGCTTTTTCCGCAGCTTGCGTACGTACGCGGCGCGGCGAAAGAAAAACCGATATGCGAGCAAACTTACTTGTCTGAACGTATTTTATAGAAAATAACAAAAGGAGAAAATAAAATGGGAAAATATATTATCGCGGGAAACTGGAAAATGAACAAGCTTCCGTCGGAAACATACGACTATGTAAAAGAGGTAGCTGAAGCGACAAAAGGCGCGTCATGCGAGGTTGTATGCTGCACTCCGTACGTATGCCTTGCTCCGGCAATCGAGGCGGCGAAAGGCACGCATGTTAAAATCGGAGCGGAAAATCTTCATTTTGAAGACAAGGGCGCGTACACAGGCGAGGTTAGCGCCGACATGCTTGTCGACATGGGCGTAGAGTATGTTATAATAGGTCACAGCGAGAGACGCGAATACAACAACGAAACAGACGAAACAGTCAATTTGAAGGTTAAAAAAGCCCTTGAAAAAGGTCTTATCCCAATCGTTTGCTGCGGCGAGAGCCTTGAGCAGAGAGAAGCGGGCGTTACAATGGATTGGATTTCAATCCAAATTAAAAAGGCGTTTGCCGGTATAAGCGCGGACGACGCAAAAAAGGTTGTTGTCGCATACGAGCCTATATGGGCGATCGGTACGGGCAAAACAGCTACCGACGACCAGGCTGAAGAGGTTTGCGGCGGTATCAGAAAGATACTTGAGGGTCTTTACGACGCGGATACCTCGAAGACTGTCACAATTCAGTACGGCGGCAGCATGAACGCCAAAAACTGCGCGGGACTTCTTTCAAAGCCGAATATCGACGGCGGTCTTATAGGCGGCGCGTCGCTTAAAAGCGCGGACTTCGCCGTTATAACGGGCGCGGCGAAATAATTGAATTTTAAAAGGCTGTCCTGCGCGACAGCCTTTTATTTAGGGCGCGCGCAGACGGCTTAAACAACAATCTATCCGTAAAAATAATAAAGGAGGAACACATACATGGCAAAGAAACCGATAGCCTTAATCATCATGGACGGTTACGGCATAAATAAAAACACCGAGGGTAACGCGATTGCCGCGGCGAAGAAGCCGAGGCTCGACGAGTTTTTCGCGAAATACCCGAACACTCAGCTCAGCGCGAGCGGACTTGACGTCGGACTTCCCGACGGTCAGATGGGCAACAGCGAAGTCGGTCACACAAATATCGGCGCGGGACGCGTTGTTTATCAGATGCTCGTAAAAATATCAAAGGATATAAACGACGGCAAAATAAACGACAACAAGGCGCTTTCGGACGCGATGAACAAGGCAAAGGAGAGCGGAAAATCTCTCCACCTCATGGGACTTCTCTCAAACGGCGGCGTACACTCGCACAACGAGCATCTTTACGGACTTCTGCGTATGGCGAAAAAAAAGGGTCTTGAAAAGGTATACGTTCACACGTTCCTCGACGGACGCGACGTTCCGCCGACCTCGGGAGCGGAATTTATAGCTCTGCTTCAGAAGGAAATTGATGAAATCGGCGTAGGCTCTATCGCCACGATTATGGGACGTTTCTACGCTATGGATCGCGACAACGCGTGGGACAGAATTGAAAAGGCGTACGACGCAATTGTAAATGGCGAGGGAATACAGGAGAACGACGCCGTTACGGCGGTTAAAAACTCCTACGCGAACGGAGTTACGGACGAGTTTGTTATTCCGACAGTCGTTGACAAAAACGGCATGGTAAAAGAGGGCGACAGCGTTATTTTCTTCAACTTCCGCCCCGACCGTGCGAGACAGATTACAAGAACGTTTGTCGACCCTGAATTTAAGGGATTTGAGAGAAAATATTTTCCGGTTAATTTCGTTTGCATGACGCAGTACGACGAGACGACGCCTAATGTGACCGTTGCGTATCCGCCCGAGCCGCTCGAAATGACGTTCGGCGAATACATCAGCAAAAAGGGTCTTACACAGCTTAGAATTGCCGAAACACAGAAATACGCGCACGTTACATTCTTCTTTAACGGCGGCGAGGAAAAGCAGTTTGAGGGCGAAGAAAGAATACTTATAAAATCGCCCGATGTTGAAACGTTTGATATGAAGCCGGAAATGAGCGCGTACGAGGTTACGGACGCTGTTGTCGACGCTATTAATTCCGACAGGTTCGACGTTATAATCCTTAATTACGCCAACTGCGACATGGTAGGTCATACTGGAATTATGAAAGCGGCAATAAAGGCGGTTGAAGCCGTCGACGAGTGCGTTGGAAGAATGGTTGACGCGATACTCGCCAAGGGCGGTCAGGCTATCATAACAGCCGACCACGGCAACGCCGACTGTCTTATCGATCCTGTGACAAAAGCTCCGTTTACGGCGCATACAACCAACCCTGTGCCGATGATTTTAATAGGCGCGGGCGACGTTAAGCTCAAAACAGGCAGATTGTGCGACCTTTGTCCGACTATGCTTGACCTTATGGGTCTTCCCAAACCCGAAGCAATGACCGGCGAAAGCCTTATTGTTAAATAACCGTTGTATTAACTTGCTGTAAAGGAAGATTATAACGCTATAAATTTATCATCAAAAAAATCCCCCCTCTAACGGGAGGATTTTTTATTATGTAACCGGGTAGAGGTTATTTTGCGGGTTCTTCCGACGGAGCTTCAGTCGCTTCGGGATCGGCCGGCGCTTCCGGAACTTCCGTTACAACCGGAATTTCTGTTGCGGCGGGAGTGTCTGTAAGCTCCATTGCGTTATTGTCCAAATCAACGTTCCATGACTTCTGCATAATTTCCGTAAAGTAATCAAACGGAACATATGTCAAATCATTTGTTATTTCAGGCGCGCATTCGAGTTGAGCAGGCGTCATCTTACCTGCGATATAGCTGTTTTCGCCTATCTTCAGGCTGTACATACCGTCGTTAAGCATAACCGCTCTCATTTCGCCGTCCCATGATACGCTCATACCCATTGCTTCGGCTATTGCTCTTACGGGAAGCATAAGAGTTCCTTCTTTTACATATATATTCTCAATTACCTTGTCTTCAACCTTTATTGATTTTATCTTTGTAAAATCAACGGCTATTCCCTCTTCGGGCTCTGCCGTTTCCGACGGAGTAATATCAGCCGCCGGAACTTCCGTTGACTCAGGGTCAGCCGCCGCTTCCGGAGCGGTTTCCTCGTTCTTAGCCGCTTCAATATTAGATAAAGCGAGCTCATTCTCGCCGAGTACTACTACCTTATCGGGCGTCGTCTGAGCGGGAATACTTCTTGTCGACTCTCCATAGAATACGATTAAATCCTTATTTACAAAATCTTCATCGTTAAGAGCATTATTATCCTTATCAACTATCTTTGTATTCTTATCAACATTAATCGCGAGCGTATTTGCCGCGTTTACAAGCATGTCTCCTTCATCCTTAAGATATGTATCGACGTCGGTAAACCCGACGCTTGACTCGTCCTCGATTATAATTACATTAGCTGTATATAACGGAGGCAGTATAAGCGGAGCCGGCTCGTACGCGCCTGTGTATACTGTTATCACGCTGTCCTTTTCAATGTCTTCAAGAGTCTTTTTTTCTCCCGACAGGTCAAAGACAACGGTTGTGTCTTTGATATTAAAATTAATAACGTTATCCTTTTCATTTTCCGCTTCGCCGTCTGTCTTTGTCTCGATTTTACCGTCCTCTGTATTCGTTACTGTAACGGTATTTTTGATGTAGCTTGGTATAGAAACCGGAGCAGACGTCTCAAGATTATCGGATATAAAAACCTCTTCATTATCTGCCGGAGCCGGCGTCGCTTCGGCGAACGCCGCCGCGCCGGATATAATCATTGACGACGCCGTAAATAGAGCTATAATATTTTTTTTCATTTTTTTCATTTTTTTCATTCTCCCTTTTCTTGTTATTTAGCTTATGCAATATATTAGACGGAGATTATCCGAGCTTTGTTCCCAAAAAAGAGCAAAAATTTTTATATATATCTAAATTATTTAAAAAGTAATAAATCTTAAAATAATGACAATAATAAGCGTGTATCAATAATATATTGGAGGAAATTAAAATGAAAGGTATTAAATTAATTTTATTATCGTTTATCGCCGCCGCGATGCTCTCATCCTGCGGCATGAATAATTCAAACTCAAAAGCAACTCCCACTCCCAACGCTACTCAAAACAGCGGCGGCAACGTAAGCAATACAAACGACGGTACCGTAGCGGATGACGCTGATAATGCCGGCGACGCGGCGGAAAACGCGGTTGAAGACGCGGGCGATTCGGCGGGGAACGCTGTCAAGGACGCCGGCGACGCGGCGGGAAACATTATCGAAGACGCCGGCGACGCGGCGGGAGATGTTATGGGTTCGAACGATTCAAACAACAACGGAAAATAAACTGTGAAAAATTACGGTTTATAATCCTTCTTTTCGCGGCAAAAACGCAGACGCGCTCTCCTATGAAGCCGTAATTTAATTACAATCAATGTTTCACCGGCAAGCTGAAGGACTGACGCGGCGCGTCAGTCCTTTTTCAGCTTCTGTATTCTTATATCCTCGCCGTAGAACTTATACAGCATGAAATATTCGTATAATCTGGAAGTAAATCTCATACTGTAGATTTTTGTAATCTCATTTATCTGAAGATTTGTGTTTATAATAATCTTTCTGCCCTCGGCTGTTCTCTCATTCACAACGTCAAACAGAAACGACATATTATTCTTATTTACAGGTTCCGTTCCGAGGTCGTCTATTATAAGCAAATCGGCGTTATATATATTGTCTATTACCATTCTGTCCGTATTTCTGCCGAATTTATAATCCTCGTTTAATGCAAACAGCTTTGTAGCTCTTACATACACAACAGTCTTGCCCTTGTCCATTATTTCCTTAGCGACAGCGCTCGACAGAAACGTTTTTCCCAAACCCGTCGGACCGTAAAAAACCATTCCTTTTATTTCATTGTCAAAGTTATCGCAGAACCTTTTACAGTTATTATATATTTTAACGATATTTTCATAAGGAGACATTTCACCGTCATGATTCTGTTTTGAGTAATAGTCAAAGGAGAAGGTATCAAAATTCTGCTTTTTTATTATATCCTCCATATTAGACATTGAATAAGCTTCGTTAATAAGCTTCTGCTTATAGCAGCGGCACTTTGAACCGTCGCCGCAGTATCCCGTATCATGACATTTTTCACATTCATATTTATAACTGTTATAATCCTCCGGAATATTATTTTCCGCTATTATCTTCTTTTTCTCGTCGTTCAGCCTTCTTAAATTTTTGCTGAAATCCTTATTATATTCATCCTTTTTTCCCGGATTTTTAAGAATATTGTTTGTATTGTCAAGACCGCGTTTAAATATTTCCTTATCTATTTCCTCTATTCTCGGAAACCTTCTGTTTACTTCCTCGATACGTTTTCTTCTTTCATTCGCCGCTTTTACTTGAAGACGCTCATACTCATCCATTATTTTGTTTACAATTCTTTCATCAGCCATTTTTAACACCTCTCAGTATTTCTAATATTTTATCCTTCTTTTTAAGAATTTCATCAAACCTTTTTATATATTCGAGAGGGTCTTTAAAATTAAATATTCTCTCTATTCTGCCGTCCATAACTATTTTTGTGCTTCCGCCGCCGCCAAGAGCTATTATTGTCTGTTTTTCCTCCATAATATTAACGTTATAAGCGCTCATAAATCCTTCCTTCGCGTATCCGACGTTTTCGAGATTACCCGATATATTTTTCTGACGGTACATATAATAAGGCTTTCTGCCCGTTTCACTCATTCGTTTCTGAGTATATAAGAGCATCTCGTTCATATCGTTCGCTTTAGTAAGCTCCGTATCGGAAAACCTCAAAGAAGCGGCTCTTTTTACAGCCATGGAATGAACCGTTATATTTTCGGGGTCGAGCTTTATTACCTCATCAAGACTATATCGGAACATATCGGGAGTTTCATCGGGAAGTCCGGCGATAAGGTCCGTATTTATATTACAAAACCCTTCTTTTCTTGCCGCGGCAAAACATTCTCTTACCATATCCGGCGTATGTTTTCTTCCGACTTTTAAAAGCGTGCTTTCATTCATTGTCTGCGGATTTATACTTATTCTGTTAACTCCGCCGTTTTTTGCCGCGCGCAGTTTTTCCTTCGTTATTGTGTCCGGTCTTCCCGCCTCAAGAGTAAACTCCTTTATTCTGTTAAAATCAAATCTGCTTTTCAGTCTGTTAAATATCATTTCAAGGCGATCCGGTTCAAGAGTCGTCGGCGTTCCGCCGCCGATATATATATTTTCAACATACGCTCCCATTTTATCCGTAATCTCGGACGTTTTGTCTATTTCCAGAAGCAGCTTATCAACAAAATCGTTTATGTATTTTCCGCTGATTCTTATATCCGTGGAAACGAACGAGCAGTACAGACAACGCGTCGGACAAAACGGAATACCTATATATATACTTACGCTGTTTTCTCCTATATCATCGAGCAGTATCTTCTCATTTTCGGCAACCGTTTTGGCAAGTTTTATTTTTTCATCGCTCACCTCATACGCTTCTTTTAAAATATGAGTTATTTCATCAGCGGTATGCCCCTCCTCTCCAAGTTCTCTCACAACCTTGGCGGGACGTATTCCGCACATAACTCCCCACGGAAGGTTTATCCTTTTTATTTTTTCCGCCGCATGACAAAACGACTTTGTACATGAAGCCGTAAATACTTTTTTTATAAACCTCTTATTTTTTCCTTCAATGTCAAAGCCGTAATAATAATCGTAAAAATATGTATCGGCGCCGTATATTATCTGAGTATAAACGTTTATAATATTGTTTTTATATTCAAAATTAGAATATACATACGCGTCGTCTCTTTCATTGAAAAAAAGCTTATAAAAAAGCTTCATTTCATAATAACATTCATAGCCGTTCTGGACAATAAGCATGTTTTACTCCTTAACAAACATATTGAATTTTTTCTCATAGCCGACGGAACTTTTTGAACCGTGTCCGGGATAAATATCAATATCGTCGTTTAAAGAATAAATTTTTGTTTTAATTGAATTTATAAGAGTATCAGAATTTCCTGTCGGAAGGTCGCTTCTTCCGATGCTTCTTAAAAATACGGTATCTCCCGTAAACAAGCTGTTGTTTATAAGATAGCATACGCCGCAGTTTGTATGACCCGGAGTATATATGCATTTAATATTTAACGAATCAAGCGTTATTTCTTCGTTATCCTTTAAAACTATATCGCTTTTTCTTGCCGAAAGCTCGTAGCCGAGACCGGAATATGATAAATTGATACCGGGGTCTGTTATATTTATAGCCGCTTTATCTCCCGAAACGAGAGAAGCCGACGTTTTTTTACGAAGTTCCTCCATACCGGATATATGGTCATAGTGACAATGAGTTATAAACACGTACTTTATATTGACTCCGTCGTCCGCCGCGGTCTTTAATATTCCGCCGCAGTCATATCCCGGATCTATAATAATACCGTTCTTTGTATTTTCATCATAAACCATATATGTATTTTCATCAGTTATATAGTTATTAATAGTTTTTATCTTCATATTATCTCCTTAATTATACAATCTTACCGGAAGTATCATATAAATATAAGAATCGTCGCCGCTGACGCTTCTTATAAAGCAGCCGCTTGTCGGAGCGGAAAACTCCATTTTTACTTTATCCTCATCGCACACCGAAAGAGCGTCAAGAAGAAATCTGCAGTTAAAACCTATTAAAAGCTCTCCTCCCTCAAGCTCAACGGGAACGGTATCGTTAACTTGTCCCTTGCCGGTTATGCAGGATACTTCTATTTTATTGTAAGCTATATTAAAACGAACCGGAACCTTATTTTCCGACTTTGCCGAAATATCGTCGTTTATCAAAAGCAAAGCTCTTTCAAGACTGTCTGTTATATATTCCTTCTCTACAATTACGTTTATAGTATTAACAGCGGAAATTATAGCTTCATACTTTAAAAATTCTCCGTCAAGAAGTCTTGAATAAACCTGATAATATCCGAAATCAAACAATACGTTTCTGTCGGAAACTATAATATTAACCTTTTCTTCCTCTTCTTTTAAAATTTTAAGAAGTTCTCTCATAGTCATTCCCGGAACAACAAACTTATTATTTTCAACTTTTTCCTTTATCTCATCCTTTACAACGGCGAGTCTGTGTCCGTCGGAAGCCGCTACGTTAATGTAATTATTCTTTATTTCAAACAGCGCTCCCGTAAGAACAGGCTTCTTACCCTCGTTTTGGGCCACGAAAGCTATCGTTTTTCTTATAAGCCTTTTTAGACTTTCCTGAGTAAGAGAAAATCTAAATTTTTCATCAAGAACGGGAGCGGCGGGAAATTCATCCGGAGCTATACCCTGAATATTAAATTCGCTTGAACCGCTTTTTATTTTTGTTACGTAATTTGAAGGGTTAACGTTTATAGTAACATCTCCGTCCGGAAGACGTCTTACTATTTCACCGAACATCTTCGAAGCAAGAGCGATCGTTCCTCCTTCCGTAACGGTACACTTTGTATTATATTCTATACATAAATCAATATTGTTACCCGTGAATACAACGTTTCCGTCTCCGTTAGCGTCTATCTTTATACATTCAAGTATAGGAAGAGTCGTTTTGGGAGCTATCGCTCTCTGGACGGTATTTATAATATCCACAAGCTGAGGTTTGGAACATATAATTTTCATTTTAATAATCTCCTTGTTTATAAATTTATCAACATTTTTAAATTTTGATTTTTAACATATATATTTATATATAAATATATTATATTTATAATAATAGTAATAATAAGCGGCGAGGATTGATGGAAAAGTTGGTTTCAACAAGAAAACAAGCCAAAATTTATCAACATTTCCAAGAGTAAAATACGAGGATAAATTTTACTTGTCCCACATGAAAAAACCGCCTGTTTTTTTTCGCTTATTTATCCACGGGTTATCCATATATTTATACTCTACATTGACTCGAGATCCTTAATAATATAATTAACAGCCGAATTAAGATTTTCATCGGTTATTATTTCATCCTCTATTTTTTCTATATTATGCTTTACCGTGGTTCTGTCTTTGTAAAATTCCTTTGAAATAGAGGTATCGTTCATTCCGAGCAGCTTGCGGCACAGATACATCGCTACCTGACGAGGAACGGCTATTTCCTTTGTTTTTATCTTTCCGATTATGTCGTTTTCGGAAATATTATAGTAAACGGAAACCTTATTTATTACTGTTTTTGGATTTATCTTTGAAATCTCGTTATTAGGAATAACAGATTTAAGAGTTTCCTCTACAAATTCCTTTGTTATTTCCCTTTGTTTTATTTCCGACATCGATATTATATTTAAAAGAGCTCCCTCCAGCTCGCGTATGCTTGTTTTTATGTTATCGGCTATATATCCGAGTATGCTGTCGTCTATAACTATATTGTGAGCCTGCGCCTTTTTCTGAAGAATAGCTACTCTCGTTTCATAATTCGGCAGGGAAATATCTATTGTCAGCCCTTGACCGAAACGCGTGCGGAGACGGTCGGTAAGAGTTTTAAGGTCGCCCGGCTTTCTGTCGCTTGTAAGCACAATCTGCTTATTGTAATTAAAAAGCTCGTTAAAGGTATGAAAAAATTCCTCCTGAGTAGCCTCCTTATGCTCCATAAATTGAACGTCGTCCACAAGAAGCACGTCGGGAGCGCGGTATTTTTTACGGAATTTTTCGGTTGTATTTTCTCTTACCGCCGTTATAAACTCGTTTGTAAATCTCTCTCCCGAAACGTAAAGTATATTTACGTTGTTATAAAGCTCTTTTATTTTATTTCCGATAGCGTGCATAAGATGAGTTTTTCCGAGTCCGCTGTTACCGTATATGAAAAGAGGATTATAAATCTGACCGGGAGACTCAGCCGCCTTTTCCGCCGCCGAACAAGCGACAACATTGGAAGAACCTACTACAAAATTATCGAACGTGTATTTCGGGTTTACTCCGCATTCGTTTATATCATTCGTTATAACCGATTTATCTTCGATTTTCTTTTCTTCGTTATCTTCCATACCAACGACAACTTTTAACGACAGTTTTTGACCGGTAATTTTTTCAAGTGAAGATTCTATAAAGCTTTTATATCTGAATTCTATCATATTTTTGTTGATTGAAGTAGGTACGGAAACAGTAAAAACGGAATTTATAAGAGAAACCGGGGCGGATACTTTTATATGTACGTTATAGCCTACCGGAGAGTTTATATTATTTTTTACATTTTCAAGAGTTTTTTCCCATATTTCGGTTATATCCATCGTCTTTCCTCCTTTGTTTTATTTTTAACATTATAATAAAAAAACAAACGTTTTAATTATATTTTAATTCCTCTTTTAATAATATCAAATTTGGAAGAATAAATCAAGTTTATTATTGATGAAATATTGATTTTTGGTTACAAATTTGAAAATTTATTGAGATTTTATTTATTATTGTATATAATAAAAAAAAGAATTATTATAAAAATAATTTTTTTTCGGAAGGAGACGATCAAATTGGCTAGATATAAAATTTTCGCGGCAATAGAAATCGGTTCCTCCGGAATTAACATGAAGATAGCTCAGTTTTCAAAAAAAGACGGAATATCAGTTATAGATAACATAAAATATGATATATCTCTCGGAAGAGAATCGTACGCGACAGGAAAAATAAGCTACAATATTGTCGGAAAAATATGCTCCTGTTTTGAGGAATATTTGAGAATAATGAAAAGCTACGGCGTTGACGATTACGTATGCTGCGCGACAACGGCTGTAAGAGAAGCTTCTAACAGCGAATATATTATAGACCAGATAAATATAAGAACAGGAATAAAGGTAAATATAATTTCAAACGAGGAAGAACGTTTTCTGCATAATAAAGCGTTTGCGCTGAAAAACGATTATTTTGACGATATAATCGAGGAAGGAGCCGTTATAGCGGACGTATCGTCGGGAAGTATACAGATTTCGTTTTATGAAAAATCTTCTTTAAAATTTTCGCAGAATATTCCGACAGGTCCTCTTAAGGTTATCGAGCTCTTTAATGAAATGAAAGAAGGTTCCGTTTCATCGGGAGAAATGATCGAGGATTTTATAAAATCAAATATAAATAATTTTAAAAAAGTTTTTTTTAAAAATCCCGATTATAAATATTTTGTAGCAATAGGAGGACAGACGGAATATATAAAAAAAATCTGCAAAGCGGAAGACGATATATTAAAAGAAGAAGATTTTGAAAATGTTTATAAAATAGTTTCTGAGAGAAGCGAGGAATATATAGAGGAAAATTATGAAATTCCGTATGAATCGGTAAAAATGATTATTCCTTCAATAATTATTTATAAAACTTTTTTGGAAAATTTGAAAAATAAAAAAATAATAGTTCCGGATATATCTCTTGCCGACGGAATACTCGTTGAGTACGCGGAAAAAAACGCGTATACTCATACAAATACAAAACACATATTTACCGAGGATATTATATCGAGCGCGAAGTATTACGCGGAAAAATACGACGTAAGCAGCAGACATTATAATAAAGTTATTGAAATAGGCGGCTGTCTTATGACTACTCTTTCAAAAAAATTCGGACTTTCAAAAAGACATCTTGTCCTTCTGAAGGTAGCTTCTATTTTCGCGGATACGGGATATTATATAAATATAAACGAATATAATAAATATTCATACGATATAGTAAAGGCGAATCCCATTCTGGGACTTTCGCAGAAGGAACACGAGGTTATATCATGCGCCGTGCTGTTTCAGAATGGAGTATTTGATTTTGCGGAATACAACAGCTATTCAAAAAACAGAAAGCTTCTTATTTCGAAGCTTGCCGCTATTCTTTCTCTGTCGAAGGCTCTTGACGTCGAGTATAATCAGAAAATAGGAAAAGTCAAGGCGGCGATTAGAAACGGAAGTCTTATAATAACGGCGTATACCGATGATAATATTGTTCTTGAAAGCCGTGAATTTAATATTGCCGCTGAATTTTTTGAGGAGGTATTCGGAATTAAGGCTAATCTTGTAAAGAAAGGACTGAAGCAGTAATGGAGGATTATATAAAAAGCGAAAATTATATAAACAGAGAGCTTTCGTGGCTTGATTTTAATCTTCGCGTGCTTCACGAGGCAAGAGATAAGGAAAATCCTTTGTTTGAACGTCTTAAATTTTTCGCGATTACTTCTTCAAATCTTGACGAGTTTTTTATGGTAAGAGTGGCGTCTCTTAAAAATATGGAAATATCGGATTACAAAAAAAAGGACGCGTCGGGACTTACTCCTTCGGAGCAGCTTAAAAAAATTGCCGAAAAAACTCATAAAATGTCGGAAGAACAGTATAATACATACACAAAAATGCTCCTTCCGACGCTCGCGATTGAAAATATATCGATATTAAACAGAAAACAGCTCGATGAAAAACAAAAAAAATTCATAGAAAAATATTTTAAAAATGAGATATATCCTGTTCTTACTCCGATGGCGGTGGATTCGTCAAGACCGTTTCCGCTGATACAGAACAAGGTTTTGAATATATGCGCTCTTATAAAAAAGGAGAATAAAGAGCAGGCGTTCGCGACGGTACAGATACCGTCCGTATTTAAAAGAATTGTAAAGCTGCCGTCCGAAAACGGAAAAAAACAATTTATTCTGCTTGAAGAAATAGTAATGGAATTTCTTCCTATGCTTTTTATGGGTTACGACGTCGTCTGCTCATATCCTTACAGAGTTATGCGCGACGCTGATATTCCGATAGACGAGGATGACAGCGAAGATTTGCTTTTGGAAATAGAAAAAAGTCTTAAAGAACGCGAAAGAAGCGGAGTAATTCGTCTTGAGGTTGACTGCGGCGTCAAAAAAGAGCTTCTTTCAATATTAAAAAAAGAGCTTAAAATAAAAAATGACGATATTTATAAAATTAACGGTCCTATAGATTTTACATTTTTAAATAAACTTTACAGTATGGACGGCTTTAAAAAATATAAATATAAACCGTTTAAGCCGCAGATACGTCCGGAGCTTCAGAATACGGATTTATTTGAAAAAATCCGCGAGGGAGATATTCTTTTTCATCATCCTTACGACAGTTTTTCAACAATAGTTGAGTGGATAAAGCAGGCGGCGTCCGATGAAAACGTATTGTCAATAAAGCAGACGCTTTACCGCGTAAGCGGAAATTCGCCGATTATCGAGTCGCTTTCAAAAGCCGCCGAAAACGGTAAACAGGTAAGCGTGCTTGTCGAGCTGAAAGCGAGATTTGACGAAGAAAACAATATAGTATGGGCAAGAAAGCTTGAAAGAGCCGGCTGTCACGTTATTTACGGACTTCTCGGTTTAAAAACGCATTCAAAAATTACAGAGATTATCCGCCGCGAAGAGGACGGAATAAGAAGATACGTTCATCTCGGAACGGGCAATTATAACGATATAACGGCGAACTTTTATACAGATATGGGCATTCTTACCTGTTCAAAACAGATAGGGGAGGACGCGGGAGCGTTCTTTAATATGATTTCGGGATTTTCCGAGCCGCCGCACTGGAATAAGTTAATTCTCGCTCCTCTGTGGCTGAGAAAAAAAACCGAGGAAATGATTGAGCGTGAAATTAAGCATGCCGACGAGGGAAAAGAGGCAAGAATTATCGCAAAGGTAAATTCTCTCGTTGACCCGGAGATTATATCTCTTTTATATAAGGCGAGCTGTCACGGAGTTAAAATCGACCTTATTGTAAGAGGAATATGCGCTCTTATAGCCGGCAGGGAAGGACTTTCCGAAAATATAACGGTTCGCTCGATAATAGGCAGATATCTTGAGCATACAAGAATTTATTATTTTTATAACAACGGTCAGAAAAATGTGTTCTGCTCCAGCGCCGACTGGATGCAGAGAAATCTTAACAGACGCGTTGAGATTATGTTTCCTATCGATGATGAAAATCTGAAAAAAGAAGTTATAAATGTTCTTAATGTTCAGCTTACGGATACGATGCGCGCTCATATCCAGCATAACGGAGTTTATGTTAAGGACATGAGAGGAAAGAAAAAACTCGATTGTCAGGAATATTTTATGAGCGAGGCAGTTCAAAGAGCTAAAATAAAGGAAAATAAAAATAATGTAAGGATATTTGTTCCGAAAATGAAACCCGAGGAAGATTTATGAAAAATGTTTTAATTACAGGCGGAAGCAGAGGAATAGGAAAAGCGTGTGCGTATGAGTTTTCAAAGGAGGGTTACAGAGTAATTTTAACATATAATAACAGCCGTGAAGAAGCCGAAAAAATATCCGCCGATACAGGCGCGATTATATATAAGGTAAATATTACCAATTATAATAATATAATAAATTTGGAAAATAATGTAAAAAAATACGGCGGAATAGATATTCTTATAAATAACGCGGGAACAGCGCAGCAAAAGCTTTTTACAGATATTACGGAAAATGACTGGGACAGTATGTTTGATGTGAATATAAAGGGAATGTTTCTCATAACAAAAACATTTGTGAAAGATATGATTTCAAAGAAAAGAGGAAGAATTATAAATATTTCGTCTATGTGGGGAATTACGGGAGGAAGCTGCGAGGTGCATTACAGCGCGTCAAAAGCCGCTGTGATAGGATTTACAAAAGCTCTTGCAAAGGAGCTGGGACCTTCGGGAATATGCGTGAATTGTATTGCGCCCGGAGTCATTGAAACTGATATGAATAAACATCTAAGTAAAGAGGATATGAAGTCTCTTTGCGATGAAACGCCGCTTGAAAGGATAGGAAAACCGTCCGACGTCGCAAAAACCGCTTTATTTCTGGCGGGCGACGACGCTTCGTTTATAACCGGTCAGGTGATAAATGTTGACGGCGGTATGGTGATATAAAAACCGTCAAACGGCAGTTTTTTGTATGAGCAAGTCTGTAAGCCGTGTTCTCTGTACAAATAAAAAA
>CAYRSG010000030.1:6720-20488 GCA_964426905.1 uncultured Clostridium sp. | reverse complement strand
CCGTCGCCGCCTGTCAGCGCGCCCGAACTCACAGTCAAACCGACTTTGACCGCGTGATAGATTTACTGTCCGACTGCGACGCTGTCTTTGTAAGCAAAATCGGCGAGGGCGCGGCGGCGTATCTTATATCAAAGGGACTGAGAGTGTTTGAGGTTTCCGGAGAGATTAACGCGGTATTTGAAAAGATTATCGAAGATAAAATATTTTAAAATGCGAGCGGCAGTTTATTCTGATACGGCCGCGCTCATGGGAGCTAAGTCTCAGATAAAACCATTTTTGACGACGTTCGCGCCAAAAAATGGCTTAAAAACTAAAAGGACCTCGGATAACGGGTCCTTTTAGCTTTTAGAGGCTTTTTACAGCCGCTTTTTACGGGTTCTGAAATTTTTGGTATGATTACTTCTTCAATTCAAATGAATTGCAGTCCGTACATTCCACCATTGTGGGGTTTGATTCATGCGTACCCACCTGAATAGAAGACAGCGAGCAGTAATCTACGGTATCACAGTGATTGGCGCACTGTGTTACCGTACATTTAATGCTCTTGTTAGCGTCGTTGCATCCACAGTCCATGACATTTTACCTCCGTATAAATTTATACGCACCGCGTAAACGGTACATTGATATTATCTGCATACGCGCGTAAAATATCACAGGAAAATTTTGGTTAAGACAGCGGACAAAACAGTTAAGGCTTTTAGCCGCCGGCGGTTTGCCGATAGACGCGATTAATTTTCTATTAAATTCTGAGAGACAGTCATTGAAATTTCGTCTCCGTTTCTGTCGGCGGTAACGGCGCAGC
This sequence comes from uncultured Clostridium sp., assembly GCA_964426905.1. Lineage (GTDB taxonomy): Bacteria > Bacillota > Clostridia > UBA1381 > UBA1381 > Hominilimicola. The sequence continues at coordinate 19,686 of CAYRSG010000030.1, read as the reverse complement.
CCGGGGTAATCTGACCCGTGAGCGACAGCTTCGAAAGCTTATCCTCCAGAAGCTTCTGAATTGCGCGTTTAAGCGGTCTCGCGCCGTACTTTCTGTCATAGCCTTTTTCAAGAATAAGCTCCTTGGCGCTGTCGGTAACCGTAAACGACGCGCCTTTTTCCTCAAGCTTGTCGAATATATCTTTAAGCAGCAGGTCGATAATTTTTCTTAAATCGTCCTTTGTAAGCGGTTTGAACGTCACAGTTTCGTCAATTCTGTTTAAGAATTCCGGCTTGAAGAACTGCTTTAAGCTTTTGTCGACGTTATCCTCTATTTTAAGCTCGTCGCCGGCGTTAAAGCCCGCCGCCGCCGATTTGAATTCCGAGCCGGCGTTAGTCGTCATTATGATAATCGTGTTCTCGAAGTTTATTATCTTGCCGTGGCTGTCCGCGATGCGTCCGTCGTCGAGAATTTGTAAAAACAGATTGAATACCTCCGGATGCGCTTTCTCGATTTCATCGAGCAGAATTACGGAATACGGCTTTCTTCTGACTTTTTCCGTAAGCTGACCGGCGTCGTCGTAACCGACGTATCCCGGGGGAGAGCCGATGAGCTTTGAAACGGAGTGCTTTTCCATATACTCGGACATATCGATTCTTATTAGCGCTTCCTCGTTGCCGAACATTACCTCGGCGATTGTTTTTACAAGCTCTGTTTTGCCGACGCCGGTAGGACCCGCAAAAATAAACGATACGGGGCGTTTTCTTGAGGTGATATCGGCTCTGCCGCGTCTTATGGCGCGCGATACGGCGTCGACAGCCTCGTTCTGACCGATAACGCGCTCGTGTATGCGGCTTTCGAGATTAAGCAGCTTTTCCGACTCGCTTTCCGTAAGACGGTGAACGGGTATCTTTGTCCATCCCTCTATTACAGCCGCGACGTCGTCGAACGTAATTTCCGCTTTCGCGGCCTCTTTCTTCGCGCTTTCGATATCGGTAAGCGCCTGCATTTTTTCATATCTTAGCTTTGACGCCGTCTCATAATCGCCGTTCAAGGCGGCTTTGTCCATTTCTCCGTCTATTACCGAGAGCCTGTCTGTGAGCAGCTTGACGTCGTAAAGCGCTTTGTTTTTGAGATTTACTCTTGAACCGGCTTCGTCAATTACGTCAATCGCCTTGTCGGGCAGAAATCTGTCGGTAATATATCTTTCGGACATTCTGACCGACTGCTCTATTACATCGTCGGAAATTTTAACGTCGTGATATTTTTCGTAATAATCCTTAATTCCTTTTAATATTTCAATACTTTCTTCTATTGAAGGCTCGTCGATAAGCACGGGCTGGAAGCGCCTTTCAAGCGCGCTGTCCTTTTCGATGTGCTTTCTGTATTCGGTAAGCGTGGTCGCGCCGATTATTTGTATTTCGCCTCTCGCGAGAGCCGGTTTTAATATGTTTGCGGCGCTCATTGCGCCTTCCGCGTCGCCCGCCGCGACGATGTTGTGTATCTCGTCTATGACGAGAATTACGTTGCCTCTTTCAGCCGCCTCGTTAAGAAGATTTTTAAGTCTTGCCTCAAACTGACCGCGGAACTGCGTTCCGGCGACAAGCGCGGTAAAATCAAGCAGGTAAAGCTGATAGTCAAAAAGCTTTGGCGGAACGTTCTTCTCGAAAATTCTGCACGCAAGTCCTTCGGCGACGGCGGTTTTGCCGACGCCCGGCTCTCCTAAAAGCACGGGATTATTCTTCGAGCGTCTGTTGAGAATTTGAATAACTCTCTCAATCTCCTCGTTCCTGTTAACAACCCTGTCAACCTTGCCCTGCGCGGCTTCTTCGGTAAGATTCGTGCCGTATGTGTCAAGCATCGTCTGTTTCTGCTTTTTGCGGGGAGGCTTCTTTTCTTTCGCCGACTGATTTTGATTGCCGGGTTTACGTTCGGGAATAGGCATGTTATTAAAAAAATCCTTAAATATGTCGAGCGGAGCGGTTGCCGCGCCGCCTTCGTCGTCGGCTCCGCCTGAAAGCTGTTCCATTATGTCGGCGGGGTTTTCGTTTTCATCCTGTATTCCTTCAAGACTTTCCATAAATTCCGACATCTGGCTGTTTAACGTATCCAGCTCGTCGTCCGAAACTCCGAAATTCTCGATCATTTTGTTGAGCGGCGCGATCCCGAGATCCTTCGCGCATGAAAGACAAAGACCTTCGCTGCTGGTTTTGTCGCCTTCCATTTTTGTAATATAGAAAACCGCCGGGTTTTTCTTACATCTTGAACATAAATTTATCATAGTTTTCCCTTTCTGTATACGAAAACGGATATTATCCGTAAGATAAACTTCTTTGAGTTCTAATTTTATCACAATGCCGCGAATTTTAAAACCCTTTTTTGCACTTATTTTCAAAATATTCATTTTTTTCGGAAAATAAATGGAATATTATGTAAAATTTAGCATATATTTAGTAATAAGAAAAATTTTACAAAAGGACAAGATTATTATGAATACGCAATTTGAAAAAAACAACCGTTACATTGCCGCCGTAAGCTACAGAGCGCGTTCGCGCCGCCGCCGTCTCAGAGGAGAGCTGATTGTGTTTTTCTCCGTTCTTTCTATTATATGCGCCGGAGCGTATATTATAATTTCAGCGCTTCGGTAGTGAAAAACAAAATATAAAATTTTTAAAAAATTTCATAAATGTATTGCTATTTTTGGGTAAAGATAGTAAAATATAAGATATTAACGACTGTATTTTGCAAAAAGGTAAATATTCGCTTATTAAAATTAACGGGGATTCCGAGTATGCGTTTTTCGGAGCGGGATTTAGCGCGTTATATTGACTAATGAGAATATTTATGGTATTATAGCATAAATCAACCCCGGCGGGCAATGTCTGCTTTATTTTAAGTGAAAGGCGCGTATAAAGCGGCGGCGTTTTTCGCTTTCCGAAGTAACGGTATCGACTCGGAAGGCTGTGCGCTTCGGGAAGGATTTACAGAGGGGAATATTAATGATTATAGAAACAGTTAACGATATCAATCTGATTATCGGCGCATTGTTTTTTGTGCTGTATTTTTATCAGTTTGTTTATTTTCTTGTACCTTTTATCAAAAAGGATAAGCCTCATAAGGAGATGAAGCTGCATCGATACGCGGTTCTGATTTCCGCAAGGAATGAGGAAAACGTTATATCGACGCTTGTCGATTCCATTCATCATCAGGATTATCCGCAGGAGCTTGTCGACATTTATGTAATAGCCGATAACTGTACGGACGATACCGCCCGCGCCGCCGAAAACGCCGGAGCGTTTGTGTTTGTCAGAAACGATATGGAGAAGGTCGGCAAGGGTTACGCGCTTGATTATGCCTTAAACCGTATATTTGACGAGCGCGGCGAGGATTATTACGACGGATTTTTTGTTTTCGACGCGGATAATATACTCGACACGAATTACATAAGCGAGATGAACCGTACTTTCTCCGACGGTCACAGAATTATCACGAGCTACAGAAATTCCACAAATTACGGCACGAATTGGATTACCGCCGGATACGCGCTGTGGTATATAAGAGAATCGAGATTTTTAAATCATTCTCGAATGCTTTTGGGTTCGGGATGCGCCATTTCCGGAACGGGTTTTCTCGTTCATAAAGACATTATAAAGAGGAACGGCGGCTGGAAATATTTCCTTCTGACGGAGGACATTGAATTCTCAATCGATAACGCGATTCAAGGCGAGAAAATCGCCTTCTGTTCCGACGCGATACTGTATGACGAGCAGCCTTGCACCTTTAAGCAGTCGTGGACTCAGCGCCTGAGATGGGCGAGAGGATTTTTACAAGTGTTCGGGAAATACGGCTTCAGACTGTTCGGCTCAGGGTTCAAAAAGAACAAATCCACCTGCTACGATATGTCAATGACGATTATGCCCGCGATTTTTATCGCGTTGTTTATCGCGGTTATAAATATTGCGGCGATAATAGTCGGAATATTCTGCGGTTATGAATGGCAGAGACTGGCGATTTCGCTTGTTCAATGGGTGGGCGGCGCGTATGTGATGCTGTTTATGATGGGACTTATAACTACTTTGTCGGAAAATAAACGTATACATACCGGCGCGTGGAAGAAGATAAAATATCTCTTTACGTTTCCGATATTCCAGTTTACTTACGCTCCTATTTCAATAGTCGCTATATTCAAAAACGTCCAATGGGAACCTACGCGGCATCAGGGACCGTCGGTCAGCGCGGACAAGATCGAACGGAATAAAGAAAAGAAAAAAGCGTAAAAACGAACCGCCGCGGCGGTTTTCGGCTTGCCGGCAAACTGCCGGCAGGCTGTTTTTATATCCCGCGTAATTCCATTCTATGCGGCTGTTATAAATTTTATCGGAACGTATGCGCGCCGCAGCGCGGAAATTCATATCGCGGGGGCGGTCTCCGCCGCGCTCGGCGGGGCGTTTTTTCGCTACAACCGTCGTCGCTACCGTTTTTTGCGGTTTAGGGCAAGCCTTTGTTATAGAATATATAATAATCGCAAAAGCGTGATTTTGCGTCGTATTATTTTAATCTGAAATTCTCAAATTATAGTCGGAAAATTTACTTATATCATATTTAATATATGATATAATTGAGACTGCGGGCGAAACCGTTTGGATTTTCAGTTAATAAATCGAACAATAAAAGGAGATTGCATAATGAATAAAATTACTGTTACGCGAAACAAAAAAGCGTCTATGGAGGATTTTTACGGAATATTTTTCGAGGATATAAACCACGCCGCGGACGGCGGACTTTACGGTGAAATGATACGCAATCGGGCGTTTGAATTTTCGCCCGCGGACAACCCCGAATACCACGCGCTTACCGCATGGAAGAAAATCGAGCTTGGCGGCGCGTCCGTTTCGGCGGCCGTACTTAACAGCGCGCCGTTTTCAAAAAAAAACCCGAACTATCTTGTGCTTGAAATTGCGAATCCGGGAGGGAGAGCCGGCATAAGAAATCTCGGCTACAACAGCGGCATAGCCGTAAAGGCGGGCGCGCAATACCGCTTCTCCTGTTACGCCAAAGCGGACAAGCCTTGTTCCGTCGTAATTTCCGTTGACGACGCCTACGGAAAGCCTCTTACGGAAAAGTCGTTTGAAGTCTCCTCCGGCAAATGGACGAAATACATGCTGACGCTAACCTCGCCCGTAACAGATTCCTCCTGTACTCTCGCCGTTACGACAAAAGAAAAATGTAAATTATATATGGATTTTGTATCGCTTTTCCCCGCCGATACGTTCAAAAACCGTCCGAACGGCATGAGACGCGACGTCGCGGAAATGCTCGCGGATTTAAAGCCGAGATTCATGCGTTTTCCGGGCGGCTGTCTTGTGCATGACGGCACGCTCAACGCCGACGACCGCAACTCAATGTACCGCTGGAAAAACACGATAGGCGATATCACATCGCGTCCCGCGCGCCGCAGCAACTGGCGTTATAATCAATCGCTGGGACTTGGTTATTACGAATATTTCCTGTTCTGCTCCGACATAGGGGCGAAGCCGCTGCCGGTGCTTCCGGCAGGCTATAATCCTCATATGGAGCAGGCCGCGCCGCTTGACGAGATGCGGGAATGGATTGACGACGCCCTCGACTTAATTGAGTTCGCCAACGGCGGCGCCGATACGAGGTGGGGCAAAATCCGCGCTGAAATGGGAAGTCCCGAGCCGTTCGGACTTGAATACATCGCGATAGGCAACGAAGAAGTCGGTCAGGGGTTTTGGGATCGTTACGACCTTTTTCATAAAGCGATAAAAGAAAAATATCCCGAAATAAAAATCATAAATTCCGCCGGACCTTTTCCCTCGGGCGGAGAATTTGAACGCGGCTGGGCGAACGCGCGCAAAAACGGCTCGGACTTTGTCGACGAGCATTATTACACTTCACCGGAATGGATGACGGCGAACACTCGCCGCTACGACAATTACCCCGACGGTCCGAAAGTATTTTTGGGAGAGTACGCGTCATGGGGCAACACCTATTATAACGCTCTTACCGAAGCGGCGTACATGACGTCTCTGGAGAACAACGCGCGCGTCGTCGGTCTTGTCTGCTACGCGCCTCTTTTGGCGAACGCGGATTACGTCGACTGGGAGCCGGATATGATATGGTTTGACAATCACCGCGTATACGGAAGCGCGAATTATTACGTTCAGAAAATGTTTATGCAAAACACGGGAAAATCGCTGCTTGAAACAAAGGCGGAAAGTTTTTCTCAGCCGGTTGTTCTCGGAAACGAAAATATTTCGGGAACGATTGAGCTTGAGGCGGACAGATGCAGCGCCGAATTTTACGATATAAAAATAACGGATTTATCAAAAGGCAACGTGAGAAATATACCGGACGTTTCGTTTGAAAAAGGCGGGAAAGCGGTTCTCGGAGAAATTGACTCCAAGCATTATAAAATAGAGCTCAGGGCGAAGCGTACCCTCGGCGATTGCGGCTTCAGGCTGTTCTTCGGCAAAAGCGACGACAACAACCTGATTCAGTGGCTCATAGGCGGATGGCAAAATCAGGATACTGAAATAAACGCCCGGGTCGGCGGCAGAGGCTCGTGCCTTGACCACAACATTTTCTCTCTCGCGACCGGACGCGAGTACAAGCTGCGTCTTGAGATTGACGGAAGAAAAATAACGTCGTATATCGACGGCGAAACAGCCAATACCGCGGAGGATAAGCGTCCCGTCATGGAGGAGCTTTACTATACCGCAAGCGAGGATGAAAACAATATCTATATAAAAGCCGTTAATCTTAGAAATAATGAAACCTCGTCGCATATTATCGTTGAAGGCGCGAAGAAAATTTCAGCGGATATTCTTGACCTTTCCGGATATGCTCCCGGAGACGCAAACTGCTTTGACGATCCGGTTAAGGTCGCGCCGAAAGCGTCGGAGCTTTCATCGGATACAAACGCGTTTGACTATACGTTCCCGCCGCGGAGCGTAACGGTGTTTAAAGTCAGGAAATAAAAAAAGGGCGGCAATCTCCGCCCTCCGCCGCGCGGACAAACTTCCGCGGTCTACGCGCCTTTTATTTCGCCGTGTTTTTCGTATTGTGAAATCTGCGATATTTTGTTATTTTCATCGACAAATACAACGGTCGGCTTGTGCGTTTCGGCTTCGCCGCAGTCCAGATTACAGTATGCCATAATAATTATCCTGTCGCCCTTCTGTACGCGCCTTGCCGCCGCGCCGTTAAGACATATAACGCCCGAGTTTTTCTCGCCCGCGATAGTATATGTTTCAAACCGTTCGCCGTTATTGACGTCGACAATCTGTACTTTTTCGTATTCAAGAATACCCGCCGCGCGTAAAAGCGCCGAGTCTACCGTGATAGAGCCGACATAGTCAAGCTCCGCCTGCGTTACGCAGGCGCGGTGTATTTTACTTTTTAGCATTGTCAATTCCATTTGCGTTCTCCTTGCATGGTATAAATTACAGTTTACAGCATTCGCGACGCTAAGCTTAAATTTTTAATTCGGGACATCGAGGACGCCGTCCCCTACAACGACGCCGCGATATAATTATTCCATAATAAAATTATCAATCAATCTTGTTTTGCCTATATATACCGCTATCGCGCAGAGAAGCGGCTTTTGCGCGGTTTCAAGCCGATCAAGCTCGTTAAAATCGACTATTTCCACGTAATCAATCTTCGCGAGCGGTTCTTTTTCTATTTCCGCCTTTATCGCGTCAATAACCGCCCTCGCATTTGTCTCTCCGCTCTCAATCATGCTCTTTCCTATTTTAAGCGATCGCGACAGACACAGCGCCGCTTTACGTTCCTCCGCGCTGAGGTAGGTATTCCTTGAGCTTTTCGCGAGACCGTCCGCCTCACGGATAATCGGACAGCCGACAATCTCTATATCGAAATTCAAATCCTTTACCATTTTCTTTATAACACAAAGCTGCTGCGCGTCCTTCTGACCGAAATACGCTCTGTCGGGAGTAACGATATTAAACAGCTTTGAAACAACCGTGCATACGCCCGAAAAATGTATCGGTCTTGATTTTCCGCAAAGCGCCTTTGTAATCTTTCTCATATCCACAAACGTAAGAGCGTTGTCGTACATCTCCTCCGTCTCGGGATTAAATATAACCGACGCGCCCGCTTCCTCGCACAGAGCCGCGTCCGCACCCAAATCCCTCGGATATGTTTCAAAGTCCTCGTTCGGACCAAACTGCGTCGGATTCACGAAATCGCTTACAACTACCTTGTCATTTTCCTTCACGGCTCTGTCGATAAGGCTTTTGTGACCCTCGTGCAGATAACCCATAGTCGGAACAAGCCCGATACTCAGTCCTTCTCTTTTCCATTCCTTTATAATTCTGCGAAGCTCGCCGATTTTTTTTATAATAACCATTTTTATTCCTCCCTGACAGCTTTCATAACCTCGCCGTCTATTTTAAACGTATGCTCCTTCGACGGAAACGCTCCCGATTTTACCTCATCGCAGTAAGCTTTGAAGCGCTCCTTCATGCTTTCGCCTATATTTCCGAACCGCTTAACGAATTTCGGAGTAAAATCGGAATACATTCCGAGCATATCCTGATATACCAGTACCTGACCGTCGCACTCGTTTCCCGCGCCTATTCCGATAGTGGGAATACTAAGCGTTTCCGTTATATACGCCGCGAGCTGCGAGGGAACGCATTCAAGTACTACGGCGAACGCTCCCGCTTCCTCAACAGCCTTCGCGTCGTCAATTATACGTTTCGCATCTTCTATGCTCTTACCCTGAACCTTAAATCCGCCGAAGGCGTTCACCGACTGCGGCGTCATTCCGATATGACCCATCACCGGAATTGAAGCGTCGACAATCGCGCGTATATGCTCCTTAAATTTCACTCCGCCCTCAAGCTTTACCGCGTCGGCTCCGCCTTCCTTAACAAGCCGTCCCGCGTTTACGACAGCGTCGTAAACGCTTGTCTGATACGACATAAACGGCATGTCCGTCACAACGAACGCATTTTTCGCTCCGCGGGCGACCGCCGCGCTGTGATGAATCATATCCTCCATCGTAACGCGAAGCGTGTTCTCATAGCCGAGCATTACCATTCCGAGGGAATCGCCGACAAGTATAGCGTCCAATCCGGCTTCGTCCTCCATTTTGGCGGTGGAATAGTCGTAAGCCGTGAGCATAGCTATCTTTTCACCGATTTCCTTCGCCTTTTTAAAATCCGCTGTTGTGTACTTCATTTGATTTCTCCTTCATATCGAGTATAACGTCCGTAAGAAGTCTGTAAAGCTCCTTATCTTTTCCTTTAAGCTCCTTCATGTGATTTTCGACGGTACGCGTATCGCCGCGCGCCGCGGGACCGGTTATCGCCTTTTCGCAGCCGTCGTTTACAATATTCTCCATATTGCGCAGCATCAGCGCGCGAAGCGATTCTCGCGCCTCTTCCTCGGAAAATCCGCATTCCTCAAGAAGCTTCTGCGCCTTATAGCATACGGCAACGACAAAATTAGACGCGAAACATGCCGCCGCGTGATATTTTACCTTGTTTTCACTTGTGATTATCCTGAATTTGTTTTCGCATAACGAAAGAATTTCCGAAACAGCGTCCGCGGCGGTTTTTCCTCCCTCGACGGTGAAAAACGCCTCCGCCGCCGCGCCGAGCGGCGTATGAACGCTGTTAAAAGCAAGCATAGGATGGACGGAGCAGACCATATCGCGGTCCGCGCCTTTAAAAATTTCACTTGACAGAGCGCCGCTGCAATGGCATATTATTTTATCGCTTAAATCCATACGCCTTATTTTGTCCCAGACAATCGGAATCGCCGAATCGGTCACGGTTACAAATATAATACCGCTCTCCCTAACCAATTCCTCACAGCTTAAATGCTCAAAATCCTCTGTATTGTTTCTTCGCGATGAAAATCCGCGCACGTTAACGCCCTTGCTTCTCATGTAGTAAGCCAGGCTCATGCCGCACTTTCCCGCTCCGATAAAACCAACCGTTCTCAAATTACCGCCTCCCGATAACCATAACAGCCGGCGCGTCAGGTGCAATTTTCATAGAAATACTGCCCATTGTTTTACATCCGACAGAAAATTACCGCTCCTTAGCCGTGATTTCCCGTCTGTAAAACCGCTTTCTTTGTAAGCTATTTTATTCTATCACACTTTTCGCCGTAATGCAACGGATTTTATTATGTTTTTTAACGAGTTAATAATTTTTCGGCGCAAGACCGGCTTCATGAGTAAATATACAATCAAATTGCAACATATTTCTTCTTTTATCTTGATTTTACCGGCGGTTTATAATATAATATAGAAGTAAAACTATGGTTGGTTATGAAAGGAAACGACAGATATGAAAAAATTGGAACAGCTTTACGAAGGCAAGGCAAAGAAAGTATTTAAAACCGACGATGAAAATCTCTGCATCGTCGACTACAAAGACGACGCTACCGCGTTCAACGGACTCAAAAAGGGTCAGATTTCGGGCAAGGGCGTTGTGAACAACAAGACGTCAAACTTCCTTATGCAGATAATGGAAAAGAACGGTATCCCGACGCATTTCGTCGAGGAAATTTCAGACAGAGAAACCGTCGTAAAGAGAGTGCGGATAATACCTCTGGAGGTAATCATAAGAAATATCGCCGCGGGCAGCTTCTCGAAGCGTTTCGGCGTCGAGGAGGGAAAAAAGCTCAACTGCACCACTCTTGAGTATTGCTTAAAGGACGACGCTCTGGGCGACCCGATGATTAACGATTATCAGATTATCGCAATCGGCGCGGCGACAAAAGAGGATCTTGATACTATCGCCGATCTTACCTTTAAAGTAAACGATGTTCTTAAAGCATATTTTGCGAGCGTAAATATAGAGCTTGTAGACTTCAAGATTGAGTTCGGCAAAACTCCCGACGGTCAGATTATCCTCGCGGATGAAATTTCACCGGATACCTGCCGTCTGTGGGACGCGACGACTCATGAGAAACTCGATAAGGACCGCTTCCGCCGTGATTTGGGCAACGTAGAGGAAGCATACGCGGAAGTATTTAAGAGACTTGGTTTATAACGGAGAGGAAAAATTATGGCTACCGATACTTACGAAAGTCCGTTAAACTCCCGTTACGCGTCGAAGGAAATGCAGTACGTTTTCTCGCCCGACAAAAAGTTCTCCACATGGCGCAAGCTGTGGATTGCGCTTGCCGAAAGCGAGCGGGAGCTGGGACTGAACATAACAGAGGAACAGATCGCTCAGATGAAAGAGCATATCTACGACATAAACTACGACGTCGCAAAGGCGCGTGAAAAGGAAGTGCGTCACGACGTAATGTCGCACGTGTACGCGTACGGCGTGCAGTGTCCCGACGCGAAGCCCATTATTCATTTGGGCGCGACAAGCTGCTACGTCGGCGACAATACCGATATAATCATAATGACCGAGGCTATGCGTCTTATAAAGAAAAAGCTCGTGTGTCTTATCGGCGAGCTTGCGAAGTTCGCCAAGGAGTATAAGGCTTTGCCGACGCTCGCGTTTACGCATTTTCAGCCGGCGCAGCCTACAACAGTCGGCAAGAGAGCGACGCTTTGGCTCGAGGATTTATTAATGGATTTGGAGGACGTTGATTATCAGCTCTCCAAGGCGAAGCTTCTCGGCTGCAAGGGTACGACAGGCACACAGGCGAGCTTTTTAGAGCTTTTTGCGGGCGACCATGAAAAGTGCAGAGTGCTTGACAGAAAAATCGCCGCGAAGATGGGTTATGACGAGGTTTTTCCGGTAAGCGGGCAGACATACCCGAGAAAGCTCGACTCGCAGATGCTCAACACTCTGAGCCTTATCGCTCAGAGCGCGTATAAGTTCTCGAACGATATAAGACTTCTTCAGCATTTAAAGCAGATTGAAGAGCCGTTCGAGAAATCGCAGATTGGCTCGTCGGCAATGGCGTATAAGCGCAACCCGATGAGAAGCGAGAGAATAGGCTCTCTGGCGCGCTATGTAATTGTGGACGCTTTAAACCCCGCGATTACGGCGTCCACGCAGTGGTTCGAGAGAACTCTCGACGACAGCGCGAACAAGAGAATATCCGTTCCCGAGGCGTTTTTGGCGGTTGACGCGATACTGAGCCTGTACATCAACGTCGTCGACGGACTTGTTGTGTATGACAAGGTAATATATCAGCAGTTCATGCGCGAAATACCGTTTATGGCGACGGAAAATATTATGATGGACGCCGTTAAGAAGGGCGGCGACAGACAGGATTTACATGAAAAAATCCGCGTTTACTCTATGGAGGCGGGCAAGACCGTTAAGATTGAGGGCAAGGAAAATAATCTTGCCGAATTAATCGCGGCGGATCCCGCGTTCGGACTCACGCTCGACGAGATTAACGCGGTTATGAAGCCGGAAAACTACGTCGGACGCGCTCCCGAGCAGACGGAGGATTTCCTCAGAGAGTACGTAAATCCCGTACTGGAAAAGAATAAGGATTTGCTTGGAATAGAAGTGGAAATAAACGTATAACCAATATTTTAAAATCAGAGGTGAATAAAATGAAAAAGCTGTTTTCTATTATTATATCGGTAACGATGCTTCTTGCGTCCTTTACCGCCGTACGCTGCGAGGACGACGTAAAGGTAACGCTTGACGGACGGGAAATAGAGTTTGACGTGCCGCCGCAGATTATTGACGGACGTACTCTTGTGCCAATGCGCGCGATATTCGAGGCGTTGGGCGCGACGGTTGAATGGGATGGCGAAACACAGGCGATTTACGCGACTAAAGACTTTAAGATTGTTTCAATGACAGTCGGCAGTAATGAAGTAGTAATTACCGAAGGTATTGCGCCTTTTGTAAACGGAGCGGAAATTCCCGCGCCGAAAAGCGAAACTATTACTCTTGACGTGCCGCCGCAGATTATCGGCGACCGCGCGCTTGTGCCGATAAGGGCGGTATCGGAGAGCTTTGGCTGCGATGTAAAATGGGACGGCGACGCGAGGGAGGT
>CAYRSG010000030.1:0-6620 GCA_964426905.1 uncultured Clostridium sp. | reverse complement strand
CTCGCCCGAACCCACGGCGGAGCCGGTAACCGAACCCGCTTCAGAGTCTGCCGGACGGTATTCAATAAAATATGACGCCGCCGCTGAGCGCGAAGCTCATTATATGAGAGATTTTCAAATCCTGAACATAGATAAAAACGACAGCGGCGACTATGTCGTGACATTTAAGCTGCGCACCTTCCTTGAAGGCAAAGGCGCTGTCTCCGTAAACTTCAACTGTCTCGACAAAGACGGTAAGGTTGTGGACAGCTTCGGCGGAATGTATGTGGGAACCGATTACACATGGAGCTGGCAAGAGGATACCGTCGTTATTTCCGGAGATACGGTTGAAATTCAATTTATATTGAACAAATAAAATAAGCGGCTCTTATTAACGCAAGGAGGAAAATTAATGGTAAAAGCAATAGTAGGCGCAAACTGGGGCGACGAGGGCAAGGGTAAAATTACCGATATGCTTGCCGCGGACAGCGATATCGTTATCCGTTTTCAAGGCGGCGCGAACGCGGGACACACGATTATAAACGAGTACGGAAAATTTGCCCTGCATCTTCTTCCGTCAGGCTCGTTTAATCAGAACGTAACGAATATGATAGGAAACGGCGTCGCGCTCGATATTCCCGAGCTTATAAAGGAAATTGACGAGGTTGTAAAAAGAGGAGTTCCAAAGCCGAATATCGTTGTTTCGGAACGCGCTCAGGTACTTATGCCTTATCATAAGCTGTTTGATCAATATGAAGAAGAAAGACTCTCGGACCGTCAGTTCGGCTCGACAAAGTCCGGTATAGCTCCGTTCTTTTCGGATAAGTTCTCAAAAATAGGCTTTCAGGTATGGGAGCTGCTGGACGACGGCGAAAGACTAAAGGAAAAGATTAAAAACGTGCTTGAGGTAAAGAATCTTATGCTTGAGCATGTCTACCATAAACCGCCGCTTGACGCGGAGGATCTTTATAAAACGCTGGAGGAGTACGGCAAAATGATAAAACCGTACGTTATCGACTCCGTTTCATTTATGCACGACGCTGTAAAGAGCGGTAAGAAAATCCTTCTTGAAGGTCAGCTCGGCTCGCTTAAAGACCCCGACTTCGGTATTTACCCTATGACGACGTCGTCGTCAACGCTCGCGGGCTACGGCGCTGTCGGCGCGGGAATCCCGCCGTATGAGATTAAGGAAATTATTACTGTCGTAAAGGCGTACTCATCGGCTGTCGGCGCGGGCGCGTTTGTTTCGGAAATATTCGGCGAGGAAGCCGACGAGCTGCGAAGACGCGGCGGCGACGGCGGCGAGTATGGCGCGACTACAGGCAGACCGAGACGTATGGGCTGGTTCGACTGTGTCGCTTCGCGTTACGGCTGCCGCGTTCAGGGAACGACACAGGTCGCGTTTACCGTGCTTGACGTGCTGGGTTATCTTGACGAAATACCCGTATGCGTTGGATATGATATTAACGGCGAGGTTACGAGAGATTTCCCGACTACAAACAAGCTTGAAATCGCTAAGCCGGTATTGAAATCGCTTCCCGGCTGGAAACGCGATATAAGAGGAATTAAAAAGTACGGGGATTTGCCGGAAAACTGCCGCAAATATATCGAATTTGTCGAAAAGGAGCTTGAGGTTCCGATTAAGATTGTTTCAAACGGTCCGTCAAGAGAAGATATTATATTGAGATAAGCTATAAAGGGGCGGTTTTGCCCCTTTTATTTTACCGCGCCGGAGGTTAACATGAATATTTCTGATGTAAAATTGATAATATGGGATTTGGACGATACCTTCTGGGAGGGAACACTGTCCGAGGGCGACGCGCGCCCTGTTAAAAAGTGTATTGACATGGTTAAAATGTGTTCAAAAAAAGGCATTGTAAATTCCATATGCTCAAAAAATGATGAAAAACCGTGTATTGACAAGCTAAAAGAATGGAATATGGACGAATATTTCGTCTTTAATTCGATAAACTGGGAGTCCAAGGGAGAGCGTATAAAAAATATGCTTTCGGCGATGAATCTGCGCGCCGCGAACGCGCTTTTTATCGACGACAATCACTTGAACCTTGAGGAAGCGAGGTTTTACTGCCCCGAGATAATGACGGCTCTTCCCGATGAAATTCCGCGGCTGTATGAGGAAATCTCAAATCTTGACAAGCGTGACGAAGGCATGTCGCGTCTTAAAAGCTATAAAATTCTCGAAAAGAAGACGGCGGTAAAGAACAGCATGTCCTCAAACGAGGAATTTCTGCGTCAAAGCAATATTCATGTTGATTTTCATACCGACTGCGCGGAGCATCTCGATAGGATTCACGATCTTATTTTCCGCGCGAATCAGCTTAATTTCACGAAGGTACGCTCGTCAAAAGAGGAACTTAAATCGCTTTTTGAGGATAACGGCGCGCGCTGCGGTTACGTTACGGCGTACGATAAATACGGCGACTACGGAATAGTCGGCTTTTACGCCGTCAAAAATAACAGGCTTATCCATTTTCTTTTTTCCTGCCGCACGCTCGGTATGGGACTGGAGCAGTACGCTTATGAAAAGCTCGGCTTTCCGGAGCTGGATATAGTCGGAGATGTGTCGGTAAAAATCGGAAAAGACGAGCCGCCGGCGACTTGGATAAATAAAAGCGGCGGCGCTTTTGAAAATGAGCTTGACTCTGTTGAGAACGCGGACTTTAAGGCGCTTATGAAAGGTCCGTGCGACCTTAATCAGATATTCTCGTTCATAAAAAACGAGGATATGTTTGACTGCGAGTTTACATACGTCAGCCGCGAGCGGCAGTCGCTCGGCGTGGCGATCGAAGGGATGAATCACACGTCCCAGATAGTCGAGTCGTATTCGATTACGGAAGCGCAGATAAAGGAGCTTTGCGCGCTGCCGATATGCGACAGCAAAATGTTCCCCGCGAGCATTTACAAAAATAAATACGGTTTGATTTTTATAAGCATACTTACCGACGCGAACCTCGGACTTTACCGAAAAAAAGACGGCGGACAGATTTTCGCGTTCGGGGAGTATATTTACCCGATGACCGATAAAAATATGTGGGATAAATATCTCAAAAAGGAAGTTTACACGGCTAACTGTGATTTCAAAACGGAGGATTTACAGAAAATTTCCGAAGAATATGAGTTTTTGGGCAGACTTACTCCGGAGGAAACGGCGAAAAATCTGCGCTTTATATATGAGCATATACAGCCCGATACGCAGCTCGTAATACTTCTTGGCTGCGAGAGAGAGTACAAATATAATACGCTCGAAGCGTGGAAAGACCGCCATAACGACCACAAAAAATACAACGCCGCCGTAAGAACGGAATTCGCGGATTGTGAAAACGTCACGCTGTTCGACGTAAACGAATACATAACGTCCGACGATGATTTCAACGACAGCATCAACCACTATAAAAAACGCGTTTACTACCTTATGGCGCAAAAATTTACGGAAATGATAAACGCAAAAGCAAAGGCGGACGTCGCGAAACAAACCTCGAAAGCGAAGCTCGCGTACCTGACGCTGAAGCAGAAAATCAAAAAAATTCTTAAACCTAACGGATAATATAAATCATACTCTTTTGATTAACGCGATATAAATTATTTCCGCCCCAAAAACGGAAATTTAAAGCCGGAAATCGGTTTTGAAATTTTCGACCGGCATACTGTTTTATTCGCGTCCGCCGGTTTTTTACTTTATTAAATCCAGCGTATTTTTCAGCGCGGAAAATGTTTCGTCGCTTATGATATGCTCTATCTTGCAGGCGTCATGAGCGGCGGTATCTTCGCTGACGCCGATAGAGGTAAGAAAATCCGTGAGAAACAGATGTCTTTCATATACTTTATCGGCAACGGCTTTTCCGCTGTCCGTGAGCAGTATCATGCCGTTGGGGTCAAACGTGATATATCCGTTTTCTTTAAGAAGGGAAATCGCGCGGCTTACGCTCGGCTTTGAGACGCCCATTTCGTTTGCGATGTCTATTGAGCGAACGTATCCGAAACGATTTTTCAGAATGAGTATTGTCTCCAGATACATTTCGCCTGATTCGTGCAGTTCCATAGTAATTTCCATAGCCTTTCCGCCCACAAAGAGTAGTTGAAAATCTTTAACGCGTATCGTGGGCAGATAAGGCGTTAAGCGGCAATTAAATTTAATTAGTATGATTTTTCACACTAAAAAACTCCTTAATTTGTATTATGTATACTATTTTATCACAAATATTATAATTTTTCAAGAGAAAATGATTTTCTATGACAATTCGTTCTTAAAATTACAGCTCACGGCGACGCCGGCGCCGTAATATTCCGACAGCGCCTTTTCCTCATGACGCTTCTGCCATTCGGCGTGACGCGCGCCGTCGGACAGATATTCTCGCGCGCTCGCAAGCGACGGTTTTATTCTTTCCCAATACGTCCCGCTCGCGCCTCTCTTTTTATCCGCCGAAACAAAGAAACACGCATCGCCGATTTCATTTTTTTCCATACTCCCGCCTCCGATTCAGTATATGACGGTAAATTTTTGTCCTATACCTTTTTTCGTTTTCATACATATAACCGAGGTGATTAAAATGAAAACTGCGGCGGCATATATACGCGTCAGCACGGAAGACCAGACGGAATACAGCCCCGAATCACAGCTTCGGGCAATAAAGGATTACGCGCGGCGCGGCGGTTACATTCTGCCCGAGGAATATATTTTTATGGACGAAGGAATAAGCGGCAAAACGGCGGATAAACGTCCGTCGTTTATGCGAATGATAGGAGAAGCCAAAACAAAGCCAAAGCCTTTCGACGCGATTTTGCTGTGGAAATTCAGCCGCTTCGCGCGAAGCCGCGAGGACAGCATCGTATATAAATCAATGCTTCGCAAACAGCTCGGAATCGAAGTGATTTCCGTCAGCGAAAATCTCGGCGACGATAAAATGGCGGTGCTGATTGAAGCGATGATTGAAGCGATGGACGAGTATTACAGCATCAATCTCGCCGAGGAAGTCAGACGCGGCATGGCGGAAAAGGCGAAGCGCGGCGAGCCTCTTTCACATCCGCCGTTCGGCTACAAAATGAAAAATAAGTCTCTTGTGCCGGAGGTAGGGGAGAGCGCCGTTATAAAGCAGGTTTTCGAGTGGTACGGCGGCGGAGCGGGAATGCTTCGCATAGCTAAAAATCTGAACGCCGCGGGAGTACGCACAAAAATGGGCAATCTTATTGAAAACAGAACTGTTGAATACTGGCTTACAAACCCCGTATATATCGGCAAAATAAGGTGGACGCAGTCGGACGGCGAAAACAGAGTTATTCTTTCCGACGGCGCGCACGAACCGCTCATAGACAAAAAATTATGGGACAGCGTTCAGCGCAGAATGGCGGAGCAAAAGGAGAAATACAGAAAATGGTATAAGCGCCGCGACAGTATAAGTCACTGGCTTGCCGGACTTATGCGGTGCGGCGTGTGCGGCGGCGCAATGGTAAACTGCGGAGGATATTTTTACTGTTCAAACAAAAACAGAGGGACTTGCGAGGGAAACGGCGGAATAAAAGCCGCCGCGGCTGAGAAATTTATTCTGGATCGTCTTAGTTCTCTGCTCCGATTTGAAATAAAAACCAATATAACCGCTTCGCTGAAAACCGATTCCTCCGCAGACATATACGAGCGTCAGCTGCGCCGCGCGCAAAACAAGCTCAGGCGCGTTAAGGAATCGTATGAAAACGGCGTTGACACAATTGAAGAATACCGCGATAACAAGCGGCGGATACGGTCGGAAATCGACGCTTTACTGTTACAGATAAAAAAAACCGAAAGCAACGGAAACGAAACGGCGCCGGAGGGAAATAAACACGTAAAAAATACTATATCTCTTCTGAAAGACCCTTCAGCGCCTCAAATCAAAAAAAACGCCGCGGCAAGGGAATTTATTTCGGAAATAATCAAAACGGGCGACGGCGCGGATTCTCTGCGGATTATATGCAGACCGTGATTTTATCAAATGCGGAAAGGACCTCCATACTGTGTTATAACGATGTTGGCGAGCTTCGGATTCGGATTTTTCACGCGTACGGGAAATTCAAGAAATTTATTATACGAAAACATTACTTATTAGCCTCCTTTTCCCACGGCCATGGATTGTCGAGCCAATTAAAGCTCTCCTGCATAGCCGACGTAAATTGATTTAGCGGACCGAATTCCTTTTCATACTCACATTTGAGCTCATTTGTCTTTTTAACAAGCTCGCCGAACATTTTGAAAGCCTTTTTGTCCTCGCTGTGAGTATCGAGGTAAAGCAGCATGTCGTACGCCGCGAAATTGCAGCGCTGTATCCGCTCCAGCAGCTCCGTTCTTTCACAGCTCATTCCATACCGCCTCCCCACTGTTTGCACACTTTTCCGTATTCGCATATATCTAAGTCAAGCTCCGGAAATACCGTCCCCTGATAAAGTCCCGTGCAGGCGTCGTATGTCTCCTCCATCTGCTGTACGGGTACGTAACCGTAGCCCACACAGCCGCAGCGCGGATACGGACAGCACGGCTTATTCATCTCTGACATTTGTAACAACTCCTTTTATAAAATTCAGACGAATGCGTCCGTAATGTATAATATGTCTTGTTCACAGGAAAAGTGAATACCGCGGTAAATTTTAGTTTA
>CAYRSG010000029.1:0-21865 GCA_964426905.1 uncultured Clostridium sp. | reverse complement strand
TCATTGATGGAATTATTTTATTAAATGTGTCACCTATCATTGAATTCTTTACAAATAGATTATGAAATTTTTATAATACTCTTGATTTTTTAGCCTCGCTGTGGTAGTATATCTGTGTAACTTTTATATATAAGAAAGGAATGTGAACATGAAAAAAAGTTTAATTATTATAACGGCGGCGCTTATTCTTGCTCTGGCAGCCGCGGGATGCGGCGATAAAAAAACAAGTACGGACAACGCCGCTTCCTTAGACTCTTCTTCGGCAAGCGCCCAACCTGTCGACGTCTCGGAGGCGTATTCCGAAAAGGTAGATATGGAAGTTGTCGACGGAGTGGAAGCCCGGTCGGATTCACCCGAAAATGAATATGAAGGCAAGCTTGGCGGAGCCGAGGTTTCTATCGACGACGCTAAACTCATAAGCTATGAGGATGACGACGTTGTTATCGTATCGTTTAATTTTGAGAACAAAACCGATCAGCCTCAGTCGTTCACAGGCTTATATGAAGTAACGGCGACGCAGAACGGCGGCGAGCTTGCTTCCGCCGTGGTTTACGGAGTTGAAGGCGTTGAGCTGCTTTCAATGGGCGAAAACGTACCGTCCGGCGAATCTATAGACGTTCAGACGGCTTACAAGGTTAAGGATAAATCCGCGCCCGTTACGATCGAACTCAGAGAGTTCCTGCAGACTGAAGAGTCTGAAGAACCGCTTACAAAGACGTTTACGTTTAATTAACGCGGTTAATTACAATTTTATAGGCGCGCATCCGCGCGCCTATAAAACTACAATTTATCAAAAAGGAGAATAAATATGAAAAAAAGAATAACAGCAATTTTTACGACGGTAAGTATTATGCTTACGGCGGGAATCACCGCCGGCGCATATTATTTTCCTCAGCCCGACTGGGGAGCGCTTTTAAACGAGCGCACGGACATGGCGACGGAAACGGATTTTGAGCTTTACGCGGAAGCCCATGTCAGCACGGCGCCGTATTACGGAGCGAAATTTGAACCGTCCGCGGGAGCGTATATCGGTATGGTGGCTGAAAACGCCGCGCCCTATGAGCCGCTCGGCTCGTATCTTACATATATACAGGATATGGGACAAAACGATCTGTACTATCCGGCTAATACAATGATTAGCGGGGATAACGTCATATCAATGATAGGCTGGACTATATATGATATGAATAACGTAGATTACGATCAGATACGCCGCGTACTGGAGACTCTGAACAATTACAATAAGCCGATGCTTATTCGATTTGCAAATGAAATGAACTGCTCCTCGCTCGGCAACGAGCCGGACGTCTATATATCCGTTTTCAGGAACGTCGCGAATATGATACATGAATACCCGAATTTCGGTGTGGTATGGTCGCCGAACGACATAGGCGCGCTTGACAGACCGTTTGAGTACTATTACCCCGGCGACGAATATGTCGACTGGGTAGGCGTAAGCAGCTATATGACAAAATATTTCAGAAACGATAAAAATACGGCGTATAAAGATTCCATATATTTTATGACGGGCGATTATTCATGGCCGACAAACAGAATAAAACCGTTGATGGAGTTTATGCGCGATAATAATATCCAAAAGCCTGTTATGATAAGCGAGGGCGGAATAGCGAGATATAACGGGTACGGCGACGACTACACGGGCTGGAACGAGCCGAGAATGAGAAATATGATGTGGTATCTGACGATGAAATATCCTCAGATTAAAATGATAAATTATTTTAACTCGCGTCACGATTCAAACGAGGACAGCAGCGAGCAGTACGATATAACCGACTACGCTTCATCTTCCGCTATTTTCCGCGAAGCCGCGGAAAGCGGAGCGTATATAAGGTCGTACGGCGGTTCGCCCGAATTTGTTTTTCAAAAGGCAAACGACGCGGGAACGATTGTTTCAAATGGCGGAATTGTAAGTCTTTATACGCTCGCGTATTTTGACAAGCGTCCCGATATTACCGTAAATTACACAGTCGACGGACAGTGGTATCATTCTTCCGATACAATACCCTACACATGTAATATGGATATTTCCGGTATGCAGGACGGCGCTCATACGCTCATGATCAGCTCCAATGGAAAATCAAACAGCTATACGTTCTATAAAAGCGGCAAGTGCATACGATTTGGACAGCAGCCCGAACCGTCCGTTGTAGCGGAGGCGGAAGATGCGATCGAAGTCAAAATTAACGGAAGCGCATTGTCTTTTGACCGGCAGCCGGTAATCATTGACGGAAGAACGCTGGTTCCTATGCGCGCTATATTCGAAGCGCTCGGCGCCGAGGTTGAGTGGAACGGAAGCACACTCGCTGTTACGGCGCGAAAGGACGGAGTTGTAATTTCGCTGAAAATTAACGATAACAAAATGACGGTGGGCGATAAGACCGTTACGCTTGACGTCGCGGCGCAGCTTATAAATGACAGAACAATGGTTCCCGTACGCGCAATCAGTGAAGCTTTCGGCTGCGTAACGGAATGGAACGATTCGGACAGAACGGTAAATATTACGGTTTGACGATATCATGAGGTGCGGAAAAGACTGAGATTTAATTCTCAGTCTTTTTTATCTCTAATATGTAATTATTTTCTTCTGCCCTGTTTAAATACCCGTACGCTTCCCCGTCGGCGTAAGAAATCTCAAAGCCGTTTTCATATTCCCGAAGATATGCGTTATGTACTTTCAATTCCCCGTCAAGCGCGAAAAATATACACTTTTGCGGACTAGCATTATATATTCCGAGATTTATAATATCGCCGTCCTTTACCGGCATAATATTATTTGTATCGCTCACTCCCGTTATATGGCGCATAACTCCTGTTATATCGGCGTATCCGCCGGCGGCGGCGCGAATACTTTCAAACCATTCTACGCTGTCTACATTATTATAATAAGATACCGCTCCGAGCAAATACGTGTTTTTATTAACATTCGTAATATATCCTTCCGTATCAAGCTCCAGCATCTGATTTACAATATCGGTATCCGTCAGCGAGGTTTTCCGATACATCTGTGCCTGACCTATACCCGACGCCGCAAATACAAACGCGCAGACCGCCGATACAACGGCTGTGACAGCTCTGCGCTGTCTGAATGGTATAATCATAAACATTTCCTCAATTATTATACTTATTCCTATCATTGAAAAATACGAAGCGCGTATTGTAAAACGTGTATCCGCCAGCAAATAAAACACAGCCAACCCGGCGGCGGAGAGCGCGAAACCGCAGATTACTTTTTTAATACTGAATCTTCTTTTATTCTCTGACGTCTTTACGCATAAAACGGCAAATAACACCGAAAACACAATAACCGCCGATATCTGAAGTATCAATTTATTTTCCGATATAATATTCAACCCATTTTTTAAACCTGATACTAACGACTTCATATTCAGCTTTGTCAGTATTTCTCCCTCCATGCGCGTTATATCAATCGTATGTTTTATAATACCTGAAGTCAGAATATGCCCTCTCGCCTCGATTTCCAGCGAGGATTTGTTAAGTATGTAGTATACGGCTATCGCGGCAAGATGTATCAGCGTTATTAATAAAATCTTTCTTTTTTTCTTATCTGTCTGCTTAAAAATAATATACGCTGACATGAAAGCGTATACCGCGGCGGCAGGCTCATAAAACCCGACCGCTCCAAATCCTATGACAAAGTAAGCTGTAGCAAATATTCTTTTGTCCGCGTCACAATACTTTTGAAGGAGAAATAATGATACGCCTGTAAAGAAAAGCGAAAATGAATTTCTCACCGACGCCGCAATCCAATACGTAGCCTCCATATTCATCGGCAGCATACACAAAATCAGAATAAACAGTCCTCCCGCTGAAAAATCATTTTTAATAAGCGTATCTAAAATCAGAAAAACGCCCGCAATCATTACAATTGTCAAAATGAGTTCCGCCGCCCATAAATGCTTAAACAGCGGCGAAACAAAGAGCATATCGGCGACGCCCGCCAATGGTCTTATTGAAAACTTTTCGTTAGGCAAAATAAAGTCGGTCCATTTATTTATATATATATCTCCATAGAGAAACCAATCATCCATTACAGGATGATAAGATATACCGACCGCAAATCTTTGCAGAAAAACGAGGCATACCGCCGCAAAAAACAATAAAAAAATCTTCTTATTCCTCGTCATACCCATATCCTCTCCCCCAAAATTATTGTTATAGCGATAATATTATATATCTATAATTATAATATGTCAACTCTTTAGATATAATTTTTTTACGCTATTAATGATACAATATATTTGAGGAGGGACTGTTATGAATGTTGGTTTAAGGATTAAAGAACTCAGGGAAAAAAAGGGATTAACCGTAAATAAACTTGCCAATATGGCGGGAATATCGCAAAGTTATTTAAGAGACGTTGAGCTGTGCAAAAAGAATCCGACTGTCGAAACACTGTCATACTTTTGCGACGCGCTGCAAATCTCACTGAAGGAATTTTTTACGGATGACCCTGTCACAATTAACGTCTTTCTTTTGTCTGCAATCTCAAAGCTGTCCGACGAGCAGCAGATTAAACTCGCAGAATTTATTCACTCATTAAAATAAGCGCAAAAAAGACTGACGCGTTAAACCTCCGCGTCAGTCCTATTTTTTATACCGCCGAAATCAAACAATTTCCGCGCCGCTCTGAATATCGTTAAGCGTTGTGAGCGCTGTCAGCTTATCTTCATATTCCGCCGATAAAATCATTCCGCGGGACTCAAGGCCCATAATCTTTCTCGGCTTCAGATTAGCGACAAACAATACGTTTTTGCCGATTAATTCCTCAGGCTCGTGATACTTTGAAATGCCCGAAAGAATCTGTCTTGTTTCGCTTCCGACCTGAAGCGTAAATCTCAGCAGCTTCGAGGATTTCGGCACTTTTTCGCACTCAAGCACCTTTCCGACTCTTATATCGAGCTTTTCAAATTCCTCAAACTCTATATAATCCTTAAACGGAGCGATTTCAATTTTTTCCTCACTCTCGCCAAGCTCAGCCTCCAGCTCCTCTATCTTTTTCTCAGCGTCAATTCTCGCGAACAGGACCTTCGCCTCGCCTACCTTCGCGCCGGCTTTTGTCGCGCCGAAGGACTTTGTACTCTCAAAGCTCAAATCCTCCGCGCTTATCTGCGCCGCAATTTTCTCCGAGGTTTCGGGCATATACGGACTTAACAGCGCGGCGATAATTCTTATCGTCTCAACAAGGTTGTACAGTACCGTTCCCAGTCTCGGCTTCGTTTCCTCATTCTTTGCGAGAACCCACGGCGTCGTCTCGTCTATATACTTGTTCGCCCTGTCAACAACCTTCCAAATTTCATCAAGACTGTCCGCAACATGAAGCGTCTCCATCTTCTTCATTATATTTCCGATTGCGCCCGCGGCAGTCGATTTCAAGTCGTCGTCAAACTCGCCCCCGACGTCGCCCGGCTGTATCTCGCCGCCGAAATATTTATTTATCATTGCTACCGTTCTGTTTACAAGATTGCCGAGCGTATTCGCGAGATTGCTGTTAAATCGGCTTATAAACACCTCGTAGGTAATCGTTCCGTCCTGCGCGAACGGCATCTCGTGGAGCGAATAGTATCTTACCGCGTCAACTCCGAAATGTCTTACGAGGTCCTCGGCGTAAATCACGTTTCCTCGCGACTTTGACATTTTCTCTTCGCCAACGAGCATCCACGGGTGTCCGAATACCCGCTTCGGCAGCGGCTCGCCCAAAGCCATAAGCATTATCGGCCAGTAAATCGTATGGAAGCGCAGAATATCCTTGCCTATAATATGCACATCCGCCGGCCAGTATTTTTTATAAAGCTCGCCTTTTTCCTCCGGAGTGTATCCGAGCGCCGTAATGTAGTTTGAAAGCGCGTCAATCCACACATACACTACATGTCCCGGGTCAAAATCCACGGGAATTCCCCATGAAAAGCTTGTTCTCGAAACACACAAATCCTGAAGTCCCGGCTTTAAGAAATTGTTTATCATTTCATTTTTGCGCGACTCGGGCTGAATAAATTCCGGATGAGTATTAATATATTCCATCAGCTTGTCCTGATATTTGCTCATCTTGAAGAAGTACGCTTCCTCTTTAGCCTTCTTGACCTCTCTTCCGCAGTCGGGACATTTGCCGTCGCGGAGCTGCGTTTCGGTCCAGAACGACTCGCACGGAGTACAGTACCAGCCCTCGTACTCGCTCTTATAAATATCTCCTTGGTCGTAGAGCTTCTTAAAAATCTGCTGTACCGCCTTTACGTGATAATCGTCGGTTGTGCGGATAAACTTGTCATAGCTCACGTTGAGCATATCGGCTATATCCTTTATCTGCGCCGCGATTTTGTCAACGTGCTGCTTGGGCGTAATACCCTCCGCCTCGGCTATTTCCTGAATCTTCTGACCATGCTCGTCGGTACCGGTAAGAAAAAATACATCCTTCCCGATAAATCTGTTAAAACGCGCAATTGCGTCCGTGAGAATAATCTCATACGTATTTCCGATATGAGGCTTCTTTGAAGTGTATGCAATCGCGGTTGTAATGTAAAACTTTTCTTTATTCATCCCAGTCACTCTCCATTAAATTAACAAAAAAATTTTTAAACAGAATAAACTGTTTCCTTATCGTAACGCCTATTGACTTTAACAGGCGTATAGGCGCGTCAAAAATTCCCGCCTTATAAAAGCTTACAATAAGCATCAGTATTATCGGTCCCAAGATAAGACCGCCTATACTCATTGTTTTGTAGCCGATATACATGGACATCAGCGTCAATATCGGATGCATTCCGAGTCCGCTGCTCACCAGCTTAGGCTCCGCGAAACGCCGCGTAAACATAACCGCGAGATATATAATTATAAGTCCTATACCGGCTTTTACATCTCCGTTGAGGAACGCGGCGACGGTCCACGGCCACAGCACAAGCCCGCTTCCGAAAAACGGCAGCGCGTCAAGCACAGCGATTCCGAGAGCGATTAAAAGCGCATAATCTATATTTAGCGCGCTCAGCCCTATGAACATAATTCCGAATGCTATGAACATCAAAATACCCTGCGCCTTCAGATATCCGCCGAGATATTTTTTCAGTTCGGTTTTTACGACGGCGAGCCGTTCCATAAATTTCGGCTTGAACATTTTATTTACGGTCCGGCTTACAGCCTCGTTTTCCGAAACCATAAAGTACGCGGAAAGTATGAACACCACCACCGCGACAAACACGCTCGGAAGCGCCTTTGCAAAATCGCCCGCGTTGTTCATCACGGGAGTGGATTTCGTATTTATAAAATCCGCCGCCTTTGACGATATCGTGTCGCCCACGGCTGTAAACGCCCGCTGAATATTATCGGGCAGATTGGCGTACACAGCCGACATCTTATCGCCGAAAGAATGAATACCGTTCCGGATATTCTCATAAATCGCCGGAAACTGCGTGTACAGCATCCGCACCTCGTCAAAAATCTTCCATACGGCAAAGGTTAATAGTCCGCCTACGATTCCGATTATAAGCACCATTACCAGCGCCGCCGAAAAACCCCGCGGAATTTTCAGCTTTTTCTGCAGCAAATCGGCAAGCGGATTGACCGCCAGCGAAAACAGATAGCCCAAAAGAAACGGCAGGAACAGCTTTATCAGAAATCCCACAACATCCAGTATTTTCGGCAGAAATACATATACGACCGCCGCGGCCGCCGCCAGACCGAGAATAAACAGCAGGATTTTTATCCACTTTCTTTTTATTTTCATAATATCATCCCTTTGATATGTTATCTATCAAGAAATCTATTCATCAGCGTATATCCCTTATCTATATAAATACCTGTCTTTTTACCGTTTTCCTCCGTATAAGTCAAGTCCGGATTTGTATCTTTTTCAGCCGTGCTGTCATAAATGATATAAGGCACGGGGTCGGATACATGAGTCTTGAGCTTTATCGGCGTCGGATGATCGGGAAGTATCATCATACGGTAGTCTATGCCACGCTTCTCAAGCTCGTCTTTAAGGAACTTAACAACCTTTTTATCAATCGCCTCGACGGCAAATTTCTTCTTCTCCGGCGCTCCCTGATGTCCCATTTCATCGGGAGCCTCCATGTGTACGTACACAAAATCGCTGCCGTTAAGAAGCGCGTCAAGCGCCGCGCGCGCCTTGCCGTCCCAGTTTGTCTCACAGTTGCCGGTCGCGCCTTCAACGTCTATCGAATTCATTCCCGCGCACTTCGCAATACCCTTAATAAGATCAACGGCTGAAATTACGCTGCCCTTCAAACCGAATTTTTCCTCAAAGTTATCAAGCTGCGGCTTTGTTCCCTCGCCCCACGGCCAGATCGACGTGGCGGGATTTTTGCCTGCGGAGACGCGCGCTTTATTAACGGGATGCTCTCTTAAAATTTTCTCGCTTTTTTTCATCATTTCAAGGAAAATTTCAGCGCCGTCACCCTTTGGCAGGTAGTCGGCTATCTTCTTATCCGAAATGTCATGCGGAGGCGTTAAATCCACGTTAGCGCTTCCGCCGTTCCATACGCACAGATGTCTGTAGCTTATGCCGGGGTAAAACCTAATCTTATCGGTGTTAAGCTCTTCAGCCACAGCCTTTATAAGCTCGGCGGCTTCGGCTGTCGTAATTTCACCGGAGCTGTAGTCAAGCATTGTTTTATCCTCGTAGCTTTCTTCATCACTGAGAGTCACAAGATTTGTCCTGAAGGTAACGTCGTCATCCTTCAGCGGAACGCCTATTGAAGCCGCTTCAAGCGGGGAACGTCCGCTGTAGCACTTTTTCGTATCGTAACCCATAACGGAAAGATTTGCGACGTCGCTTCCCGGCTTCATGCCGTCCTGAACGGTTTTTACCATACCCATTTCACCGTGCCGCGCCATATAGTCGATCGTCGGCTTTTCGGCAACCTCAAGAATCGTCTTGCCGTCAAACGCGTCCACGGGATAATCCGCCATTCCGTCTCCCAAAATTACAACGTATTTCATTTTATTATCTTCCTTCCTTTTTTTGTATTTAAATGACTATTCAGCCATAATCTTCGGAATAATCGCGATCGCGCCCCTCCCTACATGAGCGCCTATGAGCGGTCCGAACTCCGAATACATTTCCACGCAGTCCTCGCCGAATTCATTTCTGAGCTTTTCCAGCGCCTCGGCGCCTTTTTTCTCATCGGACTGAACGACGAGAAATTTCGGATCGTCCGCATCAAAATCGGGGTCGTTTTTTATCTTATCAATCAGCTTATCAAGCAGTTTTTTCTTGCCTCTCAGCTTATCGAGATTTTCCACAAGTCCGTTTTCAATCGTAAGTATCGGCTTGATATCAAGCGCCGTTCCGACAAACGCGGCGGTCTTTGAAAGCCGTCCGCCCTTTTCAAGGTATTTTAGAGTATCAACAAGCAGATAACACCGCCACGATTTTATATACCGTTCGCACTCGCTTATTATCTCCTTTACCGTACGCCCTTCGGCAGCCATCTGCGCGGCGTGTACCGCAGTTTCAGCAATATACACGGAAAATTTATACGAGTCCGCTATATAAAATTCCGCGTTCGGATTTTCCTCGAGGATTTCCTCTCTTACAAGGTTAGCCGTCTGATACTGACCGCTCGCGGCGCTTGAAAGCGCGAAATATATAACGCTTTCATGCTTCTCGCACTGCTCCTTAAAGTAATCGTACATATCGCCGTAAGGCGTTTGAGAAGAAGTCGGGAAACCGTCGTAAGTCTCAAGCTTGTCAAAAAATTCTTGATTCGTAATATCGACGCCCTGAACATACTGCTCCTCGCCGAAAAGACTCAGAAACGATATAATTCCGATATCGTATTTTTCGGCGGTCTCGGGCGGAATATCCGCTCCGCTGTCAACAACAATTTTTATATCCCTCATCGCGTATCTCCTTTACCATGTAAATTTAGTTAACTGCCCTAAATTCTTTAAATTTTCAAAACCCTGCTGCCTGAGAGCTTCATATACGACTATCGCGACGGAATTTGAAAGATTAAGACTGCGCGCCTCCTCGATCATCGGTATGCGTATACAGCGTTCCTCATGCCCGTATAACAGCTCCTCCGGAAGTCCCGCGTCCTCGCGTCCGAAAAGAATGTAATCGTTATCTTTAAATTCCGCTTCAACGTATGTATGCGGCGCCTTTGTCGTTGAGTAAAAGTACCTCGCGCCGCGCGTTTTTTCAAAAAAATCATCGAGATTATCATAATAGCGCACATTTAACAGGCGCCAATAATCCAGTCCGGCTCGTTTTAAATTTTTATCGGTAATCTGAAACGCCGTCGGACGCACTATGTGAAGCCGCGAACCGGTTGCCGCGCAGGTACGCGCGATATTGCCCGTGTTCTGCGGTATCCTCGGCTCAACAAGCACTATATTAAACATTTCATTCTCTCCTTATAAAGCGTAGTTTATAGATATAATTGACGCCGCGGGCATATTAAAAATCCGAACTTGGCGTCGCTTGCTGCAAATGTGTCGCCGCTCGACACTGACTGCCGCTTCGCGGCGAAAGCGTCTGCTTCGTCGTGACGCCGCAGCTTAAGCGACGTCGCGCATTTGCGAAGCAAATGCTATATCTCATTTCAAAAATTTTATCATAAATCTATTAAGCGGCGGACGTTTTATACCGACGGCTTTTTTAGGGCAAAGCTCCTGACAGCAGAAGCATCTTATACACGTCTTCTCATTAATAACAGGCTTGCCCGACGACATATCAATTGCTTTCGGCGGACAGCACCTCGCGCACTCGCCGCAGCCGACGCATATATCGTAATTCATCTTAGGTTTTGACGCAAGCGCGTTTACAACCCAAGCGTTCAGCGACGCGGGAAGCGATATGAGCTTCAAAAGATTGAAATGGCTTTCAGGCTTTAAAAAGTCCCTTATCACAAGCGGCTTTAAATCCTCTCCCTCGATTTCAAGCTTTTCCGCGCTGTCCGCAACAAGTCCCCGCTCTATCGCTTCGCGAACGGTATCTACTTCCTCCGGACGGTAGTCTATCAGATAACACGACGCCAAATCAAGCGCGTGAGCGTTCTCGGACGCCATTACAAGTCCTATATGCCTGTTTACTCCGGCGGTGGGTCCGTTCCCCTCCATCCCCCAAACCGCGTCCATTATCGACAGCGTCGGTTTAACGCATTCATGTAAATCCACAAGCATCGAGCAAAACGCTTTTCTCTCGTCAAGACGAAAATGCAGTTCGGCTTTGTGCGTTCCCGGAATTACGCCGAAAAGATTTTTTACCGCGCCGGTGTAACTCGTCATAGCGTGCGTTTTCAGCTTAGGCAGCGATATTATGACGTCCGCGTCAAGTATGGGGTTTATTATAGGTATGGATTTTACAGTCCTTCCCTCAGGGTATGAAACCTCCGTAAATCCCGTGTCAAAATTCAGCTTCGCGTTCGTACTCTTAACCGCCTCATAGGCGCCGCACACGGTATACACGCTTTTTAAAGCCGCCGCATTATACGGTCCGCCGGGACTTTCGGCAACCGTGACAATTCCGCCCGCCTTCTCGGACAGCTCGATAACCGCGCGGAGAAGCGCCGGATTGGTCGTAACCGCTTCCTCCGGCTTTTTCTTTGAAACAAAATTCGGCTTTATAACAACCTTGTCGCCTTTTTTTACAAATTTCTCAATTCCTCCGATTAGGTCAACCGCTTTTTCCACAGCGCCGCGCACGTCGGCGTAGCCGCCGCATTTTACTACGGAAACTTTATTATTCATATAATTTTCCTCTTTCATGGTAAAAAAGTAATAAACCCCCGCCTATTTTACCATTATACAATATTCTTCCAAATATTTCAACCATTAAACGGCGTTGTTAAGAGAAAATTTAGAATTTATCCGCATTTTTTATATATAACAGGACATTTTCCGGTTTATTTAAGCGCAAAAAATCTGCCGGAAAATTAATTCCGGCAGATTTAATTTCAGTTTACAAACAAAGTGAATTATTATTTAACCGAATCGTCTTCCTTATAAGCCTCGTTATAGTCGTCTATAACGCCCTGACCGCCCTGTGAAAGCCATCTTTCAACCTGTGCGTCCCAGCCGGCTTCGTCAATCTGACCAACAATAAATTTCGTGTTAGCTTCAGCCATGATAGCGTCAAGCTGCGGACCCTTTGTTGAATATGTGTCTGAAATATACGGTTCAACAGGATTAGCAACTACGTACTGTTTGTTATCCTCGTAAACTTCTTCAATCTTCTTTGCAACTTCAACGGTATACTTTGTTGTAAGTCCGTCCGTTCTGATACCCGTAGCGAACTGGTTGAGGTCATTGTACTGCTTAACAAGAGCCTCATCTGTATTCTTTACCGCATATCCGTCCTCGTCAATAGTATAGTGCGTGCCCTCGATACCGTAGTTCATAAGGTTCTGAGCTTCGGGATCGTTTGCCTTATCCATTACCGTGAGAACGAGGTCAAGGTCTTCCTCCGTCGCGATAGAGGCTGTCGGGAATACAAAGTATCCGTCGTAACCGGTTGTCGGGAGCGTTCTCGGCTCGGTGTTCTCGTCCTTTGTAACATAACCGAATACATCTACGACTGCGTTTGGATTAAGGTCGGCAATGTTGGCGGCGACTCTTCTCGCTCTGTCGGCAACGTCAATGATAACGCCCGCCTGACCTGTCAGGAACTGCTCGTTCCATTTATCCGATGAATAAGTAGCCATATCCGCGTTGATATAACCCGCGTCATACCAGCTCTTCATCAGCTTAAGAGTGTCTTTCCATTCGTCAAACATAAACGCCGGCTTAAGCTCGCCGTTTTCATCAAGACCCCAGCTGTTCGGAGCGCCCATCCAAATCGCAAGGTTATTCAGCGGACCGTCAAGATAATCCGTAACTATCATGCCGTATGTGTCGTTAACGCCGTTGCCGTCAGGATCGTTCTCTGTAAACTGCTTGAGAACATTTGAAAACTCGTCGATTGTCTTAGGTATGTCAAGACCTAACTTATCAAGCCAGTCTTTTCTGATAGTAACGCCGGCTCTTCCAAGCTCTCTGGCGCGGTAAATACCATAAATATGACCGTCAATCGAAATATTATGGTTAACAACATCGCTTGTCAGCGCAAGGTTAGGATACTTATCGGCGTCTTTAATCTTATCGGTCAAATCCCAGAATGCGCCGTCTCTCGAAGCCTGAATAACGGACGCGCTCCTTGTTCCTACAAGCATGATATGCGGATATTCGCCGGCGGCCATGGCGGTCGTAACCTTTTCGTCATAGCTCGTGTTCGGAACCCACGTGAACTGAAGCTCGGCGCCAAGATAATCATCCAGAGCCAGAACAACGGGACTGTCGTTAGCCGCGGAATCAGCGTTGAACGCCTTTGTCTGAACCTTCAGCACCGGATTCTCATGATCGATCGAGTTTGTTCCGCCGCCGCCGCAGCCTGCAAGCGCGCCTGTAAGCATCAGCGACGCTATAGATACAGCCGCAATCTTTTTCCATGTTTGTGTCATTTTAAATTTCCTCCTTAAAATACATTTTTAATATTTTAATTTTCTCTAAATTAAGCGATATCCCATATCGCAATAATTCACTAAATTAACCCTTTACCGCGCCGACCATAACGCCTGCCGCAAAGTGCTTCTGAAGGAACGGATATACGCAGAGGATAGGAACAGTACCGATAACGATAACCGCCATCTTCAGCGTATCCTCAGGCGGAAGCTCATCCATGCTTGTCGAGGTATCCTGAGTCTGCATTACGAGATTTCTCAGTACGAGCTGGAACGGGAACTTCTTTGAATCATTCAGATACATAAGAGCTCCGAAGTAGTTGTTCCAGTGACCGACCGCATAGAACAGACCGAATGTCGCGAGAATAGGCATTGAAAGCGGGAGCGCGATTTTTGCGAATATTCCGATTTCGGTACATCCGTCAATAGCCGCGGCTTCCTCAAGCTCGTTCGGAAGGTCTATAAAGAAGTTTCTCACTATCAGCATGTTATACGCGCTTATACATCCGGGAAGAATAAGAGCGGCGTATGTATCGTAAAGACCCAAACCCTTAACAACCAGGAACAGAGGAATCATGCCGCCGCCGAATACCATGGTAAGCAGCACCATGTTAAGAAGCGGTTTTCTTCCTATAAGGTTAGGTCTTGAAAGTCCGTAAGCCATTGTTGTCGTAAAGAACAGGTTAATTACCGTACCTATAAGCGTTACGCAGAGAGAAATCAACAGCGCGCGCAGTACCGTCGGTCCCATTCCCGTGGGACTGAACACCTGCTTATACGCGTCAAGCGTCGGATTTTCGGGAATAAAGAATATAGGTCTTGTCTGAATTTCACTTTCCTTTGCAAACGACGCGGCAATAACGTAAATAAACGGGATTACCATCAGGATAGCCAACAGGGTAACTATCGCATAAATTATAACGTCGCCGATGATATCGCCGATACTTCTTCTTTTAATACTTATCATAATTACGCTCCTCCCCTCTTAGAACAGACCTGTTTGTCCTGCCTTCTTGGCAAGGCGGTTAGCAGTCTGGATACATATAATACTTATTATGGATTTAAACAAGCTGATGGCTGTCGTATAACCGTAGTTACCCTCAACTCTACCGTATTGATAAACATATGTATCAAACGTTTCTGAATTCTGTCTGTTCAATGTATTCTGCATAAGGATAATCTGCTCAAAGCCCGTGTCAAGCACGCTTCCCATACGCAGGATAAACATTGTTACGATCGTTCCCGTTATCGCGGGAAGAGTTATGTAGATAAGCTGCTGGAAACGGCTTGCGCCGTCAACGATGGCGGCCTCGTACTGCTCGACGTCAACTCCCGCCAAGGCCGCAAGGAAGATAATCGTTCCCCAGCCGGTCTCTTTCCAGATATTCTGTATAAGCAATACCCAGTAAATCGCCCAGCCGCCGCCGAGAGCCTGCATCTCCTTACCGGTCAGCGATTTAATGATTTCGTAAAGAGCGCCGCCGCTCTGAGACGCGGAAGACGGAGTCTTTACAAGCATGAACGTAATAGACGCGATGACAACCATCGATACGAAGTGAGGCACGTAAACAAGCGTCTGTACAACCTTCTTATACCACTGAACCTTCATCTCGTTCAAAAGCAGCGCCAGAATAATAGGCAGCGGGAAGAAGAATATAATATTCATACCCGAAATAATAAGCGTATTTTTCAAGAGCTGCCAGAAGCTTGAGTCCGTGAGGAACTGAACGAAGTTATCAAATCCAATCCAGTTTTTCGTCAGACCCGAACCGAAGAATTTCGTCGTGGGATAATAATCCTTAAAAGCAATAAGGATACCCCACATCGGTACAATTTTGAAAATAATAAAGTACAAAAAACCGGGCAGCAGAAGCAGATATACCCATCTGTCTCTGAAAATCTGAGCCCTTCTTTTCTTGGCGATTACGGCTTTCTCTTCCTTAGAAAGCGCAATCTTTTGAGCTTTAGCCATAGTTGACCCTCCCTAAAGTTTATTATCTTTTTACTTTTTGCACAAAATACGAAAAAAAGCATGTTCTCTCTGCAATTTGCACAAAAGATAAAATGTCATGAATATATTATAGCCTATTTAATGAAATTTTGCAATAGATTTTGTGAATAAATTGCAAAAATAATTAATTTTTTTTTTTGATTTGTATAAAATCACCATTAATCGCCGTTCAGTCTATCAATATATTCAAGTGTTTTTATTTATATTACCATCTTACATGCCAAAAAGTCCATAAAAAAAACAGATGTTTTTTGTTCAATTTAACGATAAAAAAATGACGAATTTTCATTCGTCATTTTTCTTTGTCTAATCTGCATAAATTTAAATCGGAACAACGCTTTGGCAAGAAGGCGTGGAGACGTCTGCGCTATTATTCCGCAAGGAATTTTCCGAGCCTTATAACCTCGATTCCGGCGAGCATTACTATGCCTGTGCCGTGAGTGTCGTTAAGACGCCATCCGAGCTCATACTTATAATAATCGGGGATAAACGAGAATTCACTTCCGCGGCACACGCCGTAAACGTTGCCCTTGTCGTCGACGCTTGTTTTTGAAATCGCTTCCCAAGCCTTGTAAATCGACTTTACATACTTTTCGGGTTCTCTGAGCCAGCCGAAGCGGACTCCTCTCGAAAAAGCGTATATGAACATCGACGTGCATGATGTTTCGGGATATGATTCGCTGTCGTTGAGCACCTGACGCCACATTCCCTCCTCGTCCTGAAGTTTAAGATAACCCTCGCAGAGCGTGTTCAGAAATTCTATAAGGTCGTTTCTTTTTGGGTGATCCTCGGGAAGAACCTCAAGAAGCTCCGTCATGGAAAATACAACCCAGCCGTTGCCGCGTCCCCACGGGACGTTTGTCTTTGTGTCATACTTGAAATCGTAAACATGCGACATAATATTTTCCTCGGGCATAAACAAACGCTTTTTAAAGCCGAAGAACTGATTTGCCGCGTCGTCGGCATACTTTTGATCTCCCGTAAATTTATAATATCTTGACAGGAACGGCACGCTCATGTATAAATCGTCCGCCCACATTGTCTGATTATGGAAATGGTGCATCATTTCCTTACGGAAGAACGTACCGTCCTCAAGTCTCGCCTGATGATTGAAAATATAATCTCCGACATAATCGGCAACCTTCTTCACATCTCTCAGTCCGAGATACTTATGAACCTCCAGCATCATTGACGCGAACGAGCCGCAGTCGTCGAGGCTGTCAATACTTGTAAGAAGATTATGTATTCCTGTGGCGCCGCCGTACTGCTCCTTGTCCCAGAGAGCGTAATCAAACGAATCGATACAAAGCTGAACATGGTCGCGTATATAATTCTGCAGGTCCTCCGACTCAAGCACAAGCGCTGTGTGAAGAAGTCCGTAAAGCGTAACTCCCAGAGGATAATTCCAGTGTCCGAAATACTCGCACGCGTTATACGGTCTTACGAACGTGTCGGGCGCGTCAATTCTCCAGTAGGTTTTCGGCTCGCCGACGACATGAAGCATATCGGAAGCATCGTCAAACGGGAAATCATAGTCCGCGTCGAACGCGCCTATATACATCCACACGTCGTCCGTACCCTGCACGCGCGCCGCGCTCGAGAGCTTCGCGCCGTGACAGTCAAGCGTATATCCCCAGTCGGAGCCGCCGCATACGCATTTTACATACAAATCATATTCGCCGAACGGAAGGTCAACCTCAAACGTTTTTTCCCCGCCTTTAGAATGAAAAACTTCTTTCTTATTTAAATAAACGTACGCTTCGCCCTTCGAATCAAGAGTGAATTTATGCTTTGTATCTTTTGTATCGTCAAAAAACGCTTTTGTGTAGCCTACGGCGTATCTGCCCTCGGGAGCGCCGTACATACGGGTAAACTGTCCCTTTGAAAGCTCGTCCGCCGTCCAGTCCTTAACAGGATAGAGCTTCTTGTCAAAATCAGCCTCGCTCATGCCCATTTCAAATTCCGGCGCATAATCGTCGCCTACAAGCTCCGTGAACACAAAGCCTTCCTGACCGCCGCGTTCCTTTGTCGGCATAAGAGTGTACATATCCCACTTTCCTATCCACGTACCGAACTGACCGCCGAACCCCGCCTTTGTTTTCTTAAACTGAATTCTTATATCGTTCCAGCCCTTCTCTACCTCGGGGAATATACGAGTCGCCGTCTCCGAATATCTCTCCTTAAATATATCGGATTTATAAACCACGCTGCCGTTCACATATATAACCATAGGTCCGAAGCAGTTTACGTCCCATCCGAACGATGCTTTTCCCTCCGAATAGAACTTTGTGAACGCCCACACGCAGTCCTTGTCCTTCGAGTCAGGATAAATCTTGTTAAAATCAACAAGGTATCTGTAATCTGTAGTGCGGACAATACCGTTGTTCGTATACGCTCGGTAGCAATAGCCGTGCTTCAGATTCTGACCCGTGTATCTGTAAGCCAGCGCGGAAATTATCGACTTCGGGTCTGTGCCTTCAATCGCGTTGATGCTTTGGCTGTCGTCAAAATAGTATCCCATATTCTTCCTCTCCTTAAATGATTAATCAATACCTATATTATACCATTATATTCAACCGATTGTCAATGCAAATTATTAAATACAGCCTATTCCGGTTGTATAAATTGCGCAAAGAAGCATAAACTACTAAAAACGCAATGAAAGCGAGGAAAACAACTTGAAAGATAATAAGGTATTTGAAGTCCTGCAAAGAGTCGGACGCTCCTTTATGCTTCC
The DNA here is from genome assembly GCA_964426905.1 of uncultured Clostridium sp. Lineage (GTDB taxonomy): Bacteria > Bacillota > Clostridia > UBA1381 > UBA1381 > Hominilimicola. The sequence goes on along the minus strand of CAYRSG010000029.1, from coordinate 3,627 downwards.
GATAGCGATTCTGCCTGTTGCCGGACTGTTTCTGGGCATAGGCAGCTCGTTTACAAACGAAACAATGCTGCGCGCCTACGGCTTGTACGGCTTCATGGGACCGGGAACGGTAATTCACGGGATCCTGAGCGTTATAAGCGCCGCGGGAAACGTAGTATTCGACAATCTGCCGCTGCTTTTCGCGATAGGCGTCGCGATAGGTATGGCAAAGCGAGAGAAAGAGGTTGCGGCTCTCGCAAGCGTAATCTCGTTTTTAATCATGCATACAGCCATAAGTGCGCTTATAGCCGTAAATTACGGAAGCGGCAGCATGAGCGTGGACGCTATGACGCTGGCGAGCGCGGCTCTTGAGGAAGGTCTGGAGCTTAGCGGAGCTACGGCGAGAGTGCTTGGCATTTATTCGCTTAACATGGGAGTGTTCGGCGGTATTATCGTCGGTCTCGGCACGGCGGCGCTCCACAACAGATTCTATAAAACTCAGCTTCCGCAGGTGCTGTCGTTTTTCGGAGGAACGCGTTTTGTTCCGATTATCTCAGCGGTAGTGTTTCTCGGCGTCGGAATACTTATGTACTTTATATGGCCGTATATTCAGAAATTTATATCGCTTCTCGGAAATCTTGTTCAGAACACGGGCTATATCGGCACGCTGATTTACGGCATAATCGAACGTGCGCTTATTCCGTTCGGACTGCATCACGTTTTTTATATGCCCTTCTGGCAGACAAATGTCGGCGGCTCTATGGAAATCGGCGGTCAGCTCGTAAACGGCGCACAGAATATATTCTTCGCTCAGCTCGCCGACCCCTCCACAACAGAATTTTCCGTAAACGCTACGCGTTTTATGGCGGGTAAGTTCCCGTTTATGATATTCGGACTGCCGGGCGCGGCTCTCGCGATTTATCAGTGCGCGCGCAGCCAAAAGAAAAAGGCTGTCGGCGGTCTGCTTTTGAGCGCGGCGCTTACCTCAATACTGACCGGTATAACGGAACCGCTTGAATTTACGTTTCTGTTTGTCGCGCCGGTTCTGTATATAGTTCACTGTGTCCTCGCGGGACTTTCGTTTATGCTTATGCACATATTCCGCGTCGGCGTCGGAATGACGTTTTCCGGCGGACTTATCGACATGACGCTTTTCGGAATTTTGCAGGGCAACGCAAAAACAAACTGGATTTATATCGTGCTTGTCGGCATAGTGTACTTCTTTATATACTGGGGAGTTTTCACATTCATGATAAAGAAATTCAACCTCAAGACGCCCGGACGCGAAGCAGACAGCGAAGAGACAAAGCTCTATACAAGGGCTGACGTAAACGCGCGCAGAGAAAAGGAAAGCGGCAAGGCAGACACGGCGTCGGTTCTCATACTAAAGGGTCTGGGCGGAAAGGATAATCTTTCCGACGTTGACTGCTGCGCGACAAGACTGCGTATAACCGTAAGGGACAGCTCCAAAGTGAACGACGCGCTTCTTAAAGAAAGCGGAGCCGCGGGAATTATTAAAAAAGGCAACGGAATTCAGGTAATCTACGGTCCGCGCGTAACCGTTATAAAATCAAATCTTGAGGATTTTATGGCTGACAGCGCGAGTGACGATTTGAGCGCTTATGACATTTCCCCCGACAGTATTCAGACAGAGCGCGAAACGTCTCCGTCAGGCAGCGGAGAAACTCTTACGCTCGCGTCCCCGATTAAAGGAAAACTGATTCCTCTCGAAAACGTCAAAGACGACGTATTCTCTGCAGGAATACTCGGCAGAGGGGCTGCCGTTGAGCCGTCCGAAGGAAAGGTATTCTCCCCCGCTGACGGCGTTGTTGACAATATTGCCGAAACACATCACGCCATAGGCATAACCGCCGATAATGACGCCAATATTTTAATTCATGTCGGAATCGACACAGTCAACTTAAAGGGCAGGAACTTTAACGTAAAGGTTGAAGAGGGCGCAAGGGTTAAAAAGGGTGACCTGCTTATGACGTTCGATATAAACGGAATTAAGAAAAGCGGATATAGGGTCACGGCTCCGATAATTGTATGCAACAGCGATGATTTCACCGAAATAAATATTACAGGCGGCGAAAATGTAAATCCCGGCGACGATATTATTCAAATCGTCAAATAAAAACACAAGGCGGTAAATCAGTTTTATAATCTTCTTTTTGCGGCAAAAAGAAGCAAAACCCCAAAGGGGAATTTCGATTTCCCCCCCTTTGGAAACCCCTTTAAACGACCATGGTGAACTTATCCACCCTTGGATCCCCCTGCTTCTTCGTCATCCGCAAGGCTCGCGGATACCGAGGCGCCGCAGGCGCGAATTGCAAACTGACGACATGCACGTCAGTTTGCTCAAAATAAAAAAGTTTCGCAAGGAACTTTTTTATTTTCTCTGTTCTGAGATTGGCTGAAATCGAAGATTTCAGCCGGTGTGCGGACGCGCACGCCTAAAACCGTAATTTTCGGTTTTATTCAAATACCGCTGAAATTTATAAAATTACTATTGACAAAATAACATGCAATTTAGTATAATATATACAGATTAGATGAGATGAGAACAGAAGAGCGTATTTTAATATGATTTTTATGCCCTTGTCAGCTGTTCGTTGACAAGGGCTTTTCTGTTTCTGTTTCAAAGAAAGGAAGATGTAAAAATGAAAAATCTGAAAAAAGCAATGGCAATGGGAATCGCGGCGCTTATGTGCGCCGGAGTGCTGGCAGGCTGCGGCAGCAAAACCGGCTCTACTGATATAAACGCAGGCGATACATACAAAATAGGCGTTTTGCAGTACGCAGACCATCCGTCTTTGGATAACTGCCGCGAGGGCTTCAAGCAGGGACTTGACTCGGAAGGCATTAAGTATGAGATGACAGAGCAGTCGGCTAAAGGCGACGACGCTACAAACACGCAGATAGCGCAGCAGTTCGTGTCGCAGGGCATGGATTTGGTATGCGGCATAGCCACGCCGTCGGCGCAGGCTTGCTACAACGCAGCTTACGAAGCGAAAATCCCCGTAATCTTCAACGCGGTTTCCGACCCGGTTGCCGCTAAGCTGGCAACAAGCCAAACGGAAGCATTGGACGGTATCACCGGAGTATCGGATATGCTTCCCGTTGAGGAACAGCTGAAATTAATCCGCGAAATGCTCCCGGACGCTAAGAAGATAGGTATTCTTTACACAACAAGCGAGGCAAACTCTGTTTCTACGATTGAGAGCTACAAGGAGAAGGTCGGCGAGTACGGCTTTGAGCTGGTTGAAAAGGGTATAACTAACGCGGCGGAGATTCCGCAGGCGGTTGATATTCTTGTAAACGAGGTTGACTGCATTTCGAACATGACGGACAATACGGTCGTAGCGAACCTTCCGGTGCTTATCGAAAAGGCGACGGCTAAGAAAATTCCCGTATTCGGAAGCGAGGAGGAGCAGGTTGGAAACGGCTGTATCGCTTCCGCCGGAATTGACTACATAGATTTGGGCAAAAAAGCAGGAGTTATGGCTGCGAAGGTATTAAAGGGCGAGGATATCAAGTCTATCCCTTACGAAACTCTTACTGAAAGCAAGATTACTGTAAACACCGACGCTGCCGAAAAAATCGGAGTAACAATCCCGCAGTCGATAACAGACAGAGCTGAGGTTA